>NZ_SDLA01000100.1:0-385 GCF_013096845.1 Geobacillus sp. BMUD
GCCAGCAGGCAGACACTGCTGGCTTTTTGTTATGGCGGGATTAAAACAGGGGAACCAAGGTAAATAATCCAATGGTCGCCAACAGATTAATCATCGTGGTCATAATGGTGATGACCATCGCCGGCGGGTCAATATGTGTATCGACGTGGATCAGGAAGATACGCGACATCAGTTCACCCAATATCGCGCAAATTATTCCAACGATAGCAGCCCAAATCAGGCTACCTGATGGCACCGCTACCAACGCGGCAGGCAGCGAAATATGATGTGACACCGGTACCTGAGTATTGAAATGCAGGAAAATCAGTGAGAACGCGGAAATACCAAACGCCAGCAGCGCGCCGTTGCCGCCAAACTTCAGGCCTAAAAAGCCTGCCATCAAGCC
>NZ_SDLA01000101.1:0-383 GCF_013096845.1 Geobacillus sp. BMUD
ATATAAATGTTTCGGGAAGAGCGCCAGCGGCTCAACGATAATCACGACTTGCGGTGATTTGCATTTATACGGGTCAAGCCCCAAATCGCCAACCCCGCGCGAAACGACAAGGCGGATGTACGCATCTTGATATCCATTGCGACGGACGGTTTCGAGCACGTGGTTGATCATTTCATCTTTCGTGTATGGAATGTTCAGCATAATGGACTTAGCTGAGTTATACAGACGATCTATATGTTCTTCTAGGCGGAATACGTTGCCGCTATAGACGCGAATACCTTCAAACACGCCGTCCCCATACAAAAATCCATGATCATAAACTGATATTTTTGCGTTTTCTTTTGTTACAAATTCTCCGTTTAAAAAAATCCATTGTTCTCCCA
>NZ_SDLA01000102.1:0-383 GCF_013096845.1 Geobacillus sp. BMUD
GACTTGTATATATCCAGATATTTGCGGCATCCGGCTTGCCTAAATATTCAGGAAGGTCATGCTGGCCGATAAGTACGGCATCCAAACGCTTGAAATCAGCATGTCCGTCGACGGTGGCAAGCCCCGTGTCAGTATCGATGATCAATCGCAAGTTTTTCTCCAGTTGTGCTTATCGAGGAACGCCCTGTTAGACGACATGAAGGTGGAGTTGCGGCGCGTTAAGTGTTCGCACCGCAACTGACGTGTCATGCCGTTTCGCGGGCTGCCTTTTCAGTGGCATAAAGCTCCTGAGCGGTTTCCACCGCCTTCGAATGCACCGCCGCCAAATCAGGGCGCATCTTCTGGGCCCGTATTGCCGCTTCCATGGTGGATCGGTGCTGCCC
>NZ_SDLA01000103.1:0-382 GCF_013096845.1 Geobacillus sp. BMUD
GGTCAGGAACATCTTCATCTGTTCGATGGTGGTGTTCTGGCTCTCATCGAGAATGATAAACGCGTCGTTCAGCGTACGACCACGCATATAGGCCAGCGGCGCGACTTCAATAACGTTGCGCTCAATCAGTTTCTCGACTTTCTCAAAGCCCAGCATTTCAAACAGCGCGTCGTACAGTGGGCGCAAATACGGGTCTACTTTCTGGCTTAAATCGCCAGGCAGGAAGCCCAGTTTCTCACCGGCTTCTACCGCCGGACGAGTCAGCAGAATACGGCGAATTTCCTGACGCTCCAGGGCATCAACTGCCGCAGCCACTGCCAGGTAGGTTTTACCCGTACCCGCCGGGCCAACGCCGAAGGTGATGTCATGGTCGAGAATATTG
>NZ_SDLA01000104.1:0-370 GCF_013096845.1 Geobacillus sp. BMUD
ATCCATCCTGTTGGATTTGTCAATCGAAATAGTTCATTCCCTCAAAACTAGATAACCGTCGGAAGAAGCCGCGCTTCGTACTGTCTAGCTCCGGCCGCCATCGGCTCGCGACGCTTCGGTCCTGCTGTGGCGGCAACAGCCTCCTCGCAGGCCCTCCAGCACGTTTCGCCGATAAGCGGGCGGCCTCCGCTTTTCGTACTGTCTAGCTCCGGCTCGCCGCCGCTCGGGGTCAAATCACCTTCTCCCTCGGGGCGCGAGCGCCCCTGCGGGTGAAGAACATTTGGCTTCGAGAGCGAAACGCGGCGCTTCCACTTTTCTAGGTTAAGCCCTCGATCGATTAGTATCCGTCAGCTCCACGTGTCGCCACGCT
>NZ_SDLA01000105.1:0-366 GCF_013096845.1 Geobacillus sp. BMUD
GTTTGCGTCTGCGTCTACAAGCGAATGCAGAGGAGCCAGATTCCTCGACGCAAACCAGCGAAGAAGCAAGCTCAATGCAGCTACTTCGTTCCTTGAAAACTAGATAACCGGAAAAGCTGAGGCGCCGAAATTTCGCCTAAAGACCGCCCGCGTCCTGCGGGCAACGGCGAAATATCGCCATCCTGGCGATCTCGAAGCCAAATGTTCTTCACCCGCAGGGATGCTTGCATCCCAAGGGAGAGGTTATTTGGCAGAAGAGAGCTAGGCGCCGAAGCTAGACAATAAGGAAGAAGCCGAGACGCTGTAGGTTAAGCTAGAAAGGGCGCACGGTGGATGCCTTGGCACTAGGAGCCGATGAAGGACGGG
>NZ_SDLA01000106.1:0-319 GCF_013096845.1 Geobacillus sp. BMUD
GATCTACGCTTGCTTACAGCTCCCCGAAGCGTTTCGGCGTTTGCCCCGTCCTTCATCGGCTCCTAGTGCCAAGGCATCCACCGTGCGCCCTTTCTAGCTTAACCTACAGCGTCTCGGCTTCTTCCTTTTGTGTATCGGTTATCTAGTTTTCAAGGAACGATGTTTGTCATTGAGAGAACATCACTCGTTCCCTCAAAACTGAACGAAACGGAAGCGCCATGTTCATTGAACCGAAAGGTTTGTCATCCTTAGAAAGGAGGTGATCCAGCCGCACCTTCCGGTACGGCTACCTTGTTACGACTTCACCCCAATCACTTGC
>NZ_SDLA01000107.1:0-263 GCF_013096845.1 Geobacillus sp. BMUD
CAACACCCGAAGTCGGTGAGGTAACCCTTACGGGAGCCAGCCGCCGAAGGTGGGGCAAGTGATTGGGGTGAAGTCGTAACAAGGTAGCCGTACCGGAAGGTGCGGCTGGATCACCTCCTTTCTAAGGGGAAAAGCGGAGGCCGCCCGCCTATCGGCGAAACGCGCTGGAGGGCCTGCGAGGAGGCTGTCGCCGCCGCAGCAGGACCGAAGCGTCGCGAGCCGATGGCGGCCGGAGCTAGACAGTAGTCCATATGCATGAACAT
>NZ_SDLA01000108.1:0-256 GCF_013096845.1 Geobacillus sp. BMUD
CTTGTGTCACATCAGACGGCAGATCATTCATCATTGATGGGCGGAGATTAAAAAGTATAAATCAATGGTTTAACAAAGAAAATGCCAGACTTCAAAGCATTAAAGATAAGCAAAAAATCAAAGGCACCACTCGTAAACAGGCTTTGCTTGCTATGAATCGCAATAATAAAGTGAATGATTATATCAACAAGACTTGCCGTTACATCATTAACTACTGTATTGAAAATCAAATTGGCAAACTTGTCATTGGCTATGC
>NZ_SDLA01000109.1:0-255 GCF_013096845.1 Geobacillus sp. BMUD
CGGCTGGATCACCTCCTTTCTAAGGATGACAAACCTTTCGGTTCAATGAACATCGCGCTTCCGTTTCGTTCAGTTTTGAAGGAATGAGAATTCCTTCGACTGCTTCGTTTGCGTCTGCGTCTACAAGTGAATGCAGAGGAGCCAGATTCCTCGACGCAAACCAGCGAAGAAGCAAGCTCAATGCAGCTACTTCGTTCCTTGAAAACTAGATAACCGGAAAAGCTGAGGCGCCGCGGTTAGCTCTCGAAGCCAAAT
>NZ_SDLA01000010.1:0-102384 GCF_013096845.1 Geobacillus sp. BMUD
AATAATGTGCAAATGTTCGGAAATAATCTGCAAAACCTGGAATAATTCGCAAAGATTTTGCACATTATTTCCGAATCCGTCCGAAATAATTTGAAAAAGGGATTCTGAAATAATGTGCTAATTTACACAGACATGCTCAATGTCATTGAGAGGTATAGGAGGCTACATGACATTAGCGGCATTGCGATCAGCTTGCTAGGTTATATAAATTCATACTGTCTATTCGGAACAAGCAGGGTCTATAGCAGCATTGGATCATCAAAACTTGAAGAAACGGCTCGAAAAAGGATTCAACTGAGTGGGGAGGTTGAAAATGATGGTAATTGTGCGGCATTAACAGATATCCAAAGAACGGAGAAAAAGCATTGATTTCCGATAAAGCGAGTACCTGATGCCGTAACAAAAATTAAGTCGGTTAAACGAAATCCGACGCCATACAAAAAGCAGAAAGGGGAAACTACATGAATTTTTTGAAAGTCTGTGATACAAAATGTGAATATAAAACCAATCCTCTAGGAATTGATGTTCTGCGCCCGCGCCTTAGCTGGGTGATCGAATCCGATCGGCGTGGAACTGTGCAACAAGCATATCAAATTCAAGTCTGGACGGAAGAACAGAGGAAAAAAATAATGGTCTGGGATACCGGACGAGTCGAATCAGATCAGTCAATTCATGTCGAATATGCTGGACCAAGACTTCGATCCCGAACACGATATTTCTATCAAGTGAAAGTGTGGGACAACTTTGGACGCGAGTCGGATTGGAGTGAACCTGCTTGGTGGGAAACAGCTTTTCTTGATTCAACAGAATGGAAAGCGAAGTGGATTACTCCCGATCCAAATGAAATTGATCCGCTCGCGGAGCCTGCTTTTTTGCTGCGGAAACGGTTTGAGCTGAAAAAACGAATCGCTGTAGGGCGCGTGTATGTGACAGGCATTGGGTTGTATGAACTGTATATCAATGGACAACGAGTCGGGGAAGATGTGCTCACGCCGGGTTGGACGAGTTACAATAAACGTCTCCAATATCAAACGTACGATGTCACGGATCAACTGCGTGAAGGAGCTAATGGTATTGGCGTTATGCTGGCCGATGGCTGGTATAAGGGAACGTTAGGATGGGAAGGAAAGCGCCACATTTATGGTGATCGCCGGGCCGCCCTCATACAACTTCATATTTCTTATGACGATGGAACCGAAGACATCATTGTCAGCGATACGACGTGGAAAGCGGCGACAGGACCGATTTTATACTCGGAAATTTACCATGGGGAAGTGTATGATGCCCGCCTTGAGCAGCCAGGGTGGAGTGAAGGGGATTTTGATGATGCAGACTGGAAACAAACTGTGACTTATAATTTGGCGCTAACCCATTTAGTGGCGCAAGAAAACTGGCCGACACGTGTTACGGAAACGATCCGACCTATCGCTTCATTTGTGACGCCAGCTGGGGACATGGTGCTCGATATGGGGCAAAATATGGTCGGTCGCATCCGGATGACGGTCAATGCGCCGCGAGGCACGACGATTACGCTCCAACACGCTGAAGTGTTGGATAAAGAGGGGAATTTTTATACAGGAAATTTGCGCAAGGCAAAGCAAATGGTTACCTACATTGCAAAAGGAGAAGGGAACGAAGTGTATGCCCCTCATTTTACATTCCAAGGATTTCGCTATGTCAAAGTCGAAGGATACCCGGGGCAAGAAAATGGGTTGCCGTTGGATCACTTTGTTGGTGAAGTCATTCACTCCGATATGGAACCGACTGGGCAATTTGAATGTTCTCATCCGCTTGTCAACAAGCTTCAACAAAACATTCGTTGGGGGCAGCGTGGCAACTTTGTCGATGTGCCGACTGATTGTCCTCAACGAGATGAACGGCTTGGATGGACGGGCGATGCTCAAGTATTCATTCGCACTGCTCTGTTTAACTATCAAGGGGCGCCGTTTTTTACAAAATGGTTGCGCGATTTAAAAGCAGACCAATTGCCGGACGGCGGTGTTCCATTTGTCATCCCGAATATACTGGGAGCAGAAGGGGCGTCATCTTCAGCCGCATGGGGAGATGCCGCAGTTATTTGTCCATGGACAGTGTATCTCGTTTATGGAGACAAACGATTGCTGGCCGAGCAATACGACAGCATGAAAGCATGGGTCGAATATATACGCCGCCAGGGAGAAAACGAGCATCTCTGGAATACTGGCTTTCATTTCGGTGATTGGCTGGCGCTTGATGCCAAGGAAAACAGCTATGTAGGTGCTACGCCTACCGATTTGATTGCGACAGCCTTTTATGCTTACTCGACCCGCCTTGTCCGCGATGCGGCTGTCGTATTAAACAAAGCAGAAGATGTCCGGGATTATACGGAGTTGCTCGACCGTATTATTACGGCGTTCCGCCAGGAATTCGTCACCCCATCGGGACGGCTTGCTTCTCCGACGCAGACGGCGCATGTATTGGCGCTCATGTTTGATTTGGTAGAAGGGGAAACGAAACAGCGAATCGCACGCGAATTGAATGAGATGGTGATTGAAAATGACTACCATCTAACAACCGGTTTTGTCGGTACCCCTTATTTATGTTTCGTTCTGTCTGAAAACGGCTATCATGACACCGCAGTAAGATTGCTGTTGCAAGACACGTACCCATCATGGTTGTACAGTGTGAAAAAAGGGGCCACAACGATTTGGGAGCATTGGGATAGCATCAAGCCGGACGGTTCATTTTGGAGCGATGATATGAATTCCTTCAACCATTACGCATACGGAGCCATTGGCGATTGGCTGTACCGCGTTGTCGCTGGACTGGATGTTGATAAGTCCGCCCCGGCTTATCGATGCATCCGCATTCATCCGCGCTGGAGCGGCTCGAGCTTAACACATGCGAAAGCGACGTACAAATCCATGTACGGATGGATTGAATCATCTTGGGTATTGCAGGAGAACCATATTCGAGTCTATGTGCGCATTCCAGCCAATACGACGGCGAAAATCATTTTGCCTGAAGCGAGCGCGAGCGAAGTGAGGGAACACGGGCAAACCCTAGATAAAATCGATGGCATCCATTCGATCACGGAGACGGAATACGGAGTGGAACTGATTGCTGGGTCTGGGGAATACAGTTTTATTTACCCAAACAAGCGGGGATTTACGCTCACATTTTCCGAACATGCAAGACTCGATGATCTTCTTTCCTATGAAGAAGTTGTAAAAGTGTTGGAAACATACGCTCCGGAAGTGATCAATGTATCAATGTTTGGGCATTTAAGAACGTTGACATTGCGGCAAATTGCGAATGTTGTGTCCTTGCCATCTAATCGATTGAAAACAGTGATTGAACAATTGAACCAACTTCATTTACAACAACTGACAACGATAGAATAATAACGAACAAGGAAGACATGGCTTGACATAAAGCCAAGATCGCACAACGATCTCTATTTGCCTCTAGGAGGCTGGTGATTTAATCGTGGATACGGCTTTACGATGTTATTTCTCAATTAGAAAAACCTTGTTGCATCGGTCCTGTTTTTCACTCATTCTCCCATTGATTAAGGGAATCAGCCGTTTTTCACCAGCCTTCTAGGGGATTTTCTGCCTGTCCACTTTTTATACGCTAAGGATACCAAAACTCGAGTAGGAGAAAATTCATCTTTCATTCAAAGCAGGCGTGCGTGTTTGCACCGCCTGCTTTTATTCTTAAGATTGTTTTTAAGATTGTTTGAGATTGTCGTCTGCTGAAGCAAAGCAGCACTCCTTCTTATCTTTCCGCCTTTCCTACATACCTGTTGGCCTCGACTAAAGTTGGTCGATGTTCCGCTCTGTTTGCGCGATCGTCAGCGCAATTTTTCGTTCCTGCAATTTATGCATCGATTCATGATCGATTTGATCGTCTGTAATGAGGTGATTGACACTGTCAAGATCGGTCATATGAACAAACGTACGCACCCCGAACTTGCTCGAATCAGCCATTAAGATAACTTGATCGGCGATCGACATCATTTTTTTCTTCAACAACGCCTGCCATTCGTTCGATTCACTTAACCCGCTTTCCAAATGAATCCCTTTGCATGACAAAAACGCTTTGTCGACATGATACGATTCCAAAGATCGCTCTGCCAACGGTCCTACATAGGAGAGTGAGCGCGATGATAACATACCGCCTGTTGAAATGACTTGAATTTTTTCTTTTTTGCTTAACTCAATAGCGACTTTAATCGAATTGGTCAAGACAGTCAAAGGGATATCAGGCAGTGCTTTAGCTAAATACCAGGCAGTCGTGCTGGCATCTAAAATGATGCGGTCGCCGCTGTTGATGAATTTGACTGCTTCTTGGGCGATCGCTTTTTTTTCTGTTGTGTTCGTGATCTCGCGTTCGGAAAAGTCGATTTCCGATTCATTGCGAATGCTGATGGCGCCCCCATGGCTTCGTTTTAATTTGTTTTCCTTTTCTAATTTTTCAAGGTCGCGCCGGATGGTTTCCTCAGTAACGGAAAACAGTTTGCTTAGTTCAGAAACGCGGACGCTTAACCGTTCATTGACGATCTCAACAATTTTTTGCTGCCGTTCTGCTGCTAACATGAGGAACTCCTTTCTCGATTGTTGTTTTTTGACTGTTTGTTTCCGTTTATATCTATATCATAACATATTTTTGATGTATGTCATGGACTGACTTTCCGTTGCAAATTAACAAATGAAGCGGAGACTAAGAAAGTATTACTCCCATTCAGCTGGTTGCAGGAATCATTTCCTTCCCCATTGCGCACCGTATCCAATAGGACCATCATAATGGAAAATTGCAGAGATAGGAGCGTGATGCCGATGGCCGCACAAAGCGAACAGCGATGGATCCTTTTCGCGCTTGGTGTCATCGCCCTTTATGTGTCCCCACTGTTTATCCTTGGCGAGAATGCGCACATTCGCGTCCACGATAATTTGGATTCCAACATCGCCTGGTATAAAGTGCTCGCCGAAAGCGGGCAAATCACCGGGCCGCTTGATGCGAACATTCCGCAAATCGCTAACGGCCAGCTGTCAAGAAACGCCCTTGGCTCGGAGTTGACCGGCATCGTCTGGCTGCACGCTCTGTTTCCCACGATGACCGCCTATGCGCTCAGCCAGACGATCATAAGAGTGGTGGCGTTTTTAGGCATGTATTTGTTGTTGAAAACTCATTTCCTGCCTGAGCGGCGGTGGATGGCTGTTCGCATCGGTGTGGCGCTCGCCTTTGCGCTGACGCTGTTTTGGCCATCAGGGATGTTAAGCACGTTAGGCATGCCGCTTGCGCTTTGGGCGTTTTTGAACATCCGGAAGGGAGAGCGGTCGTGGAAAAATGTCGCCGTGCTGACGCTTCTTCCGTTTTATTCGAGTTTTGTGCTCGGTTTCTTTTTCTTTCTTTCCGCTATGGGTGCGCTTTGGCTTTTGGATGTGCTGCGCGGAAAGGGATGGAACATCCGTTTTTTCCTTTCCATCGCGTATATGACGCTGCTTTATTTGCTGGTTGAGTACCGGCTTGTGTACTCGTTTTTATGGGAAGACGAGCCGACGAGCCGGGATGAGTACTTTCACGCGCGCCTGACGTTTTGGCATTGTGTCCGTTTAACGTGGAAAAACTTTCTTCTCGGCCATCATCATGTCATGACCGAGCATACGTTGTTTATTTTACCGGCCTGGTTCATCGCGTTGTTCCTCATTTTCGCTAACCAACGATGGAAAGAGGAACGAGTGTTTCTTTTCTTGTTTGGGCTGAATTTCGCGCTGTCGGCCTGGTACGCCTTTTGGTTTTATAAAGGGTGGCTGCCATTGACCGAGCGGTTTCATTTTTTAGATACGTTTAACTTCGCCCGCTTCCATTTTTTGCGTCCGCTCATCATATATGTGCAGTTTGCGCTGGCGTTGAAAATCATCTGGCAATCGAGCGAAAAGGGGAAAATGTGGGCGAAACGGTTGCTGGCAGCGCAAATCATCCTCGTGTTTTTGCTTAACGAGGAACTCGTCTTCCGTTATGAACCGACGGTGAAACAATTTTATGCGGAAAAACAGTTCCAAGAAATCAAACAATACATCGGGCTTCCCGTATCCGAGTACCGCGTCGTCAGCATCGGCCTTCATCCGGCCATCGCCCAATACAACGGGTTTTACACGCTTGATACGTACAACAACTTTTACCCATTGTCCTACAAATACGAGTTCCGCCAAATCATTGAACGTGAACTGGCGAAAAGCAAAACGATCCGCACGTATTTTGACGAATGGGGCGGGCGCTGCTACGTCTTTACGGCGGAACTTGGAAAACGGTACATGTTCACGAAACACGCGAAACAGCGGCTGAAGAATTTGCAGCTGAATACGGAACAGTTGAAAAACATGGGCGGCCGCTATATTTTTTCGGCCGTTCCGATCGACAACGCCGCTGAGAACGGGCTGGCGCTTGAGCGCGTATTCACCTCCGATGAATCGGCATGGACGATTTATTTGTATAAAGTGCAATAAAAAACAGCGGCTTCCTCATTGGCAGTGGAAGCCGCTAGATGACGAGCCTAGCTGCGGGACTGATCCAACCGCGCAAGCTGCCGGTCGTGCCACTTTGAGAGCAGCCATAGAGCCATCAGCGTCCCGCCCAATGTACATAGCATATCCCATTGCGTGTCCCAAATATCGCCTTGCGTGCCCAAAAAGTCTTTTGATGCCTTTCCTCCTTTGGAGATGAGGGAGACGAGCCATTCGATGATTTCATACAGGGAGGCGATGGCGAGCGACATGCTTGTGACGATCGTGAAAAGCCAAGGTCCGCGCGGCAGCGGGGTTTTCCGCAGCACGATCTCCCTTAGGACGATGGCGAACGTCCCTTTGAGGAAATGGCCAAACCGATCGTAATGGTTGCGTTCGAAATGGAACGCCTCTTTGATCCAGTTGAAAAAGGGAACTTTGGAGTAAATGTAATGGCCGCCGATCAACATGAGGATCGCCAGCATGGCGATGATGACATATGACATCGTTGTCAGCGGAAAACGCCGGTATAGAGCGATCACAATCGCAAGCCCAATCAGCGCTGGGGCGACCTCAAGGGCCCACACCGCATAGCTGGCCGGACGAATGGCCGACCAGACGAACACGGCGGCTACAATCAGCAATAACAATCCATGCACGCGGGTCTGCCTTGCCTGCTCCACTTGTTTTCCTCCTTGGAACAGCGAGATTCATCTATGGTCATTATTCGAAAAAACGCGGATTTTATACAAATCATTTTTCGAGAGTCGGTGATTGAAGGGAGAACACCGCTTCATAGCACTATTTCTCAAATAGAAAAACCTTGCAGCATCCGTTCTGTTTTTCACACGTTCGCTCATCGATCAAGGGAAACAGTTGGTTTTCACCGACCTTTTCGAGCGCCTGATGAAAACAGCGGAGTTTTAAGGGTTATCAGAACTAGAAAGAAGGGGAGAAGAGGCCAGCGAGGTAAGACAGGAGGTTCAGGTAGGGAAACATTCCTAATTTTCATTGAGGATGCGAATGTATATTCGCATTTTCCGGATTTGATGGTATAATGAAACATGCACAGCCAGATGCAGGGTGGGCAGTGGCCACTCCCTGAATGAAAGGGGGTGGTGCTGATGGTGACGATTGCCGATGCGCTGACGCTCATGATTGCGTTTGCGTCGCTCGTCGTTGCGGTGATCGCCGTCGCAAAAGACAAAAAGTAACCCACCCTGCTAGGCCGAGGCGAGGGTAGGTTACGATGCCCGAGGCTTGGGCCACTGCGCTTCTTGCAGCGGCTGTGCATGCAGGGCATTGGTGGCCGCCAGTGCCCTGCTTTATTGTACGTTTCCGTTTCTTTTATTATACGCGCACAACGAAGGCGATGACAAGAACTTTCCAAAAAGAGACGGCGAATATCGAAAAGAGGAAAAATGGTGTTGACTCTTTCGGTTTTTTATAGTAAATTTCATATTGTCGTTCTGATGCTCAAAGCATGAAAGGAAAAAATGAGCAACAAAAAAACTTGACAAATATTTTGATTGGTTTATAATAAATATCGTCGCTATTGCCTAGTGGTGATAGCGGAGGGGAAACACCCGTTCCCATCCCGAACACGGAAGTTAAGCCCTCCAGCGCCGATGGTAGTTGGGGCCAGCGCCCCTGCAAGAGTAGGTCGCTGCTAGGCAATGCCGTGGAGTATTAGCTCAGCGGGAGAGCACCACGTTGACAGCGTGGGGGTCACTGGTTCGATCCCAGTATACTCCACCATCATGGGGCGTTAGTTCAGGGGGAGAACGCTTCGCTGGCAGCGAAGAGGTCAGGGGTTCAAATCCCCTACGCTCCATTTCCATGCGGTCGTGGCGGAATGGCAGACGCGCTAGGTTGAGGGCCTAGTGGGGGCGACCCCGTGGAGGTTCAAGTCCTCTCGACCGCATCGCTCCAAACAGTTACGGAGGAGTACCCAAGTCTGGCTGAAGGGGTCGGTTTCGAAAACCGATAGGGGTGTCACAGCCCGCGGGGGTTCGAATCCCTCCTCCTCCGCCATATAAAGTCGGAGTTTGATATTATGCCGACTTCGCTCAATTGGTAGAGACGAGCATCCGCTTCATCGAGTCAACTGCGAGTTGCCTCGACGCACTCGTCTTCCATGAATAAGCGAGTAGAGGAAGAGGCACAAAGCTTAACAACGAGTCAGGTTTTTGATCCGTATTATGCCGACTTAGCTCAATTGGTAGAGACGAGCATCGGCTTCTTCGAATCAACTGCGAGTTGCCTCGACGCACTCGTCTTCCATGAATAAGCGAGTAGAGGAAGAGGCACAAAGCTTAACAACGAGTCAGGTTTTTGATCCGTATTATGCCGACTTAGCTCAATTGGTAGAGCAACTGAATCGTAATCAGTAGGTTGCGGGTTCAAGTCCTGCAGTCGGCATCGTCATTATGGAGGGGTAGCGAAGTGGCTAAACGCGGCGGACTGTAAATCCGCTCCCTTTGGGTTCGGCGGTTCGAATCCGTCCCCCTCCATTGTTTATTTCCCATAAACGGGCCTATAGCTCAGCTGGTCAGAGCGCACGCCTGATAAGCGTGAGGTCGGTGGTTCAAGTCCACTTAGGCCCATCCGATATGAAAGACGGCAAAGGTGTTCCTTGCCGTCTTTTTTCGTGAAAATCCCGCGTCCGTGAGTAGAGATTTTCATGCCTGGTTGGACGGGAAAGCGTTGCCCATGAATCTTTCTGTGAAAATGCGCCGCCTTGCATCGTCATGTTCATGCCAGGAGAGCCAGGCTTGCTCATGAACGGTTGCGGTGAGTCATGCGCGGCAGCGGGGGGTTCATGGCTCGAGGGAGAGGAATATCTCTCTGCGGCTGTTTTCTGTAAGCGATTTGACCGTCTGTTGGCGGGAGAAATAGGGAAAACCTCCCCGCTTCTTTTTTGTTTGAAGCGGGGAAGCGCTCTTGGCATAGCCGTGCGTTTCTAATGAACGTATTTTCCGTAATCGGGAACAGCGACGCGGTCGAAATCGCGGGCGAGTGTTGTCAGCCCCACACGCAATTCGTCCCCGGATACCGGGGCGCCGTGCCCGGTGACGGCGACCGATGGAAAGAGGGCGGCCAATTTGCGCACCGACTCGCGGGCGGCATTCCAGTCTACGGTGTAGTAGCGCGGCGGGCCGCTGATTTCGATTTGTTGGGTCAACACTTTATATAGTGAATCTTGGCGGACGGTGACGAACGCGTCGCCGGCGATTAAAGCGGCGTCGCGCGGCCGGAATAACGAAATGTGGCCCGGCGTGTGCCCCGGGGTGTGGATCCAGCGAAATTCCGGCAAGTGCGGAACGGTGCCGTCCTCTGGCAGCGGATGAACGCGATCGCCCAGTTGAATCGGCTCATTTGGGAAAAACGGTGATATTTTGGCGATGAAGCCGCCTTCGACGGAAGCGTCCGGTTCAGGATAGCTCGCCTCTCCGGTTAAATACGGAAGTTCAGCCCGATGGGCATACACCGGGACATTCCAATGCTTGACAAGCTCAACAATCGCCCCAACGTGGTCAAAATGGCCGTGGGTTAAAACAATGGCTTGCGGGCGGCTGCCGCTGCCGAAGCGGTCTTCCACGACCGAAACAATGTCATCGGCCGCCCCCGGCATGCCGGCGTCGACCAAGACGAACGAACGGTCGCCCGGGCGGCCGACAAGACAAATGTTCACGATTTGAATCGTATAACAGTACAGGTCAGGCAGCACGCTGACGCCGAGGCCGCTCGCTGCTGACGTCGCAGGTATGAAATGATCGTCTTCTCCGTAGTGCAGCTGTTCCTCTGCCATGGAAACTCCCTCCTTGCACGAATGGATAGCCCATCGATAGGATTCCTTATCGAGCAGCGGGATATGCAGCGCTAGGTTCGAACGGAAAACTCCTTCCGCTTTTTCCTCTTTAGCCGCTTGCTCGACATGACCCGCCAAATAATGGTACTATAAGGGAAAGGATGAAAGGAGGAAAACGGAATGAGCATTTTGAAAAAAGGTTTGGCGTTCGGGCTTGGGCTTGCGATCGCTAGCAAAGAACAAGCGGAAAAGATCATTGATGAGCTGGTCAAAAAAGGGGAGTTATCGCTTGACGAATCGAAGGAAGTGATCGATCAATGGAAACAGCAGACGGAGGCGCGGAAAACGGAAGTGCAGCGGCTTGTGCGCGAGCAAATCAAGCAGGTCATCGATAAACTTGACTTGGCGACAAAAGAAGACGTGCGGCAGCTCGAGGAGCGAATCCGCCGTCTTGAAGAAAAGGAACAAAGCGGGCAGTAAACCGATGCGGCCTGTCCGCTCGTTTTTTGCCGCCTTGGGAGAGATGGCCGGATGATCGGAAAACGGATGCGCCATATCGGAAGGTATCACGAAATCGCCGTCGCCTTGCTTCGGCACGGATTCGGGATGGTCGTCGATGAACTCGGCTTTTCGTCGTTTCTTTCGTTGCCGCCGCGATGGAGAGCGGAGCAAGGAAAAAAGGAAGGAAAAACGGTCGGGGAGCGGCTCCGTCTTGTGCTTGAGGAGCTCGGACCGACGTTCGTGAAACTCGGGCAAATTGCCAGCACACGGCCGGATTTGATTCCCGCTCCGATCATCAGCGAGCTCGAAAAGCTGCAAGACCAAGTTCCGCCATTTCCGTTTACCGATGTCCGCCGGATTGTCGAAGCGGAGTTTGGAAGTTCGCTGGAAACACTCTTTCGTTCATTTGAGGAAATGCCGCTCGCTGCCGCTTCGCTTGGACAAGTGCACCGGGCGGTTCTGCCTTCCGGACAGGCCGTGGTGGTGAAAGTGCAGCGCCCGCACATTGCCGCGCGGGTGGAGACGGATCTCGAAATTTTGCAAGATTTGGCCGTGCTGGCGGAACGCCGTCTCGATTGGGCGGCAACCTACCAATTGTCTGAGATCATCGATGAATTGGTGCGCTCATTGCGGCAGGAGCTGGATTATACAGTCGAGGCGCGCCATGCGGAACGGTTTGCACGGCAGTTTGCCGGCGATTCGTCGGTGTATGTCCCGAGGGTGTTTTGGGATTATACGACGAAAACAGTGCTCACAATGGAATATGTCGAAGGGATCAAACTCGGGGAGATCGAGCGGTTGAAAGCGAACGGCCACTCCTTAAAAACGATCGCCGAGCGTTTGGCTGAGGCAACCTTTCAACAAATGTTTGAGCATGGATTTTTTCATGGCGACCCTCATCCCGGCAACGTATTCGTTCTTCACGATGGAACGCTTTCCTTCATTGATTTTGGGTTGATGGGCCGCCTTCGCCCTCATGTCAAACATCATCTTTCTTCACTCATCATCGCCTTGATGCGGCAAAACACGGATGGGGTGTTGAACGCGATTTATGGGCTGGGGCTTGTTCCGGATGAGGTGGATGAAGGAACATTGCGCGATGATATCGATGAGCTGCGGGAAAAGTATTATCGCGTGCCGCTTAGTGACATCAGCCTCGGAGAAGCCGTCGAGGATTTGCTTTCCGTGGCGTTTCGCCATGGCATTCGCATTCCAAGCGACTTGACGCTGTTAGGGAAAGCGCTGTTGACGGTCGAAGGGGTCGTGGAGATGCTGGACCCGCAGTTTCGCATCATGGATGTGGCCGAACCGTTTGGGAGAAAGCTAATGAAAGAGCGGCTTCGGCCTGACCGTGTAGCGGAAACGGCGTGGAAACGGATTTTCGACTACGGTGAATGGCTGCTTCGCTTGCCGGACAGCGTAAAGGAATGGACGAAAATGATGCGGCACGGCAAGCTTCGGCTGGAAATCACGGCGCCTGATTTGGAAACGCTGTTGCGAAAGCTCGATCAGATGGCGAACCGACTGTCGTTTAGCATCGTTCTTCTTTCGCTGAGCATCGTCCTTGCCGGGCTGATGATCGCTTCCTCGCTCGGGCGGCCGTCGACGCTGCTGTGGAAGATTCCTGCTGTTGAAATCGGATTAGGCGTGGCCGCTTTTCTATTCGGTTGGCTGCTTTACTCGATTTTTCGTTCAGGAAAATTTTAGCGTTTGTTGCACAATGATTTCTTTGTTTGAAAATCATTGGAAGTTTGGTGCAGTCCGATCCATCGAGGGTGTCCCAAACGCAATGCAGTGACCCCTTTTTTCATCGAATTTTCGTGAAGTGGGAGTAGTTGACCGCCATACATGCACGAAGCACGTTTGTTAAGCCATGCTAGACAGTCTGATGGAGTGGAAAGCCGGTGAGGGCGCCGGAATAAATTCCACAATTTGGATTATACTAACAGTGCTGTCTGAGACAGCGTTTAGGGAGTGGGAAATGGGTTGGGGAGGATCGATGATGATGGTTTCTCTTCCTGTTGTTTGGACGGTGGAACTCTCAGCGGTCATGTTGAGTATAGCGGGAAGTTTTTGGCTCGCCAAACGGCATATACGGAGATATGCGGTTTTGTATGCATTCAGTGCGGTGACGGGCATCGTTCTTTGCCTTGCGTTTGTCTATGCAGGCTTTTACTCCTTCCCTGTTAAGCTCGTTCCTTATACACCGATTCCGCTCGTTGAAATGGCAACCGTCATTCCGTTTTTCGTTTTGTTTGGAGTCAAGTACAGTCCGGAAAGCTGGGCATGGAAGTTGCCGTTTTACTTTGCGATGGTGCAGTTGATTATGTTGTTCGAGTTGGTTGCCCTTGTATCGCCGCTCCCTCTGATTGATTATAAGGAACAGTGGGATGTGTGGGATTCATACACCGCCTGGTGGCTGTATTTGCTTTTCTTTGAGTGGATGGGCGGAAAAATCGTCCCCAGAAAAGCGCGCTCCCCGCTTGCGGCTTCCTCTTTCCGCTACGGCCGGTGGGGATGGATGATCGTCCATGCGATTGCCATGACTACCGTTTTTTTAGCTGGAGTGTACGCCGGGTGGAACATAAAATAACTGGCAGTAGGTCATCCATGTTCGGACAGCCAGCAAACAGAATGTCTGGATGCGGACGAGAAAGCGGATCGATGCGTAGGCGATGAATATGATGTTCAAGTTTGCGTCTGTTGTGGCCGGCCTAGGGTGTGTCGGCGCTGTGCAAAAAAGATCGATGATTTTTTCCTTTTTCTATTGGCTGGGCAGGATTTTGATCTGGCTGGAGCGAAACTAATACAGCAAAAAGGAGAATAAAGGAAGGAGAGAACCCGGATGTCCATTGTCAACCCGAGCCGGGAGGAAATCGGCGAGATTTTGCGCAAGGCGAAACGGATTGCTGTCGTTGGGTTGTCCAACAATCCGGAGCGCGAGTCGTATATGGTGGCGAAAGCGATGAAAGACGCTGGATACGAAATCATTCCGGTCAATCCGATGATCGATGAGTGGGAAGGCATTCCGGCGGTTGATCAACTAACCGATATCGAAGGCCATGTCGACATCGTCGATGTGTTCCGCCGCTCTGAACATTTGCCCGAGCTGGCCCGCGAGTTTGTGCAAATCGACGCGGACGTGTTTTGGGCGCAGCTTGGCGTCGTCAATGAGGAGGCGTATCGCTTTTTGAAAGAAAAAGGCTGCACGGTCATTATGGACCGCTGCATTAAAGTGGAACATGCGCTCACCAAACGTGCTTAATCCATGAAACGGCCATCTTGTTCAAGATGGTCCTTTCGTTTTTTTGTCGCATTTGTCCGAATTTGTCGGGGGATGTCAAAAGGCAATGGACAGTCGGGAAGTTTATGGTACAATAGAAACAGATGTTCTTGTTTTTGTAGGAAGGGGTGGACTTGTGGCAAAGCGAGCGACATACGAATATAACGAAGATGCCATTCAAGTGTTGGAAGGGCTCGAGGCAGTCAGGAAGCGGCCGGGGATGTACATCGGCAGCACCGACAGCCGCGGCTTGCATCATCTTGTCTATGAAATTGTTGACAATTCGGTCGATGAAGCGTTGGCCGGATACGGAAACTACATTTTTGTGCAAATACATAAAGACAACAGCATCACGGTTTTGGATGAGGGGCGCGGCATGCCCGTCGGAATGCATAAGCTTGGCAAGCCGACGCCGGAAGTGATTTTGACGGTGCTTCATGCCGGCGGCAAGTTTGGCCAAGGGGGGTATAAGACGAGCGGCGGCTTGCACGGAGTCGGGGCGTCGGTCGTCAACGCCTTGTCCGAATGGCTGGTGGTTACGATCCACCGCGATGGCTTCATCTATCAGCAGCGATTTGAAAACGGCGGCAAGCCCGTCACGACCTTGGAGAAGATCGGAACAACAGACAAAACCGGGACCATCATCCAGTTCAAGCCGGATCCAACGATTTTCAGCACGACGGTGTTTGACTATGAAACGTTGAGCGAACGGCTGCGCGAATCCGCCTTTTTGTTAAAGGGGCTGAAAATAGAGCTCGTTGACGAACGAACCGGCATGCGCGAAGTGTTTCATTACGAAAACGGGATTGAAGCGTTTGTCGCCTATTTGAATGAGGAGAAAGATGTGTTGCACCCGGTCGTTTATTTTGCTGGCGAGCAAAACGGCATTGAGGTGGAGTTTGCGTTCCAGTTTCATGACGGCTATTCGGAAAACGTGCTGTCATTTGTCAACAACGTGCGCACGAAAGACGGCGGGACGCACGAGGCGGGGGCGAAAACAGCGATGACGCGCGTCTTTAACGAATACGCCCGCCGTGTCGGTTTGCTTAAGGAAAAAGATAAAAATTTGGAAGGAACCGATATTCGCGAAGGATTATCAGCGATTGTTTCCGTGCGCATCCCCGAGCAGTTGCTGCAGTTTGAGGGGCAGACGAAAGGCAAGCTCGGAACGAGCGAAGCGCGCTCTGCTGTCGATGCGGTGGTGTCCGAGCAGCTCATGTACTTTTTGCAAGAAAACCCCGACGTAAGCGCGATGCTCGTGAAAAAAGCGATCCGGGCGTATCAGGCGCGTGAGGCGGCCCGCAAAGCGCGCGAGGAAGCGAGAAGCGGCAAAAAGCGGAAGGGGAAAGAGGCGCTTTTAAGCGGCAAGCTGACGCCGGCGCAAGGGCGCAATCCGCAGAAAAATGAGCTGTATTTAGTCGAAGGTGATTCGGCGGGCGGTTCGGCGAAACAAGGGCGCGACCGCCGCTTTCAGGCGGTGCTTCCGCTGCGCGGGAAAGTCATCAACACGGAAAAGGCGAAATTGGGCGATATTTTGAAAAACGAGGAAATCAATACGATCATCCACGCCATCGGCGGCGGCGTCGGGGCTGATTTTTCGCTTGAAGACGTCAACTACGACAAAGTGATCATTATGACTGATGCCGATACCGACGGCGCCCATATTCAAGTGCTGCTGCTCACGTTTTTTTACCGCTACATGCGTCCGCTCATTGAAGCGGGAAAGGTGTACATCGCCTTGCCGCCGCTTTACAAAATCAGCAAAAAAAGCGGCAAAAACGAAATCGTTGAATATGCCTGGACGGACGAGCAGCTGAAAGAGATCACACAAAAAATGGGCCGCGGCTATACGATTCAGCGCTATAAAGGGCTTGGCGAAATGAACGCTGATCAATTGTGGGAAACGACGATGAACCCGGAGACGCGCACGTTGATCCGCGTGCGCATTGAAGACGCAGCCCGCGCCGAACGGCGGGTGACGACGCTCATGGGCGACAAAGTTGAGCCGCGCCGCAAATGGATCGAAACGCACGTCGCCTTTGGGCTTGAGGAAGAGCCCGGGTGGATCGGCTGATGGCGGCGTGAAAAGGCGCCGCCTTTTTTGGTGTTCACGTCCTGTAAGAAAGGAGAGAGAGCATGGCAGAGCGATTGTTGGAATTGCCTTTAGAAGATGTGTTGGGCGATCGCTTTGGACGCTACAGCAAATACATTATCCAAGATCGGGCGCTCCCGGATGCGCGGGACGGGCTGAAGCCCGTGCAGCGCCGCATTTTGTATGCGATGTACATCGATGGCAACACGGCTGACAAGCCGTTTCGCAAGGCGGCGAAAACGGTCGGAAACGTGATCGGCAACTTTCATCCGCACGGCGATTCATCGGTGTATGAAGCGATGGTGCGGATGAGCCAAGAGTGGAAGCTGCGCAACGTACTTATTGAAATGCATGGCAACAACGGCAGCATCGACGGCGACCCGCCGGCGGCGATGCGCTACACGGAAGCGCGCCTGTCGGCGATTGCCGCTGAATTGCTTCGCGACATTGACAAACAAACGGTCGCGTTTGTCCCCAACTTTGACGACACAACCGACGAGCCGACCGTCCTGCCGGCGATGTTTCCGAATCTGCTCGTCAACGGCTCGACCGGGATTTCGGCGGGCTATGCGACCGACATTCCGCCGCATGCGCTTGGCGAGGTGATCGACGCTGTCCTGATGCGGATCGACCGACCGAATTGCACCGTTGATGAGCTGATGACCGTTCTTCCCGGCCCCGATTTTCCGACCGGCGGCATCATCCAAGGGAAAGACGGGATTCGCAAGGCGTATGAAACCGGCCGTGGGAAAATCATCATCCGCGCGAAAGCCGCCATCGAGCAGGCGAAAGGCGGGAAAAAGCACATTGTCATCACGGAACTGCCGTATGAAGTGAACAAAGCGAATGTAGTGAAAAAAATTGACGAGCTTCGCCTCGACAAAAAGCTTGACGGGATCGCCGATGTCCGCGATGAAACGGATCGGAACGGATTGTCGATCGTCATCGAATTGAAAAAAGACGCCGATGCGGAAGCGATTCTCAGCTACTTGTACAAAAACACGGATTTGCAAGTGCCGTACAGCTTCAACATGGTGGCGATCCATGAGCGCCGGCCGAAGCTGATGAGTTTGCCGGAGCTGTTGGATGCCTACATCGCCCATCGGAAAGAGGTCGTCACGAACCGCTCCCATTTTGAGATGAAAAAGGCGAAGGAGCGGAAGCACATCGTCGATGGTTTGATTCGGGCGCTTTCCATTTTGGATGAGGTGATTGCGACGATTCGGGCTTCAAGCGACAAGCGCGACGCCAAAGAACGGCTGATGGCTCTTTACGGATTCACCGAAGCGCAGGCCGAGGCGATCGTGACGCTCCAGCTGTACCGGTTGACAAACACGGACATTACGGCGCTGCGTCAAGAAGCGGAAGAATTGGATCAAGCGATTTCGGAACTTACGGCGATTCTCGCCGATGAAAAGAAGCTGCTTGGCGTCATCAAAAAAGAGCTGAAGGCGATGAAAAAGCAATATGCCGACGAGCGGCGGACGGTGATTGAAGAGGAGATTGAAGAGCTGAAAGTAAAGGTGGAGGCTCTCATTCCGGCGGAAGACGTGATCGTCACCGTGACAAAAGAAGGATATGTGAAGCGGACGAGCTATCGTTCATACAGCGCCTCAAACGGCCAAGACATGGGCATGAAGGAAACGGATCGGCTGCTCGCCCAGCTTGAGATGAATACGACCGATGTGCTCTTGCTTTTCACCCGCCGCGGCTACTATTTATACTGCCCGGTGCATACACTCCCTGACATTCGTTGGAAAGAGGTCGGCCAGCACATTTCCCATCTCATTCCGCTTGAACGCGACGATGAACTCGTCGCCGCTGTTCCAGTCTCTTCCTTTGACACGGGGGAGCAGCTCATCTTTGTGACGAAACAAGGGCTCGTAAAACGAACGGAGCTCGCTCAATACCAAGTGCAGCGCTACACCCGCCCGCTTGTGGCCGTTAATGTGAAAGAGGATGATGACGTCATCGCCGTCTACGCAACGGATGGATGCGGCCATCTTTGGCTGGCGACGCATGATGGACATGCGCTCTTGTTTGCCGAGGAGGAGATCAGCCTTGTTGGCGTGCGTGCTGCCGGAGTGAAAGGGATTCAATTGAAAGAAGGGGACTTTGTCGCCGCCGCGTGCCCCGTTCGCCTAGAAGAGGGGGGCTCGTTCGTCGTCGTCACGCAGCGCGGAGCGGTGAAAAAAGTGGCGATGAGCGAGTTTGAGCCGTCCTCACGGGCGAAGCGCGGCGTTGTGATTGTACGCGAAGTGAAGTCCAATCCGCACCGAGTTGTCGGCGCCGTCTTTGTCCGTGGTGACGAGGAAATGGTCGGATTGCGAACGGAAAAAGGGGTGGTCGAGACGATCGAAGCTGCATCCCTCCGTCTCTCCGACCGCTACAGCACGGGTTCGTTTGTCGTTGACACTGACGAAGCCGGGTTGGTGGTTGACGTCTGGAAAGAGCCGGCGAAGCTGCTTGGAAAAGGGGAAGAAGGATGAGATTCAAACGTCAAGAACCGTTCCGGTATCAGTTTGGCCGGCCACTCCCGGCCGACCTGCGCACAGCCGATGCTAAATACAGCGTTTTGATTCATGATATAAGTCCGCATGAATGAAGTTGGAAGGGGAAAGACGCCTCCCACTTTCCCATGATGGATCGTCATGGAAGGGTCATTGGCGCCGAACGGTCTTCCTTTAAGGTTCGCGGCCAGCTTGTATGGGAAAAGCCGTTTGGCGGCATCCCACTATTATGGCGCCCGCCTCCATGCCAGCAAACAAGAAGAAGCACGCTTGATCGAAGCCATCAAACGACATGCGGCGAACGCCGGCGAATATGACCAAAAAGGCCCCGCCAAAACGCGGGGTCCTTTTTGCTTTTTGAAGGAGGTATGGCGCATCAAAACGGGTGTCCTTGTCCAAAGATCATCTTCACCAAAACTTCCACCATTTGTTCCGAGTTCGAGCAGCGCTCGTGCTGACAGCGGTTTGCCGGAACGACAACACGAGCTCGCGAAACGCTTTTTCCCGCTCCAAAATGCGCAGTTCGAGCTGTTTTCGCTCCTCTTCCTGTCTTGCTTTTTCCTCCTGGCAGAACGCGACGACTGTTTCCAAATGTTCATGCAGCTGTTCCGTTTTTTGCTGCCATGCGTCTTCATAATCGCGGAGCGAACGGCGCACCGTTTCGGCAGCTGCCGTCGTTTGCTCCTGGATGTAGTCGAGGCGGCCTTTCACCTCATCCATCGCTTGCCGGACCGTGGCTGTCGTTTCCTGTTTCAAGGCGTCGACGATATCGTCTTTTAAGCGAGACGCCAACTGCTCGGCTATGTATGGCATCCCTTGATGCAGCAGGCGGGGCACATCGATGATTTCCCCTTCCATGACGGCTGTTTCCACTTGAGCGGCTGACTCGTTGGCTCGCTCTGCAGGTTGATCGTCCCTTTGCCTGATCATTTCAGCCACTTCGCGTGGATGGCGTCCGTCCTCAAGCCAAGTGCGGATATGGCGAAACCGGTCGATCAGCTCGTCGGTGTAGATGCGTGCTCCCTCGGTTGTGCGTGGGACGACGATTGATTCCGCAAACTGTTTTTCCCATTGTTTCAAATCACGGGCCGTCACCCCGATTTTTTTCGCTGCTTCGCGAAGTGTATAGGTTTTCATCGCATTCCCTCATCCTTTCTCGTCTTTTGGGCATTGATTTTATGTTTTATTTTCCTACTTGGTCATTGATTTTCCTGCCGCTTGACAAAACATAACAAAAGAAGTGGAAAATAGAAAAAAACAAACAAGAAATGTCGAAATATCACAGTTTTAGTCGAAAAATCATTGACAAACTTGTATATACAGGATAAAATGAAGTCGAGTTGTATATACAAGTTTTTTTGCAACCGGTTGCTGAAAGCGATTTAGTTTAAGAATAGCGATTGTGAGAAAAGGGAGGCGTTCATCCATGGGGGCATACCAACAAGCAGCTGCGCAAATTGTCGAAGCCATCGGCGGAAAGGACAACATCGTCGCCGCCACACATTGTGTGACCCGGCTTCGGTTTGCGCTCAAAGAGGAAGGAAAAGTCAATAAGGAAGCGCTCGAGCGCATCGATGTCGTCAAAGGGTCGTTTTCCGCAAACGGCCAGTTTCAAGTCGTCATCGGCCAAGGGCTTGTCGATAAAGTGTATGATGATCTGATTGAACTGACCGGCATCGGTCGGGCAACGAAGCAGGAGATCAAAGATGCGGCGGAAGCGAAGCTCAATCCGCTGCAGCGAGCCATTAAGACGCTGGCTGATATTTTCATTCCCATCTTGCCGGCGATCGTGACGGCTGGTTTGTTGATGGGGATTAACAACGTGTTGACAGGCCCAGGCATTTTTTACGAAGGGAAATCCTTTGTCGAGGTGCACAAAGAATGGGCCGATTTGGCAAACATGATCAACTTGATCGCCAATACGGCGTTTGTCTTCCTGCCTGGGTTGATCGGCTGGTCAGCGGTGACGAAATTTGGCGGCAGCCCGCTCTTGGGGATTGTCCTTGGTTTGATGCTCGTCCACCCCGATTTGCTCAACGCTTGGGGCTGGGGAGCGGCGAAAGAAAAAGGAGAGATTCCGGTTTGGAACTTGTTCGGCTTTGAAGTGCAAAAAGTCGGCTACCAAGGGCAAGTGCTGCCGGTGTTGGTGGCTTCCTACGTGCTGGCAAAGCTGGAGCTGTTTTTGCGCAAGCGCATTCCCGATGCGTTTCAGCTGTTGCTTGTCGCGCCGCTTGCGTTGCTCATTACGGGCTTTTTGGCGTTCATCGCCATCGGGCCAATCACGTTTGCGATCGGCAACGCCATTACCCACTTGTTTGTCACGATTTTTGACACGGTTCCGGCGCTTGGAGGATTGTTGTATGGAGCGCTGTATGCGCCGCTTGTCGTCACCGGGATGCACCATACGTTCTTGCCGGTTGACTTGCAGCTGATCGCCAATACCGGCGGCACGTTCCTTTGGCCGATTTTGGTCATGTCAAACATTGCCCAAGGCTCGGCGGCGTTGGCGATGATGTTTGTTGCGAAAGAGGAAAAGCTGCGCGGTTTGTCGTTCACTTCAGCTGTTTCCGCGTACTTGGGCATCACGGAACCAGCGATGTTCGGGGTCAATTTGCGCTTTCGCTTCCCGTTTATCGCGGCGATGACCGGAGCGGCGATCGCCGGCATGTTTATTACGCTCAATAAAGTCATCGCTCCGTCGATCGGGGTTGGCGGCCTGCCGGGTTTCTTGTCGATCGTGCCGCAAAAGTGGACGCCGTTCTTTATCGGCATGGCGATCGCGATTGTGGTGCCGTTTGCGCTGACATTTGTCTTTGGGAAAGTGCGCAAAGCCGCCCGCTAATGATTGCCGTGTGTGGAAGCCAGAGAGCGATGTGTGAAATCATCCATTTCCCGTCCATACCATTGGCCGCCGATGCCAATGGTATGTTTTTATCCTGATGAACGAGGTGAAGAGAGATGCCAACAATCCCTTGGTGGAAAAAAGCAGTCGTTTATCAAATTTATCCGAAAAGCTTCTGCGACACGAATGGAGACGGCATCGGCGATTTGCCGGGCGTGATCGAGAAGCTCGATTATTTACAAGAACTAGGCGTCGATGTCATTTGGCTGACGCCGATCTACGCGTCGCCGCAGCGCGACAACGGTTATGACATCAGCGATTATTTCCGCATTCATCCCGCATACGGAACGATGGACGATTTTGACCGTCTGCTTCACGAAGTGCACGCGCGCGGCATGAAGCTGGTGATGGACATGGTCGTCAACCATACCTCGACCGACCATGAATGGTTTCAGCAGGCGCGCTCTTCGAAAACGAACCCATACCGTTCGTTTTACATTTGGCGCGACCCGAAACCGGACGGCGGAGCGCCAAACAACTGGCAGTCGAAATTCGGCGGCTCGGCGTGGGAATACGACGAACAAACCGGCCAATATTACTTGCATTTGTTCGATGTGACACAAGCGGACTTGAACTGGGAAAACGAAGAGCTGCGCCGCCGCATTTATGACATGATGCATTTTTGGCTCAAAAAAGGAGTGGACGGCTTTCGACTCGATGTCATCAACTTGTTGTCGAAAGATCAGCGCTTCCCGGATGACGACGGTTCGGTGCCGCCGGGGGACGGGCGCCGCTTTTATACGGACGGACCGCGCATTCATGAGTTTTTGCAGGAAATGAATCGAGAGGTGTTTTCCAAATACGACATCATGACAGTGGGGGAAATGTCGTCGACGACGATCGATCATTGCGTCCGGTATACGAACCCGGAAAACCACGAGCTCAATATGACGTTTAACTTCCATCACTTGAAGGTCGATTACCCGAACGGGGAAAAATGGGCGGTCGCCCCGTTTGACTTTCTGGCTTTAAAACGCATTTTGTCCGAATGGCAAGTCCGGATGTATGAAGGCGGGGGGTGGAATGCGCTCTTTTGGTGCAACCACGATCAGCCCCGCATCGTGTCGCGCTATGGCGATGACGGGATGTATTGGAAAGAATCAGCCAAAATGTTGGCGACGACAATTCATTTGATGCAAGGGACCCCCTACATTTACCAAGGCGAAGAAATCGGCATGACCGACCCGAAATTCACGGATATTCGCGACTACCGCGACGTGGAGTCGCTCAACATGTACCGGATTTTGCGAGCGCAAGGCAAAAGTGAGCAAGAAGTGATGGACATTTTGCAGCGAAAATCGCGCGACAATTCCCGCACGCCGATGCAATGGGATGACAGCCCGCATGCCGGTTTCACGTCCGGGACGCCGTGGATTCGCGTCGCCGACAACTACCGGCGCATTAACGTGAAACAGGCGCTCGCCGACCATGACTCGATTTTTTACCACTATAAGCGGCTGATTGAGCTGCGCAAACAGTATGACATCATTACAACCGGCCGCTATGAGCTGCTGCTTGCGGATGATCCGCATCTTTTCGCCTATATGCGTCATGGCGATGGGGAAAAACTGCTTGTTGTCAACAATTTTTATCCAGTTGAAACGACGTTCACGCTGCCGAGAGAAGCAGGAGCCGATGGCTATACAGGAGAGCTGCTGCTTGCCAATTATTCGGACGCACCGACCGATTTCCGCCGCATGCGGCTGCGCCCATACGAATCGGTTGTTTATCTTTTGCGCCGGCCGTGATACAATACAAGCGGTGATTCTTATGCATGAAAACAAATATTTAACCATTTACCATGACCTCATTTCCCGCATCCGCCGCGGAGAATGGAAGGCGTACGACAAGCTGCCATCAGAACACGAGCTCGCCGCCCGATATGAGACGTCGCGCGAGACGATTCGCAAAGCGCTCAATTTATTGTCCGAGCACGGCTATATCCAAAAAATGAAAGGGAAAGGATCCATCGTCCTTGACGTCGGCAAATATGACTTTCCCGTATCCGGATTGGTCAGCTTTAAAGAACTAGCGCAGACGATGAAGCAGCCGGTGCGGACGACCGTGCATGAACTGGCGGTCATCAAACCGGATAATGAGCTCAAGCAGCAGCTGCGCGCCTCAAGCAAAGACGAAGTGTGGAAAGTCGTGCGCGTCCGGGAAATTGGCGGAGAGCGGATTATTTTGGATAAGGATTTCTTTTTGAAAAAGCATGTGCCGCTATTGACGAAAGAGATTTGCGAAGACTCGATCTATGAATACTTGGAAACGAAGCTGCATTTGCCCATCAGCTTTGCCAAAAAGGAAATGTCCATTGATGGGGTGACGGACGAGGATCGCCGCTATTTGGACTTAAACGGCGATGACCGCGTCGTGGTCGTAAAAAACTACGTGTACTTAAGCGATGCCACGCTGTTTCAATATACGGAATCGCGGCATCGGCTGGATAAGTTTCGTTTCATTGATTTTGCCCGTCGGAAATGACAACGTTGGGGAAGCTGGTTCGAGAGAGGCCACGCTGCAAACCGCAGCGCGGCTTTTTTGTTTGTCCCTCTTTCTGCGGCGAACAAACCATTTACATAAGTAAAACTATGTTCTAAATCATCAATGAAAATCATAAAAAAACTACATTATGGCTATCCTTCTTGGTAACAACAGTACGTGAAGGGGGGCGCCGACGTGGAAGGAACATGGTGGTCTCTGTTGCCTTTTTTGCTCATCATTCCATTGGCAATATGGTTGAAAGAAATTTTGCCCGGCCTTGTGGCGGGATTGCTTATTGGGGCGTTTTGCCTTGAGTGGTCGGCTGTTGGCGCGATTGAGCGCGCCGTTTCCACCATACTTCACGCTCTTACGGATTCGGAACATATGAAAGTGGCGGCGTTTTTATATTTGTTCGGCTCTCTTGTCGGCATGATGCAAATTACCGGCGGGATCAAAGGGTTTGTTGAAATGCTTTCCGGCCGCATCCGCTCGAAGCGGGGGCTTTTGTTGTTTGTTTGGCTGACAGTGCCGGTGACGTTTTTTATGCCGATGTTTCGCATTATGCTCCTTGGACCGGTGATGAAAGCGGTTCTTCGCCAATTTCGCATCGACCGCCGCCGTATGGCGTATATGATCGATGTCTCAACCGAACCCATCATCGTGCTTTTGCCAGCGGCAACGGCGTTTGTCGGCTTTATGACTTCTGTTGTCGCCGCGGCGCTGGCGCAAAATGACATTGCTGAATCGCCGTATGACGTGTTTGTGCGCAGCCTGCCGTACAACTTGTTTGCCATTGTCGCTCTGGCCGTCGGGTTGCTGACGACGATGTTGAACGTCCGGATCGGCAAATCGCGGGCGAAAAAAGGAGAAGGGGAAACGAATGAACTGCACGGGCTCGGGTTGCGCAAGGAGCTGGCGCTGATCAGCGGAGAGCCGCTTCATTTATTCGTTCCGTTGGCGCTCTTGCTCGGCTTGACGTTTGCCTTTTTTGTCTATGACGGTCGGCGGCGCGGAGCAAGCCGTTGGCTTGAGGCGTTTTCGGCAGCCGATGCGACATGGGCGATGCTGTTGGCGTTGTTTGTGACCATCCTTTTGTCGATGACATTTTATTTGTGGCGCCGACAATCACTTTCAGAGCTGACGTACCATTTTTTTGCCGGGGGTAACGAAATGATGGCGCCGATCGGCATGCTTGTTCTTGTCTGGGCGGTTTCATCCGTAGCAGGGGAGCTTGGATTTGCGGATTACGTCTCGTCGACGTTCGGCACATGGCTTCCAGGTGCACTCGTGCCAGCAGCTGTGTTTTTGGCCGGATCCTTTCTGTCGTATTTTATCGGTTCCTCATGGGGAACGTGGGGCATTTTCATGCCGCTTGGCGTCACGCTTGCGCATGCGACCGGAGCGCCGATTGAGGTGACGGTCGGCGCTGTATTTGCGAGCGGAACGTTTGGCGCCTTTGCTTCTCCGCTTGGTGATACGACGATTACAACCGCAGCCATTATGGATATGGACTTGATGAGCTATGCGAAATATAAACTGCGCATCTCTCTCCTTTGCGCCGGCGCGTCGCTCGTTGGATACGTTCTTTTGCCGCTTTGGATGCCATGAACCAGCGGAACGCGCCGCCGGCCAGTCTTTTTCAGGCTTCCCAATACGTGAACAGGTCGGGATTGCTCACTGTCCCTACTTTTTTAGAAGAATAAACAATGTTCTAAATAATCAATAAAACCAACCATTGAAAACACAAACAAATCAGAGTATCATAAAAACAACATACTGACTAGTTGGTAGCTACAAATCCAACTTGGTCACGCCCGATGCCCCCAAACGAATGTTTGTAGGCGAAAGAGGCAAAAAAGCAAGAAAGGAAGAGGGAGAAATGAAGACGCACATCATTACCGTCAACCCACGCTTTTGTGAAACTGATGCGCTCGGACATTTAAGTAACATCAGTTATTTTATTTATTTGGAAGAAGCGCGCACCCGCCTGTTTGATGAATTGCGTTACGGCGGACGAACGCACGACTGGCATTTTATTTTAGCATCCACCAAGTGTGATTTTGTCAACCAAGGATTTTTCGGACGACGATTGCGCGTAGAAACCAATGTCTCTCGGATCGGCAATAAAAGCTTTCAATGCATTCACCGCATCATGGAAGAGGAAACAGGAAGATTGATCGCCATCGGAGAAGCAGCCGTTGTCCATTTCAATTTCCAAACCCAAACGAGCGAACCGTTGCCTGATGACTTGCGGACCATGCTTGCTGAATACCTTGTGCCGTCCGTCGAGGAAACGATTTCACCGTCATCGTGCAAAAAAAGGGAGTGAATATCATCCGCCTGTACGTCGGATTTTTCATTTTCAACTTTCCCGCGTTTTTTTGGACCGAACCGCCGGAGGTGACATACTTTGTAAATAAAACGAAATGGCGGAAAGGGGGAACAAACATGACCATTCACGCTGCGATCGGCAATGCTGTGTATACATGCCGTGGAGAGCTCGAGACGTACTTTCAGCCGTTTCGCGAAGGAACGATCGGCCGCCTTCAACCGTTTTCCACCCCGTTTGGCGAACAACGGCTTATTTACGCCGACTGGACAGCCAGCGGACGGCTGTACCGACCGATTGAAGAGAAACTAACGCACGAGCTTGGCCCATTTGTCGGCAATACGCATACAGAATCCAATGTAACCGGGACAAAAACGACGCTTGCCTATCGCTATGCAAAAGAAATGATTAAACAGCACGTTCATGCCGGGAAAAACGATGTCTTGATCATGCAAGGCGCCGGGACCACAAGCGCCGTCAACAAGCTGCAGCGTCTGCTTGGCCTGCGCGTGCCGGAACGGTGGAAGCACCGCCTGTCACTTGCTGATGATGAACGACCGGTCGTGTTTGTCACTCATATGGAACATCATTCCAATTTATTGCCTTGGGTGGAAACGATCGCAGAGGTGATCACGATTCGACCGACGGCCCATGGCGATGTCGATCTCAACCATTTGCGCGAGTTGTTGGAGCGCTACAAAGACCGGCCGCAAAAGATCGGGGCGTTTACCGCTTGTTCGAACGTTACGGGATTAGAGACGCCATATCATCAAATGGCAAGACTGATGCATGAATACGGCGGTCTTTGCTTTGTCGATTTTGCTGCTTCTGCCCCATATGTCCACATCGATATGCATCCAGACGACCCAATGGAGCAGCTTGACGCCATTTATTTCTCGCCCCATAAGTTCCTCGGGGGGCCGGGAAGCGCCGGCGTGCTCATCTTTGACAGCCGGCTTTATCATCAGCACGCTCCGGATCACCCCGGCGGCGGGACGGTGTATTGGACCGACCCGTGGGGGAACTATGAATACATCCAAGCCATTGAAGAACGCGAAGATGGCGGAACGCCGCCGTTTTGGCAAACCATCAAGGCAGCGTTGGCCATCCAGCTGAAAGAGCAAATGAACGTAAAACAGATGCGCGCCCGCGAAAAAGAACTTGTTTCCCTTCTTTTGCCGTCGTTAAAAAGCACTCCCGGCGTTCGCGTGCTTGAAGGACATCGGGACGACCGTCTTGGCATCATCTCGTTTGTCATAGATGGATTGCATTACAACCTTGTTGTTAAACTGCTGAATGACCGCTTCGGCATTCAAGCGCGCGGGGGCTGTTCCTGCGCCGGACCGTACGGCCACTATTTGCTTGGCATCGACAAGGAACAATCCGCTGCGTTGCTTCAAGAAGTCAAAAACGGCAATCCTCTCGCCAAACCGGGGTGGGTGCGTCTATCGCTCCACCCCACGATGACGAACGAGGAAGTGTATGCCATCATCCACGCCATCCGCCAAATTGTCCGCTATGGCCGCCGCTGGCAAGAAGAATATGAATACGATGCGGCGAAAAACGAGTTCGTTCACCGCAACGATGATCGGTACATCCGGCACTTCTTTCTCTTTTAATCTCCCGTCTGTTCGCTTCATCAGCTGGTTGAGGGCGGAGACAGCCACGTTTCGGTGTATTTTTGTTTTCAGTCCTAGGCAAAACCCGGTACAATAGAGGCATATTGACAAAAAGAAGGGGAGAGCCGATGAATGAATTGTACCATTTGCTTGTACGGACCGATCGGGAACAACAATTGTACGACCAAGCGCGTCGCCTGGCGGAACGGTTTGCGGAAAGGGCGGCGCATGATGACGAACAGGCAACGTTTCCATTTGCCGATTTTGCCGATCTAAAAGAGGCCGGCTTTCTTTCCTTGACTATTCCGATCGAATACGGCGGCCAAGGGGCGACCCTCTATGAGCTTGTGCTCGTACAAGAGACGATCGCCCAAGGTTCTGGGGCAACGGCGTTGTCGTTTGGTTGGCACGCCAGCATTCTCATGCGTCTGTTTTTGCTTCGCCGCTGGCCGGAGCCCATTCTCGCCCGTTTGGCGAATGAAGTCGTTTGCCGCCGCGTGCTCATCAACAGCGCTCATTCCGAACGGGCGACAGGCAGCCCGGCGCGCGGGGGCAAACCAGAAACAACGGCCGTCTTTCGCGATGGCCGCTTTGTACTTCGCGGGCGAAAAGCCTTTGCGTCACTGGCTCCTGCGCTCGATTACGTCTTAATTTCCGCCACAATGGAAGATGGTCGGGTCGGTGAATTTCTCGTGCCGATGTCTGCTCCAGGCATTCGCATCGAGCCGACGTGGAACACGCTTGGCATGCGGGCGACGCGCAGCGATGATCTTGTTCTTGAAGACGTCGCTGTTGACGAAGAAGCGCTCGTCGAGACGCTCGGAGAAACGAACGAAGCCGCTCCAGCGCAAGGATGGCTGCTGCATGTGCCGGCTTGTTACTTGGGCATCGCCATTGCGGCGCGCAATGAGGCGCTTCGCTTTGCGCAGACGTACCGACCTAATACTCTGCCTCACCCCATCTCCTCGACGCCAGAAGTGCAGCGGAAAATCGCTGAAATGGAATGGCGCCTCACCCATGCGCGTCACTTTCTGTACGCGATCGCTGATTTCTGGGACCGTTATCCAGACAAACGGGTGAAGATGAAAGAGGAGTTGGCAACGGCCAAATTGGTCGCGACCAATACCGCGCTTGAAGTCGTCGATTGGGCGATGCGCATTGTCGGCGGACAAAGCTTGTTTGCTGACAATCCGCTTCAGCGGCATTACCGTGACGTCCGTGCTGGGCTGCACAACCCGCCTGCTGACGACTTGACGCTTCAATGGCTTGCCAAACGGGCTTTGTCTCACAACCCACCTGCTCTATAAAACAGAACGGATTCCAGCAACACGAAAAAAGCTGTCCCTGCTTTGTGGGGGACAGCTTTTTTGATGCCAAGCGGTTATTCCACCTCAAGCGCCGAACGCAAAAATGCCGGCAAAGCGAAACATTGGCGAAAGATCCCATCGTTCACATATTTCGTGTCATTTGGAATGGTCGTCTGCGCTGGAAAATGGAGCGGCCGTTTCGAGCCGATCGTAAAGCTCCACAACCCTCCTGGATACGTCGGCACCACGGCAGTGTACACAAGCACATGCGGGAACAGTTCGCGAATATTGCGGTACGTCCGCTTCAAAATATCCAGATGGAAAATCGGCGACTGGCTTTGGCAGACCATCAACCCATCCGCTTTCAACGCGCGATGGACGTCGGCGTAAAACTCCGGGGAAAACAAGGCTTCCGCCGGGCCGACTGGGTCGGACGAGTCGATCATAATGACGTCGTAGACGCTTTCCTTCCCTTGCACAAACTTGACGCCGTCATCATAAATAAACCGCACACGCGGATCCGATAGGTTGCCGGAGACGGCTGGCAAATGCTCTTTGCACGCCCGGACAACTTTTTCATCAATTTCCACCATGTCGATGGCTTCAAGATGAGCATATTTCGCCGTCTCACGGGCTGCGCCGCAGTCGCCGCCGCCGATGATGAGCACCCGTTTCGCCTGCGGATGAAACTGCAGCGGTACGTGCGAAATCATTTCGTTATAAATATGGCCGTCAATCGAGGTCGTTTGCACGACGCCATCGAGTACGAGCATGCGGCCGAAATCGTACGAATCCAAAATCATCACATGCTGGTACTCAGACGGCTCGGCAAAAATCACCTCTTTGATACGGTAGCTGATTTTTAAGTTGTCACGATCATCTTCGGTGAGCCAAAGCTCCCCATTGTCCATATGCAAGTAAGGTGGCAAAGCGTTTCCTTCGTGTTTCATTGTGACCTCCTTTAGTCATGCAGATGTTTTCACACCTTTCTAATCTTAATATATTCTGCGCCATGTAGCAAACAAAGGAGATGATCAGCCGGCGCCGGACGTATTCATCCCCGCCGTCCATGTTTGACGACCAGTTTTGTTGTTTCAACGGATGATCGTTCTTGCCGTCACATCCTGCACAAAGGCCGCCCATCGTTTCGCATCATCCTGCGCCTTTCTTCAGATCGATGCTTCGTTATTGCGTACCTGCCAAACAGTAAAATAAATCCCCCGACCGAATCAAATGTCGGAGAGCATTGATTGGTTACGTGACCTCCAAAGCAAAGAACGAAGCGACGCGCGGTCTTCAAGCAAATCGGCGAGCGTATACGCATCCAACACCCGCAAAAACGCTTCTAACGCCTCGTGAAGCGCGAAGCGGAGCCGGCATACCGGTGTCAAGATGCATTCATTGCCGTGAGCGGCAAAACACTCAACAAGTGACAAGTTGTCCTCTGTTTCGCGAACAACCGCACCGATGACGATCTCCTCCGGCCGTTTCGCGAGACGGATTCCGCCGTTGCGCCCACGGATCGTTTCAATATAGCCAAGCTTCCCAAGCTCATGGACGATTTTGCTTAAATGATGCTCTGAAATGGAAAAGGAAGCGGCAATGTCTTTGATGTTCGTTTTTTCTTCTTCATCAAGCGCGCCTAAAAACAAGAGGACGCGCAAGGCGTATTCCGTATAGTTCGTTAACTGCATCGCTATTCACACAACCTTTAAGTGACATTCTTGATTTTATTGTACCACACCTGATTCGAGCGGAGAATTGTGAACAATTTATTAAAGATGTATTTCAAATATTGCTTTTTCCAAGCGCCCATGATTGAATAAAAGATGTATTATAAATACATGTTTTAAAAGGGGATGAAATCATGACAACGACAACGAGATTGCATCCAAAAACGATTGAAATTGTGAAATCAACGGTGCCCATCCTGGAAACACATGGCGAACAAATAACGAAGCGGTTTTATGAGCTCATGTTTTCCAATCATCCTGAATTGCTGAATGTGTTTAACCACGCCAATCAAAAGCAAGGGCGGCAGCAACGCGCCTTGGCCGCAGCCGTGTATGCAGCAGCGCGCTATATCGATCAGCTTGATGCTATTTTGCCGGTTGTGCGGCAAATTGGCCATAAACACCGCAGCTTAGGAATCAAACCAGAACAATACCCGATCGTCGGAAAGCATTTGTTGCTGGCGATCAAAGACGTGCTTGGCGACGCCGCCACCGACGAAGTGATTGCAGCTTGGGCGGAAGCATACGAAGCCATTGCAGCCATTTTCATTCAAGTGGAAAAAGAGCTTTACGACGAGGCCGCAGCCAAATTCGGTGGCTGGCGTGACTTCCGCCGCTTTATCATCGCGAAAAAGGTGAAAGAAAGCGATGTCATCACCTCGTTCTATTTGAAGCCGGAAGACGGCAAGGCCATCAGCGATTATTTGCCGGGTCAATACGTGAGCGTCAAACTGTCGATTCCGGGCGAGACGTATACGCATATTCGTCAATACAGCTTATCGGATGCTCCAGGAAAAGGGTATTACCGCATCAGCGTCAAACGGGAAGCAGCCACAGCGGATAAACCAGCTGGCATCGTTTCCAACTATTTGCATGATCATGTCCAAGAGGGCGATGTGCTTGAATTAAGCGCTCCAGCTGGTGAGTTTACGCTTGATTTGTCCAAAACGACGCCGGTTGTGTTCATCAGCGGCGGCGTCGGCATCACACCGCTGTTAAGCATGGCGCACACGTTGGCCATCCAACAGCCGAACCGTCCGGCCACGTTCATCCATGCCGCCATCAACGGCCGCGTGCACGCGTTTGATGAGGAGCTTCGGATGTTGGCAGAACGCCCTTCATTTTGTTATCATATTTGTTATGAATCGCCGTCCGACGAGGACCGCCGCCATCCGCATTTTGGCAAAGAAGGGCGGATTGACCTTGCATGGATGCAATCGGTGATCCCGGTGAAAAACGCAGACTTTTACTTCTGCGGCCCGGTGCCGTTTATGAAAACCGTCTATCATGCCCTCCAACAATGGGGGGTGCCAGAAGAGCACATCCATTACGAATTTTTCGGTCCGGCCGGCGATTTGACGAAAGACTGAGAGAAGGGTTTCGCCTCTAGAAGGTCGGTGAAAAACCGCTGTTTGCCTTGATCGGCGATTGAACGCGTGAACATAGAGGCTGATGCAACAAGTTTTTTCTACTTGAGAAACAATTCCGAGAAACGGTTGCGCGAGTAAATCACCAGCCTCCTAGGCATCTTCCATACACAAGGGAGATGCCTGTTGTTATCTTCCCTGTTGGCAAGTTCACGAATTTTTTGTATGATGAATGGCAAGGAAAAGCAAGAAAAGGGAGAGACAATGTATGACGACATTTCGCCAACATCGCTGGCAATCATTTTTGCAAGGTTACGAGCAACGCGCTCGAATCCTTATTTCCTGCCCCGATCGCCCGGGCATCGTCGCGGCGGTGACGTCGTTTCTGTACGAACAAGGGGCCAATATCGTTGAATCGAGCCAATACTCGACTGACCCTGAGGGAGGGACGTTTTTTTTCCGCTTGGAGTTCGACTGTCCGAACATCGCCGAGCGAAAAGAAGAGATCGAGGCGGCGTTCGCCCCGATCGCTGCTGAATTTCAGATGCGTTGGCAGCTTCGGTTGCACAACGATATTCGGCGGATCGCGATTTTTGTCTCCAAAGCCGAGCATTGTCTGCTGGAGCTTCTTTGGCAATGGCAGGCGGGAGAGCTGATCGCCGACATCCCCCTTGTTATCAGCAACCATCCCGACTTGCGCGAGACGGTCGAGTCGTTTGGCATCCCGTATGTGCATATTCCGGTGACGAAAGAAACGAAAGCGGACGCCGAAGCTGAACAAATCCGTCTGCTTCGCGACTATCAGATCGATACGATCGTGCTCGCCCGCTACATGCAAATTTTGTCGCCGGCGTTTGTCGCTGAATTCCCGGGACGGATCATCAACATCCACCACTCGTTTTTACCCGCCTTTATTGGCGCGCGTCCGTATGAGCGGGCGTATGAGCGCGGCGTCAAATTGATCGGGGCGACATCGCATTACGTCACTGATGATTTGGATGAAGGACCGATTATTGAACAAGATGTCGCCCGTGTGGATCACCGCCATCATCCCGACGACTTAAAGCGCATCGGTCGACTGATTGAAAAAACGGTGCTCGCTCGAGCGCTTCGGTGGCATTTGGAAGACCGAGTCATCATCCACGAAAACAAAACGATCGTGTTTTATTGAGACCAAGCGGGAGGGGATTTTTCCTTTCCCGCATGGTATAATGAAGACAAACAGGATTTCGCCGCCCAAAGAGCGAATTTTCATCTGTAGGGAAGGAGGGAAAAAGTCTATGGGAGAAAAACGGACGCCAAGCGGTTTTCTGTTAAAACAACGTGCGTTTTTAAAATTGTATTTGATTACGCTCACCGAACAAGAGCGGCTCTACGGGCTGAAGCTGCTTGATGTATTGCGCCAAGAGTTCAAGCCGTTTGGCTACCGTCCGAACCACTCCGAAGTGTACAAGGCGCTGCACGATTTGATCGAAGACGGCATTTTAAAACAAGTCAAACAAAAAAAGGAAGGAATGAAATACCAAGAAGTCGTCTACTATCGGTTTGCTGAGGGCGGGCAGGAAAAGGCGAAGCTGTACAAACGCCAGCTGAAGGCGGAGCTTGATCGGTGCGCGGCGCTCATTCGCAAGGCAATTGAGGACAACTTCGGTTGAGAGCGCCTCGTTTTTTCTTTATTTATCGATTTACATAACATATTTATCGTTTTCTCTTTGCGCAGCAACAGGCGATTTAGTAGAATGAGAGGGGAAAATCACAGCAGAGAGGTACGACACAATGATGAAATCATGGCCGTGGGCTGTTAAGGAAGAAATGGAGAAACGGAAAGAACAGTTCCGCCGCGATCCGGATCGCTCATTGATCGGGACGGGCGGATATACCGCGGAAGACGAAGCGATCGTGCATGACGCCGCCGTTGCGCTTGCGCTCGGAAAAAACGTCCTCTTAAAAGGACCAACCGGATCGGGAAAGACGCGCCTTGCCGAAACATTATCCGCCCTATTCGGGCAACCGATGCACAGCATCAACTGCTCCATCGACCTCGATGCCGAGGCATTGCTTGGGTTTAAGACAATCGTGCATAAAAACGGCCAGGCGGTGATCGAGTACGTGCCCGGACCCGTCATCCAAGCGATGACAAAAGGACATTTGCTATACATTGACGAAATTAATATGGCGAAACCGGAAACGCTGCCGATTTTAAACAGTGTGCTTGACTACCGACGGCGGCTCACCAATCCGCTGACTGGCGATATCGTACAGGCGAAACCAACGTTTGGCGTCATCGCCGCGATCAATGAAGGCTATATTGGCACTGTACCGCTCAATGAGGCCTTGAAAAACCGGTTCGTCGTCATCAATGTGCCGTATGTGCAAGGGGAAACATTAAAATCGGTATTGTTGGCGCAAACTACATTAACGGATGAAACGTTGATCGATCGCTTTGTCGCGTTGTCGGCGGATCTGCTTGCCCAGGTGCGAAACGGACAAATCGCCGAGGAAGCGGCTTCGGTGCGCGCTTTGTTGGATGCGTGCGATTTGGCGGCATACATGCCGCCATTGCGGGCCATTGAACGAAGCATCATCGATAAGCTTGACGATGAACGGGAACGGACGGCGGTGCGCAACATCGCCGAAACGTGGTTTGACGAATAGGAGGCGGCGCATGGAACGATTTATGATGTTCAATGACCGGACGATCGATTCGTTTTTGGTCATGCAGCTTGCCGATCTTGCTCAAACACTCGCACGCAGCCGTCATTGGAAGGTGGAATTCGCCGCCCATTCCGGCGTGCATCCCAATCGGCGGATCCTTTACGTCAGCCAATTGTGGGATGGATATCCGCCGCCAAACAAAGAGGCGGCGATGAAAAGCGATGTCGTGTTGCGCCTGGTCGGCACGTATCGGCACACCGACCGATTGGCGGTCCGCTCCTTCCGCCAGACGGCTGACCCCCACCCGTTCTCAAAGCTTTCAAAGCAGTTGTTCACCTTTGCGGAAGATCTTCGCTTGGAAACCATCTGTGAACAAGAGCGGCCAGGGGTGAAGCGATGGTTCCGCATGCGCCGCCGTCTTTACCGCCACTATTTCCTTCAGCAATGGCACGCAAATCGGACGCGCGGCGCTTGGGCGGATCAGTTTTTGGCCGCCATGTATTTGCGGCTTACGGCCGATTCGCCGCTTGATGACGCGCCGCTGGCTCCAATGGCCGATGAGACGGTGCAAATGCGCCTCGAAACGCTATGGCCGCAATGTTTCGATGTTTCTTCAACAGCGGAGGTAGCCGATTGGACATGGGCGGTGATCGACTTGATGGAAGGCGTGCTGCCGCAGGACATGATCAACACCTACACGTCGCTGCCGATCGTGGAGGATGAGGGGAAGGAGGCCGCCACGACGCTACAAGATCTCAAGAGGACCGATCCATTGGAAAACAGCGACGTGCTTTCGGACGCAGACGGCGAAGCCAAGCGGCAAGTGTTGCCGACGTGGCATCGGGAAACGAGCCGAACAGGCGGGAGCTTCCTCCGTTTTGAGCTCGAACGAGGCAGCCGCACCAGCATGCTTGGCGACGGAGCGCGGCCCGGTGGCGACCATGACCAGGCGCTCGCCATCGTCCAAGGAATATCCCGCCCGACAGAAAAAAACGAGTACGGCTTGGAGGCGCAAACGGTTCTTAGCGAAACACCGCCATTTGGCAGCGGCGCGCCATATGGCGAAGCGAATCGCCAAGCGAAGCTCGTGCTTCTTCCCCCTTCACCGCCAAGTCCTGCACACCTTGTACAATATCACGCCAAACAGGCGGTGGTGGCGCCGTACCGAAAACGGCTTGTACGCATCATGGAACGATGGCTCGAGCGCGAGCGCTCCGCTTGGCGCACCAATTTGCCCGCTGGACGGCTCCGCAAACAGTTAGTGCCGTTTTTCACCGACGAGCGGCCGCGTCTGTTTTACAAAAAAGGCGAGCCAGCGCGGCGGTTTGATGCCGTCTTCGGCTTGCTTGTCGATTGCTCGGCTTCGATGTATGACAAAATGGAAGAGACGAAAACCGGGCTCGTTCTTTGCCATGAAGTGCTGAAAACGTTGCGCGTGCCGCACCAAATTGTCGGATTTTGGGAAGATGCGAACGAAGCGACCGCCTCTCGGCAGCCGAACTATTTGCAGCTGGCGGTCGCATTCCATCGCTCGCTCGAACGGTCAAGCGGCGCAGCGATCCTGCAGCTTGAACCGCATGAAGACAATCGCGATGGGTTGGCCATTCGCTGGATGACAGAACAGCTTCTCAAGCGCCCCGAAGCGCAAAAGGTGCTGCTCGTCTTTTCCGATGGCGAGCCAGCCGCCTACGGCTATGAACAAAACGGCATCATCGATACACACGAAGCAGTCGTTGAAGCGCGTCGCCGAGGCATTGAGGTCGTCAATCTCTTTTTAGGCCCTGGGGCCGACGATGAGCAGACGCGGCGGACAATTGAAAACATCTATGGCCGCTTCCGCGTCTTTGTGCCGCATGCAGGCGAGCTGCCGGATCGGCTGCTTCCGCTTTTAAAAATGTGGTTGCAAAAAAGTTTGTGAGAAAAAGGATGGGACGCGATGATCAAACTATTCACCGACAGCGATTTAGACGGCATCGGCTGTGGATTGCTCGCGAAGCTGGCGTTTGTCGAAGTGAACATTTCGTTTTGCTCCTACCGTAATTTGGATGAGCGGGTCACTCAGTTTTTGCAAAGTGATGAGGCCAATGGCGCCATGTTGTTCATCACCGACTTGGCCGTTGGCAAGGAAGTAGAACAGCAACTAGCCGAGCGGGCGGCGCGCGGCGGCCATGTGCAAGTGATCGACCACCACGTGACGGCGCTTCATTTCAATGACTACCCGTGGGGGCGGGTGGTGCCGGTGGGGGATGATGGCAAAAAAACGTGCGCCACCTCGCTCTTTTACGACTATCTCATCCGCGAGGGGAAACTCGCACCAAACGAAACGCTTGATGTGTTCGTCGAGCTCGTCCGCCAATACGACACGTGGGAATGGGAAGAGAAGGGGAATTTACAAGCGAAACGGCTGAATGATTTGTTGACGATTTTCGGGCTTGACGGCTTTTGGGAAACGATGAGCGAGCGGCTCGCTTCCGGTGAACCGTTCACCTTGACAGAGACGGAAGAGCTGCTTCTCGATATGGAAGAGAAGAAAATTCAGCGCTACATTCGGCAAAAACAAAAACAACTTGTTCAGCGCTGGCTTGGTGACTATTGCATCGGCGTCGTCTTTGCCGAGCGCCATATGTCGGAACTCGGCAATGTGTTATCGAAGCGATTTCCTCATCTCGATTTAATCGCGATGGTCAATATGGGGACAAAGCATATCGGCTTTCGCACGATTCATGATGACGTCAACGTCGCCGAGTTTGCCCAGCAATTCGGCGGCGGCGGCCACCCGAAGGCATCGGGCTGTTTAATCGATGACACGACGTTCCCGCTGTTTGTCGTCGAGACGTTCCCGCTTCTGCCGATATACGGCGATGCAGAGCAAAACCAATGGAACAAAAAAGACGAGGCCGAAGGGGTGTTTTGGACCAATCACCATGGCCAATGGTGGTTGAGCCGCCAAACGGACCAAGGATGGATGTTATACACCGATGGAGGAGAGGTGCATACATTTCCTGCAGAAGAGATCGGCGAACGTTGGCTGAAGCGGCAGTTTGCCGCTGGCCTTGCCCATGACGCGGCTGTGCTTGCCTTTTTAAGCGAGCGGCTGGGGCAGGATCAAGACGCCATTCAAGCCGACTATCGGGCAGCCGTCAAACAATACAAGCAACAAACCGGCATTGAATCATGATGCCGGTTTTCTTTTCCTAAGAAACTGAACTGTGCTAAGGTCCAACAGCCACATATGCGCAAAAAGAGAAAGGTATTCCGATATTGGGACACTTTTATTCGTTGCGGAAACACTGAAGAGAAAGTGTTAACATAATTGTAACAGTTTTTGTGTTTAGGAAAAACAGTCTTTGATTATAATAAGCATATAGGGAGGTGAAGACGGTGAAACAGTATGTCTTTTCTTTCTACACAGTTCAAGGGAAAACGATTGTGTGGGAAGAGGCCATTCCGGCATCAGGGATGATGGAAGCCTTCTCAAAAGCTCAACAGCTTCTGGTGAAGCATAAGCAAGAAAAAGGTGTGCCGGTTCGCGTTCGGTACAAAGGCGTCCGCTATCGTCAAACGGATATTGCCTAAACGAAACAAAGGAGAAAGGAATGAGATCATGCGGTCCCTGCAGCTGCCGACGCGCAGTGGGTAACGTGCAGCTTCTTGAGCGAAGATCAAGAGGCTGCACGTTTTTATTGTTTCTCTAGCCGAGGCGTGATATTTCGTTTATGAATTATGAACGATGGATGTTTTTGTTGCTGTCTCACTATTATAAGATTACTTGGAATTGAAACAATCATTTACTTAACTTCCTATAATTTATATTATGTTAACTTATTGGTTTTCCGAAATCTCAGGACCTCTTCCCTCAAGTGCCCATAACTTGTGAACCTAAGTTCCTCATCATTTTTTGTGTCTACGAATTTCAAACGAATTATCATCGTTTTTACCGAATTATTATCGCGATCCGTTTTTATTATCGGTTTTTATTATCGGGGTCGTTGATTATCAACTGGAGGTGTTTTTTTCATGTTAGCGATTTTATGATCGGAATTGATACTCCTGAAACGGATAAGTAAATTACCGACTTATATGTCCTTGTCTGAACTACGAAAGCTATTTCATTTTTTGGAGCAAGACAATAGCCGAATGGCGATAAGAAACCATCTTCTATTTAAGCTGTTAGCCACCACGAGGATGCGAGGATGTGAAATGGTTGAACTTACTTGGGAACAAATTGATTTATCGAACAAGTTCCTCTTTTGCGCGTATTTCCGCTAAAACATTGTTCACTCTTCCCTTTCAAATCATTTCATTTTACCAATTGTTTCCATAAAACTCTATTCCCCCACTATGAATAAAAAACAGAGGAAGAGATATCTTCCTCATTTAACATAGAAAGAGTTTGAATTACTCCGATATTACCTTGTTTTGACTACTCTGGGGGAATCACGAATTTGTACTCTCCATTTGGAACGTGGGACGATTGTTTCATTCACGCCCTTGGTGACTCCATCCCCCACATATTGGTCCGTATGTTTTATTAGTACACCTTATGCTCTTTAAAATTTGATTTCGTTATTTACAAGTTTTCTCTAATTCCCAATATAACATTCCATCTTTAGCAGAAGTTCTTTTCATTCCTACCTTTTCAAGAACCCTGATCGATGCAACGTTGTCTTCTAAACATTCGGCAATCACGTTCTCTACTTGTCCAGAAGAAAATGCCCAATCAATTAGTGCTTGAACTGCTTCTGTTGCAAAACCTTTATTTTGTGCAGCTGGAATGATACCATACCCTATCTCCACTGTCTTTCGGTCATTAGGCTTTCCTTTGAAGCCAATATCGCCGATAACTTGATTATTCTCCCTATGTATGACAAACCAAACACCCCAACCTTTAACGGAAGAATCCCTCTTTAACTGCTCCAAATACATTTCAATATGAGGTCCCATATCATATTGATGGGAAAATTGATAGTAATTCTCTAACGTACATGGAACAATGAATAAACGTTCGGTATTGACTTCCAAAACTCTCTCCCCCTCCAAAAGGTTTCTTATTTGATTTTATCACATTCATTTATTCAAACATTCTTCACCATGAATCACCTAATACCGCAACACGTATTCCTTCTTAAGCTAAACTGTCTTATAGCTTATGTTCAATTTTTCATACGATCTGTTGCGGAAGGAAGCGCAAGACGGCTTCCTTCCTCTCGATTAACCCACTTTGATCGCGTTTTTCTCTCCTTGTTGCAGTTGATACATTTGATAATATTTGCCTTTCTTGTTCATCAGTTCGTCATGAGTGCCGCGTTCGACGATCGTGCCGCGGTCTAGCACGAGAATTTGATCGGCATTTCGAATCGTCGATAAACGGTGAGCGATGATAAACGTGGTGCGCCCTTTTTTGAGCACATCGAGCGCTTGCTGAATGACCGCTTCCGTTTCCGTATCGATGTTGGCGGTTGCTTCATCGAGCACTAAAATGGCCGGATCGAATGCCAAGGCGCGGGCAAACGAAATGAGCTGGCGCTGCCCGGACGATAGCGTGCTTCCTTTTTCAATGACCGGTTCATCAAAACCGTTCGGCAAACTTTTGAGCCATTGCTCCGCCCCGATGTCGCGAAGCGCTTTTTCGATCGTGCTGCGGGTAATGCGCGGATCTTGCAAACTCACATTGGACGCGATCGTGCCGGTGAACAAAAACGGATCTTGCAGAACGATCCCCATATGCTTGCGCAACATTTGTTTAGGCATCGTTTGAATATCGATTCCATCGATGAGGATGCGCCCTTTTTGAATGTCATAAAAACGGAACAATAGATTCATGATCGAACTTTTCCCGGAGCCGGTATGCCCGACAAGCGCCACCGTCTCTCCTTGCTTGGCCGTGAAAGAGATGTTTTTTAACACATATTCGCCGTCCTTATACCCGAAATACACGTTCTCAAACACGACGTTTCCTTTGTAGCGCGGCATGTCTCCTTCGTACACCTCATCGCCGGGCTCATCGAGAAGCGCAAAGACGCGCTGGGCGGCAACAAGCGACTGTTCTAAGTTCGCCAACTGGTTCACCATCCCGGTCACCGGCTGGAACAAGCGGTTGAGATAATCTACAAACGCGTACAGCACGCCCATAGAAATGGCCTGACCGCTTAAAGAACCGCCCCCGAAATGCCAAATAAGCGCCACAAATGCCACGTTGCGGAGCACGCCGACTAAGTTATGCGACGTGAGCGCATTTAGGCTTAAAAGCTTATTTTGATAGGTGAAATAGTCTTGGTTCAGCTCGTCAAACTCGCGCTCCGTTTCCTTTTGTCTGCGAAATGCTTGGATGATGGTCATTCCTTGAATCGACTCGTTAATCATCGCATGAATATCGCTTAAGCGCGACCGAATGATTTGATTGTATTTCGACGCGTATTTCCGGTACACCTTCATCCATACGGCTAAAATCGGCAAGAGGAGGAGGCAGACGGCCGCCAAACGAACATCTAAAAGAAACAGCGCGATAAAAATGCCGGTAATATAGATGCAACTTGTAAAAAACGTCGCCAATACCGTAACGTAGAGCTCGCGAATCGCTTCCGTATCGTTCGTCGCCCGCGCGACGATTTTCCCGGCCGGCAAACGATCAAAATAGCGAATGGGCAGGCGTTGGATGTGCGCAAAGACGTCTTTGCGCATTTTTTGAATAATGCGATTCGCCGCCATCTGCAAGTAGTAGCGCTGTCCGTATTGAAACGCGGTCGCCGCGACGAGCAGGGCCATGTAAAGGCCTAATAAGGACACGATACGGTCAATGTCCGGCTCGTAAAAACGCATGAGCTCTCGAACGGACAACTTTTTGGCTGGATATGAGACCGACTCGTCCCCGCGGCGAATCGTGAGGACGCCGTCTTGGACGGAGCGGTTGCCGTCCAAGGCGACAGCGCGGTCGACAAAATAGTAATGCCGCCCGACTTGCAAAATGCGCACTTCTTTCCCTTTTTCTTCTCCTTGTGCAAAATCGCGCTCCCGCTTATACCATTTTCCTTGATAAAACACGGCATGGTTTCCTTTCGAAGCTTCGTGCCACGGAGACTCGATCCCTAAAATATGCTGATCAATCACTTTTTTGGCGATCAACGGCCCCGTCAGTTCGGCAGCCACCGAAACCGCCAGCATGCACAAGGCGAACACCATCATGTTTTTATAGTGAAGGGCGTAAGCGAATAGCCGTTTTCCGACGTTCATAAACCCACCCCGCTTTCTTCTGTCGTCGCTACGGCTTGTTGGCGGATCCATTGCTCGTAATACCACCCGTTTTGGGCGATGAGTTGTTCATGCGTGCCTTGTTCGATCACTTTTCCGTCATCTAGCACGAGAATCCAATCGGCATGCTCGATCGCCGATAAACGATGCGTCGTGATGATCGTCGTTTTTCCGCGGCGCTCGCGGCGAATGTTTTCAATAATCGCCGCTTCCGTTTTCGCATCGATAGCGGACAAGGCATCGTCTAAAATTAAAATTTCCGGATTCATAAGCAGCGCGCGGGCGATCGAAAGCCGCTGTTTTTGCCCTCCTGATAGCGCAACCCCTTTTTCCCCGACTAACGTATCGAGCCCTTCAGGAAGCATTTCGATATCGTTGCAGAATGCGGCTAAATCAATCGCTTTCTGGAATTCTTCGTCGGCCGCCTCTTTGCGTCCGAATACAATATTTTCTTTCACCGTTTTCGAAAATAGCACATGGTCTTGCGGCACGTAGCCAATCCATCCTCGCACCTGTTCCATTGGAATTCGCTCGAGCGGAACGCCTGAGACGGTAATGCGCCCTGTTCCTAGCGGATACTCCCGCAGCAATTGCTTCACAAGCGTCGTTTTCCCGCTCCCTGTTCGCCCTACGATGCCGAGCGTTTGCCCGCGCCGAAGCGTGAACGAGATGTTCGCTAAATTAGGGACGCTTGATGACGGATAGCGAAACCCGACTTGATCAAACACAATCGATTCGGGGATCTCAACCGATTGCGGCTCGGGATGATTCTGCACATCCGGAACGTAGGCGAGCGTTTCGTTCACGCGATCGAGAGAAGCGTTGCCGCGCTGCATCACGTTCATGAGCTCGCCGATGGCAAACATCGGCCAAATCATCATGCCTAAATAAACGTTGAACGAAACGAGTTCGCCGAGCGTTATTTCTTGATGGAACACTAAGTATGCCCCGTACCCTAATCCGATTAAATAGCTCAGGCCCACTAGCAGTTTAATCGTTGGATCAAAGAGCGAATCGATTTGCGCGACTTTCATATTTTTTTGATACACGTCTTCCGTCAGCGCTTGAAATCTCGCTTCATCCGCTTTTTCCTGCACATAAGCGCGAATGACGCGCACGCCCGAAATCGATTCGAGCACATAATCGTTCATGTCGCCAAATGCATCTTGCGCTTTTGTAAAGCGTTCGTGAATTTGTTTTCCGTACAGATTCATCGCTGCCGCCATCACAGGCAGCGGCAACAGCGCCGCAAACGTCAGCTTCCAACTGATCGACAGGCCCATCGTGAATAAAATGACGAGCATGAACGCGCTTGAATCCACAAGCGTTAAAATACCAAGTCCGGCCGTATTAGCGATCGCTTTTAAGTCGTTCGTCGCCCGCGCCATTAAATCGCCGGTGCGATTGTTTTCATAAAACGTCGGCGTCATGTTGAGTAAATGTTTCATCAAGCGGGAACGCATGCTTCGCTCTAATAAAAACGCGCCCCCGAACAGCTGATACATCCATATATAGTTCACGCCGTAAATGAATACCGTCAGCCCCGTAAGCCATCCGGCATATGCGATCAGCTTCTCCTTGGTGAAGCCGTCCGAATGTATATCGTCAATCGCGATTCCCAGCAATTTGGGCGGAATCGTTTCGAACAGGCCCCCTAACATTAAAAGGACAATGGCGATGACATATCGCTTCCAATGTTGCTTGAAAAACGAACGAAGCTTCCATAATACCGAAAACATATGGACTCAACTCCTTTATCGTTCAATGATCATCTAGCCGCTCTCCATCTCTCCGGCTGGCAATGTGAACGGTGTCCATCTTATTTTCATTTTGCATTCCTCCCTTAAAATTGTAGATTGCAAGCTTAAAACAATCGGTAAACGGAGCATTTTCGGTCTGTCATTTCTTCTTCCACTTGTCGGATGAGCTGCTCCTGTTTGATTTCCTCCATCGTCCATGTCCGTCGCTCGATGGTAATGGTCACAAACAATAAATGGATCGTCATCGTCCCTCACCCCCTTTCATAAATAAAAGCCGCGGGTTTCCTGGAGTTCCCGCGGCGCAACCGCAGAAAAAAGCCGCAGGAAAGCGACTCCTGCGGCGCAAAAACGCAAAAAAGCCGCAGGAAAAAACGATCTCCTTCCCGCGGCATTCGCTGTGCTGTTTAAGATAAAATGGCCGTAACAGACTCGGAAGGTCGAATCGCTTTTCGTTGTTCAATTGTGCGTGTTGCTCGTTTCATCATTGCTTTCATGTTGTTCATCCTCCTTCCGAAATCATGTTACGAAGTCAATTGTATCCAAAAACGGTGAAGTTGTAAATGATTTTTCATGATTTTTATGAAACTTTGTGACATACTCCCACCATTTACACTGACGCTTCGCGTTGTTTATGATAACCGCTGAAACACATCATGGAGGCAAACCTTTAAATCTGGATACAGAAAAGAAACGAGTACATCTTGTTCTCCAAATACTTCCCTTTTTTCATATGCTCCGTTATGCCATCCGTACACCTCCACGGTTCGATGCAGCGGATCAACCATCCAGTACTCTTTTACTTCAAACCGTTGATACAATTTGTATTTTTCATTTCGGTCTTTTAACGCCGTACCCGGAGACAACACTTCTACGATTAAATCAGGGGCTCCCACGCATCCCTTTTCTGTTATTTTCTCTCGGTTACAAATAACAGAAATATCGGGCTGCACCACATTTTTCGCGGATTTGTCATCCGAGCTTGAAGCGAATATGACATCAAATGGGGCCATGACCACTACACATCGTTGTTGTTGAAAATAATCCCGCAATGCCGCATACAACTCACCAACCATATACTGATGAGCAAACGAAGGAGAAGGAGCCATGCTATATGGCACGCCATCGATCAATTCCCATTGTCCGTCCCATTTGAGATAATCTTCATATGTATAGTTGTGATTTGAAAACTCCGGAGTCGTCATCGCGCCTTCACTCCATTTCGTTTTTTATAATTATATACCGTAAATGAGCCAATTTCGCTAACTATAACGCGATGGAGTCAGCCAAGAAAGTCCTTGGTCTTTCCAGCTGCGACGGGATTTCACCCGGTACGCGAACCGGCTCATCACGCTCTCGGCGTGGCCCATCGGACGCATGCCGGCCGTCTCCACCCCTTGCGCCGACAGCCACTCCCGATCGTCCCGGATGCATCCTGGCATCGACTCGATCCGGCGGATCATTTCGGCCAACTGCTGTTCTTTGAAAAGCGGGGGATGTTCATGCTCATTGTAATCGTTCGATAGGTGAATCCTAGTTTTTCGTATAGTTTTATCGCTTGATTTCCTGCATATACACTTAAGCGAACCTCTGAATACCCCTCTCGTTTAAGATGTTCGATGCCAGCCTCTAACAACCGTTTGGAAATGCCATTTCCCCTGAACTCCTCTAACACAAACAATTCATAAATAAATCCATATATCCTTTCCGTCAGTTGGTCTTCCTTTGTTCCGATCAGAATCCAACCCATGAGATGATCGCCTTCCGTGGCGATGAAATACTCACTTCCTTTCTGCAATAATGCTTCAATCTGTTGTTTGATTTTTTCGTCCGACAGTTTTGCTTCGCCTAATGTACCTTCAAATAATGCTTGCGGTGAAAGTGATAAAATCTTTTTATATTCCGCATCGTTCGGTTTTCTAATTTCCATGCATTGAGTCCTCCTCGGGGGCAACACCGAAAACCATAGGTATTCCCTTTCAAGTGACATCATCAATTTTGTTTAATGGTAGATGAATGGTTTTCATGAAAAGAGAATGTCCTCCCAACCTTCTCTTACTCTCCCATAACGCGTTTGTGGCAATGGCGTTTCTGCGGGCAGAGTGTTAATCATGCAATCCTTTGCCGTCAAGAATGCGCTGGATATACTTTTCAATTCTCGCTTCGCGCGTTTTCGATTGTTTCGCTCCGGAAAAATAAAGGATGTACGCTCTTTGTCGTCCCGGTGTCAGCGATTCAAATGCTGTTTGTAAGGCCGGCATTTCGGCGAATTTTTTTTGAAGCTCTTCAGGAATTGGCTCTGGACTCTTTTTGAACTCCACTTTTAAGCCCGCTTTTTCAATTTCCATGGCTTCGTTAATATATGCTTTCAACACAGGTTCAAGCTCGATGATTTGTTGGACATTTGTAAACCGAATGCGTCGTGCAGCTTGCGTATTCTCCCCAGGCTTTTCTAGAATGTGATGGTCATCTTTTAACAAGGCGCCTTTGAAAAAACTAAGTGCACAATATTCATTGAAAGCACTGATTGTTACGACATTCCTCTTTTGGAAGGTGTAACAGGGAATTCCCCATTTCACTTCTTCTGTCAATCCACATTCAAGAACAATTGTTCGCAATGCTCTTAATTCTGTCGGCCATTTGTTTACTTTACAATCGGGAGTACCCACTAGCGGACAGCGTCCACAGCCTCCGGCTAAATATTGATCAACGTTGGGATTCATTTGACTGTTTTTCATCATCATTCTCCCCCCGTAGAATAGTAAGACGATTCTCCAAAGATTCGATTGCGAGTTTTAGCGCAGTTAAACGACGCTCATTTAATGTTTTTTGAGAACTGCCTTCTTTTGCCTTTGCTATCTGTTTTTCGATAGATGGAATGATGCCTTGTAGAGTTTCTTTAGAAGTCATTATGATTTCCTCGCCATAGCAAAAGTCTTCCCCATGCCAAGCACCTTTTAGGCTTTCTAAACCAATTTTTACTGCGTTTAGTCTCTTTTTGACAAGAGTTGTGTTTGAACCTTTTTCTGCCATGTTCTTATAAGCGTTTGAAAGTTTATGAACAGTTGACTCCAAGGATTGAATGGACAAATCTTGGATTTCTTGGCTAACCGTCTTCATATCCGAACCTCACTTTTGTTTTGAATCATCCACATTATTCATTCGTTTGCCTCTCTAACCGCTCAATTATTTTGTCCAATTTCTCTTCAATCCGCTCCATGCTTTTATGCGAATCGCCTTTGGCCGCTAAAGATTTCACGAAGAAAAAACAGCGCTAACAAAGGCCGCAAGCAACGCGAGCGAACGAGCGACCCCCAATCCATTTTTTCTGAAGCATTCTTTACCTCCATTCCGCTAACGAAAACACGCCGTTTTTTTCAAAATCGTATACAATCGCCGGGGGCAGCAGTTGACGCGCTTCATCCTTTGTCGCCCAGCAATAGTGGATATGTTCTTTCGAAAGGATGACCTCGTGCTGCTCGCTTGTGCATAAATACGTCAAGATGACGACTTGCCGCGTCGGATGGGTTTGGAACGTCGCAGCGTATAAAACTTTCTCCACCGTCACCGTCAACCCAACTTCTTCTTCAATTTCGCGAATGAGCGCAGCTTCTAACTCCTCACCAAAGCGCATCCCCCTCCGACCAGCTCCCATGTTCCGCCGCCCACTTCATCATGAGGCGCGCGCTGGACGATTAGCACGGTCCCTTTATGTAAGATCAACCCTTTCAAAACGACAACGATGTTCTTTCGATGTTCCATCCGCAGCCCCTTTCTTCTAGATTTTGACCTCTACACAATACTCTATATGGTTGAATTGAACAGATCAAGAAAAAACAGAAAGTGATGAATCGAACGCGAAGCATTCGTTATATGCAGTTTATGGCGGCGTCTCTGTTGGCTCTGTTTGTTCTTTATCTAGCGATGCGAAAACATGTTCATGCTTTAGAACATACGTCTGTTTTATTGTCGCTTACCATCGTTTTTCCACTGTATTTAGCCGTTGTTTATCAAATGACGATCGGTCGGATCAAGCGTTCATGGAAAGAGATGGAACAGCACGATTTTGGACGAAACCACCGCACCCTTTAGTGGATTCATTGCTCACGCAGATGGAGGTGATCATTTTTCAATATTTACATTCTTCTTTTTTATTTTATAATTATAACCAAAAACGGAAAATCGAGCTTTGTATAGCTCCACGCAGAGACAGGCTACCAAAGACCTTTTCGTTTATTCAGTTGAAAGGATTAGGTAAAGATGATTTTCGTGCAAAACGTCAACAAAATCTATCCGCCTCACCGCCACGTGTTGCGCGATCTCTCTCTCGAGCTGAATGACGGAGATCGGCTCATTCTTTTAGGGCCAAATGGGGCTGGGAAGACGACCTTAATAAAGTGCATCATCGGGCTTACTGCACCGGACAGCGGCCGTATTTATGTAAATGGGGTGGATGTTGTCCGCAATCCGAATGGTGCGCGCGAGTCGATTGCGGTCGTGTTTGAAGAAGCCGACAACTCCTATTCATATTTAAATGTCTTTGAAAATCTCTTGTATTTTGGTTTGTTAAACAAGTGGAGCCGTTACGAAGCGAAGCGAAGGGCCGAACAAATCATGGCCATGTTGAATCTGACCCCCTACGCGGATCGTCTGGCCCAAGCCCTTTCGCGAGGGATGAAACAAAAATTGGCGTTTGCGATCGCCTTAATGAAAGGAGCGCCGTTTTTGTTCCTTGATGAGCCGACTCTTGGCCTTGATGTTGAGTCGCAGCATCATATTCGAGCGCTGTTGACGGAAAAACACAACTGGTGGAACGCCGTCCTCATTACGACCCATGACATTCCGTTTGCCCACGCCGTCGGAAATCAATTTGTATTTATCAAAGATGGAACCATCATTTGGCGGGGAACAAAGGAACATTTTTCAACTCCAGCTGACTTGGAAACTCATTTTTTAGCGGCGATTCGTTCCTATCAATTCTCCCAAGAGGTTGGTGATTGAATAATGGAGGCCGCTTTGCAGTATTGTTTTTCAGATACTGTCGATGCGCAAATTCACGAACATCCATTGGCAACCAAACAAAAATAGACAAACCTTATTAAATCAAGTCTTCTTTGATTCGGCAAATCCGCCATGTCGTCTAGGGAGGTGGGGTGATTGCTCCGGCAAATTTTTCGTGTTGTATCGGCGTCGTTTTTGAAAAAAAGAGCAGAGTATCGCCGATATTGGTTCGATTTTACTGTTGGGCTGATTATTAAATTTGTCTTTTTTTTCGGTACGCTGTACGCAAGCCCCATCCAGACGGGAAAAGAGGCGGCGGTCAAGCTAGCCGGTTTCAGCCTTTGGTACTTAAGCGCTCATTTGATCGCAAAGCTTGGCAACAGCGCAATCGAAGAAGCGTATCTCGGCACCGCAGAGCAAGTGCTTTCAACGAAGACTCCTCCATGGCAAATTTTGATCGGCGTAGTGGTCGCGGAAGTCGCGTTGTCGTTCGCGTGGGTGGCGCTTTTTTTCCTTTGTGCCGCCTTGATCATTGGATTTTCCGAAATTGTTTCGGGAGCATTGTCCATCGTAACGGAAATCGTCGTATTTGGTGGAGTGAGTCTAATCGTCATGACGGGGATCGGCGTGTTCATTTTAGGACTGTCACTCCGCTTAAAGCAAGTCGGGGCCGTTACTGAGGTGCTTCTTTACTATTTATTAATCTTCTCAGGGTTTTTTCTATCTTCGAATCGATTACCAGCCGCCTTTCATATTCTCAACTCCCTTTCTCCTCTTTCTTGGGCTGTACAAGGAATGGGCGCAGGATGGCGCGCGTTCTTTCCCGCGTTCGGCGTCTCGCTATTGTGGCTCGCCATCGGCTCATTCGTCTTAAGACAACAATGGAACTGGGCGAGGAAGAATGGAAAAATAGGAAGCTACGTATAACGAAAAGACAGGTTGAAGCGGCCCCCACAGCTGATCGGTTTTTATATGTAATTCAATATCTCACGCGGCGCAAAATCATTGATGCTCTGCAATTCTTCCTTGCTCCACCATTTTACCTGTTGCCATGCATCCTTTTCGTCTTTCGTCATATTTTCGAACGATAATCTCGTATCCGATGGAATCGTGATTTTGTAATAAATCTCTCGACTAACAAAAGGACCTTGTTTCCCATCGATCCATACATCGAGTTGAAATAGGGGTTCGCCGACAAGGTCGACAACAATGCCTAGTTCTTCGTATAACTCTCTTTTTAACGCTTCCGCCGGGGTCTCATTTTCTTCAATCCCTCCCCCTGGAGTCACCCATAACACCTTGTTTCCTACCACATCGCGAAATTCAAATCGCTGAAGAAGAATTTCATTCCGTTCATTGATGATCACGGCTCTAGAACATTGGCGTATCTTCATAAAAGGTTGCCCCCCTATATCGATGATCGTTTTGATCGACTCATTCGTATTATTTTATCATATTTCACCATATTTCCTCTATCCCTTCCCCTATCGGTTTTTTCCGGTGGGGAGCGGCGCTGCCGATCGAGCGGTTTTGTATGCCGCAAAAACAAAGCAGAGGGAATCCTCTCCCTCTGCCTTGTTGTTTCATTATCGAGCGGCGACCGATTCTCTTGCTTTTTTCACCAGATCGAAGCGGTCGGCGTTCATGACTTTCACCCACGCGTTGATGAAATCGCGGACAAATTTTTCTTGGTTGTCGTCTTGGGCGTAAAATTCGGCGTAAGAGCGGAGGATGGAGTTCGATCCGAAAATGAGATCGACCCGGGTCGCTGTCCACCGCACTTGGCCGGTTTTCCGGTCGCGGATTTCGTAAATGCCGCCGTCGGTCGGCACCCATTCATAGTCCATATCCAACAGGTTGACGAAGAAGTCGTTGGTCAGCACCCCGATGCGATCGGTAAACACGCCGTGGGGCAAATCGCGATAGTTCGCGCCCAACACGCGCAAGCCGCCAATTAAGACCGTCATTTCTGGACCCGTCAGCCCAAGGAGCTGGGCTTTGTCGATGAGCAGTTCTTCCGGCGGGACGCTGTATTCTTGTTTTTGATAGTTGCGGAAGCCGTCCGCAAACGGTTCTAATACGGCAAAGCTTTCGACGTCCGTTTGTTCTTGCGTCGCATCGCCGCGGCCAGGGAAAAATGGCACTTTGACGTCAAAACCAGCGTCGCGGGCCGCTTTTTCGACCGCAGCGCTGCCGCCGAGGACGATCAAGTCGGCGATGCTTACTTTTTTCGGCAGTTCGCGTTGGATGTCCTCGTAGATGGACAGCACGTTGGCGAGCCGCTCCGGTTCGTTCACTTCCCAGTCTTTTTGCGGGGCGAGACGGATGCGGGCGCCGTTGGCTCCGCCGCGTTTGTCGGAATGGCGGAACGTGCTGGCTGAGGCCCAAGCCGTTTTGACCAACTCGCTGACGGTCAGCCCGGAGTTCAAAATTTTCGCTTTGATTTCTTCGATCTCCGCTTCCGTCAGTTCGTAATCGACTTCTGGAATCGGGTCTTGCCAAATGAAATCTTCCTCCGGAACTTCCGGACCGAGATATCTCGTTTTCGGCCCCATATCTCTATGGGTGAGCTTAAACCACGCCCGGGCGAACGCCTCGGCGAATTCTTCCGGGTTTTGGTGGAACCGGCGGGCGATTTTTTCGTATTCCGGGTCAAACCGCAGCGCCAAATCGGTCGTCATCATCATCGTCGGCACTTTTTTCGACGGGTTCTCGGCATCCGGCGCCAAGTCGTTTTCATCCGGGTCGACCGCCATCCATTGCCATGCTCCGGCCGGGCTCTTCGTCAGCCACCAGTCATAGCCAAACAGCATGTCAAAGTACGAGGTATCCCACTGGGTTGGCGTCGGCGTCCAGGCGCCTTCAATGCCGCTTGTGATCGTATCGCTCCCTTTCCCTTTTCCGTAAGAGCTGATCCATCCCAGCCCTTGCGCTTCAATCGGGGCGGCTTCCGGCTCAGGACCGACGTGCGTGGCGGGGCCGGCGCCGTGCGCTTTTCCGAACGTATGACCGCCGGCGATCAAGGCGACCGTTTCTTCATCGTTCATCCCCATGCGGCGGAACGTCTCGCGGATATCGCGCGCCGCTGCTTTTGGATCCGGCTTGCCGTCCGGCCCTTCTGGGTTGACGTAGATTAACCCCATTTGCACCGCGGCGAGCGGGTTTTCGAGCTCGCGATCGCCGGAATAGCGTTCAGAGGCGAGCCACTCTTTTTCCGATCCCCAATACACGTCTTCTTCCGGATGCCAGACGTCAACGCGGCCGCCGCCAAACCCGATCGTTTTTCCGCCCATCGATTCAATGGCGACATTGCCTGCCAAAATGAACAAATCGGCCCAAGAGATTTTGTTCCCATATTTCTTTTTGATCGGCCATAACAGCCGACGCGCTTTATCCAAGTTGGCGTTGTCCGGCCAGCTGTTTAACGGCGCAAAGCGCTGCGTGCCTGTCGACGCGCCGCCGCGGCCGTCGCCGATGCGATACGTCCCCGCCGAATGCCAAGCCATGCGGATCATTAACGGCCCGTAATGGCCATAGTCGGCCGGCCACCAGTCTTGGCTTTCGGTCATCAGTTTCCGCAAATCTTCTTTTAACGCCCAGTAGTCCAGCTTTGCAAATTCTTGCGCGTAATCAAAATCTTCATCATGAGGGTTCGTCTTCCGGTCGTGCTGGTGAAGAATGCTTACATTCAGCTGATTCGGCCACCAGTCTTTGTTCGTTGTCCGATTGGATGATTGATTGGTGATGCTCCCGTGGTATGGGCATTTCGAAGCTTGTTGTGGGTGTTGATGTTCCATTTTCTCTTCCCCTTCCTATTCAAATTTCATCATGCCTTCCTCGCGGCTGTCTTGGCAACGAATATTGATAATTACTAGCACATTAAAATTATAATAAATTAATATTTAATAGTAAAGTATAAAAATTGTTTTTTAGTATAAAATCTTTCTATATTTGACCACAACATCCCATTCCATGAAGATGGACCATTCTCAATAAAGGAAATTTAAGTCTTGACAAATTTCTCCTGATCAAAGATAATACAAGAACAGGAACATATATTCGGTGTTGTAGTTTGTATTGATGCTGAATGAATGACAGAAGCTTAGGATGAAGCAGCATGAGATGAGAGCGTTTCACAGGAAGGGGGAATATAAACTGCCATGGCAGCAACTAGTCCATCCATGGTTTCGCTTTTGCGGAACCGGTTTATTCAAACCATTATGACAGCCGGGCTATTTATTCAAATCGGCATTTGGATTCGCAATTTTGCCGTTTTATTGTTTGTGACCGAGAAAACAAATGGTGATGCGCTGGCTGTCTCGCTCATTTCAGTGGCTGAGTTCGCCCCTATTTTTATCTTTTCTTTTATCGGCGGAACGTTTGCCGACCGATGGCGTCCGAAGCGGACGATGATTTGGTGCGATCTTTTCAGCGCACTCTCCATTTTTGCGATCCTGCTCGCACTTTTGTTTGGCACATGGAAGATGGTGTTTCTTGCGACCTTCGTTTCAGCGGTTTTATCCCAATTTTCACAGCCTTCAGGGATGAAACTATTTAAGGTGCATGTTCCAAGCGAACAAATGCAAGGGGGCATGTCGCTGTTTCAGACAATGATGGCCATTTTCGTCGTCATCGGTCCCATTATGGGGACATTCATCTTCCAACAATTCGGCATCTACGTTTCCATGGCGATGGTCGGATTTTGCTTTTTGGCATCCGCTCTGATCTTGACGCTGTTGCCGCCGGACCGGACTGAAGAGCGCGCTGGGAACACGACCTCTTTATGGGAGGAGATGAAGCAGGGCTTTCGCTATGTATGGTCGCGCAAAATCCTCCTCACACTCGGTGGCGGGTTTATGGCCGCGGGATTCGCGATGGGCTTGATTCAACCATTGGCCGTATTTCTTGTCACGGAGCGGCTCGGGATGGAAGAAAGCGATTTGCAATGGCTGTTTGCCGCCCACGGGGCAGCGATGATGATCGGCGGCGGCATGGCGATGGCCCTCTCCCATCGAATCGGACCTCACGTTTTGCTGATGCTCGGAATGGGGAGCCTTGCCGTCGGCATTTTTGTCATGGGGTGGTCAACGCTGTTTTGGCTTACCTTATTGGCCGAGTTTATCGCTGGCTTTTTCATGCCGGCGCTGCATATCGGCATTAACACGATTGTGATGAGCCATACGGAAGCAGCGTTTATTGGCCGGGTCAACGGCATTTTGACCCCGCTGTTCATGGGGGCAATGGTCACAACGATGAGCTTGGCGGGGATGCTAAAAGAATGGCTTTCTCTCGTTGTGATCTATCAAATCTCGGCCGCCTTGTTTGTGGTTGGCATCGTCGTCATGCTGCCGATGTTTCGGATGCTGCAGCCAGCGAAGACAAAATCATGGTAAGACAGAAGCATCAGCTGCTCGGTCATTGGCGTTCGGGCAGCTGATGTTGTTGACACCAAGGTTTCCAACCGTCATCGGTAAATGGCTTCTCTACCTTCATGACCGCTCTTTCTTCTTCATATGTTCGATCGTTCGTTGAATTCCTTCTTCATACGGGGTTCTGGGCACGGGCCCGATTTCCCGCTCGTATTTTTCCCCGCTCAGCACCACGGGTTCTTCATTTAGATACATCATCTCCACCATTTCTCTCATTCCTTTATGAAAAAGCCCTAAAAAGGCGATCATGCCTTTGCCCACTGTAGCGACTTTCTTGGAATATCCGGTGGCTCTTCTTGCGATTTCAACGATTTCGTGCCCGGAAATGACATCACAAGCGGGAATATTCCAATGACTTCCATATGCGGAGCCGCGAAGAGAGAGTTCGACTGCCGCTTTGGCTCCATCCGGGGTATAGATAAATTCCCGCTTCACATCCATACGACCGACATATTGCGCGTTTCGCCCGGAAAGCATGCCTTGCAAGGTGAAGTGCATCAAGGTATTTTCGGCGTTAGGTCCATAAAAATCAGGAAAATGGCAAATAAGAGTCGGCACTCCTCTCTGATGCGCTTCTACAAGCATCTTATTCAGTTGCAAGCGAATTTTTCCTTTCCTAGTATGGGGGTTTTTCGGGGTATCTTCTGTTACCTTCCTCCCTGGGCTGCGCCCATAAGCATAAATGTTGTCGATGAAAACAATCTTCGCCCCGCTTCCTTCCGCTGCCTTCAGCACATTTTTCATGATGATCGGATGACCTTTAGGCCATTCCGGATAGGGGATGTTAATCGCATGAAAGATCACATCGACATCTTTGCATGCCTTGTTCAGGTCATCCTCGCGAAACACATCTCCTAAACAAATTTCCACGTCCTTCATTGTTCCAAACCTCTGCTGCATCTTATCCTGTGAACGGGCAAAGGCCCTGACAGGGATTCCTCTTGATGCGAGCTCCTGAACGAGGGCATAGCCCATTCCGCCTGATGCGCCAAGCACGACCGCTTTTCTCACACGTTTGCGCCCCTTTCACCCTGGGCCACTGTTTCATGATCTCCACACGAGACCATCAATGTCTCATGCCATCGTTTGGCCCATGCCTCTTTCTCTAAAAAACTCTTTTGATCGCCTATTCCCCCATTGTGTGTTATATTCGCCATCTTCCTTCCTTATTCCTTTCACGGCCCAGTCGATATTTTATTGGAACATATAAAAAAGTGCGTATGGCTCGCGGTCTGGATGATGATCGTCACAATCCTTGTCACTTCACATAAAAGCTCGCTCCATCCATCCACTCTATTTCGTCATAGCGCTTGAGGTCGCGCACAAGCTGAAACAACGCCTCATCTTTTTGTTTCGCTTCGATCATGCAGTCAAGCTGCCGAACGGTGCCTTTGACTTCCTGCAAAAAGCGGATGAACATCTCAGCATCGATAAAATCGTGATGGGCGCGGAACTGTCTGTCGCTTTTTGGGCTTGAGAGATGCATTTTCATCGGCAACGGCGAGTGGCGCCATGTCGCCACGATCCGTTCCCAGTCTGGCCGCCAGTCTTCTTCGTTGTGATTGGCGAGATGGTGGTGCAAATCAAAAACGAGCGGCACGCCGAGTTTTTCGCATGCATAGAGAGCATCGCGCAGCGTAAACACCGTATCATCATTTTCAAACATGATCATCCGCTGCAACGAGATGGGGATGTACGCCCAATTATGGATCAGCTGCTCCAACGCCTTTTCTTTGTCGCCATACCCGCCGCCAAGATGGAGCACGCAGCGGTGTTCTACGTCAATCCCCATTCCGCGCAACAGTTCTCGATGCAGATGCAGCGTGCGCAATGAAGTGCGAAACACATCGGCATCAGGGGAATTCAGCACAACAAAATGCTCCGGGTGGAAATCAAGCCGCATCGGATACTCACGCAAAAACAGCGCGATCGATCGCAACGCTTCACGGATCGGAGCGAGATAATCCCACCCGTCTAGCTCTGGATGATTGGCAAGCGGAATAAGCCGCGAACTGAGACGGAAAAAATGGATGTCATGCGCCTTGTTATGTTTGAGCAAGCGAAGGCAGTTTTCGACATTGGAGATGGCGATCCGCTCAAGCTTGCGAATCGCCGCCTCGCGATCGCGAATGGCGCGAAACTGCGCCGCGGTCATCGTTTGAGAGGGAGAGCAATGAGGGACATGCACGCTCATAGCGGCATAGCCGAGCCGGACAACGGTCATAACAATGTTCCTCCGTTCTATCCATCGATTGCCGCTGGTTAGTATACCCGACCTGACCGCTGTCTATGAACGACCCCCCTTTTTCAAGAGCCGACACAATGACACATGGGCAAGGGCAATCGTACAAGCTATTCTAAACACAATTCAATAAGATAAATCAAACCATACAGAAAGGGATGAGAGCGAATTGAATATTGAAGGAAAGCACATCATCATTGATGCCTTTGAGTGCGATCCTGCTCGGCTCAATCATATTGTCCACTTGGAACAATTGCTTGCCAAAGCGGCACAAGAAGCGGGCATGACCGTGTTGTATTCGTATTTTCATCCATTCCAACCACAAGGAATCACCGGCATGCTCGTCTTATCCACTTCCCATCTTTCCGTGCACACATGGCCGGAGGAACGGTATGCGTCATTCGATTTCTACACATGCGGGGAACACGACCCAACGGACCAAGTGGAGTGTCTGTTAAAAGGAATCGGAGCAAAAAGAGCCGTCATTTACGCTGTCCCACGGGGAAGAGCAACACCCCAACTGATTTGCGGCAAGGAAGTGAACTCTTTTGATCCCAGGCCTGCCCTGCATACACAACATGGCAGTGCCATTGCCCGCGGGGACAAGTGGGACCAAATTGGGCTGAAAGAACTGCTGCGTCACCCACATACAAGCTTGTTCCAAGAAAAAAGCGCCTTTCAACACATCCACCTAATTGAAGCAACGGATGTCAGAATGTACTTAGACGAGCAGCTGCAGTTCAGCTCTCTCGATGAACGGATTTACCATGAGGCGCTTGTTCATCCTATCTTCACTTTCGCTCCGAATCGCGAACGGGTGCTCATTTTAGGTGGCGGCGACGGTTTGGCGCTCAGAGAGGTGCTCAAATACGACGATGTCAAACATGTTGACCTTGTTGATTTAGACCCTTTTGTATTGCATGCGGCGAAGCATGTCAAACGTTTAGCGGATTTGAACCAATACTCACTCCATGACCGCCGTGTCACCATTCATCCTCAGAACGCAGTCGACTTTCTTGCTTCCCGTCCCGCCCCGTACCCCATCATTATCATTGATTTTCCAGATCCGACCGATCCAACAACCAGCGATTTGTATACAACCGAATTTTACACCCTGTTGCGTGATTCTCTCGCTGAAGAAGGGGTGTTTGTCTGTCAATCTTCTTCTCCTGAAGATACGCCTATCGTCTTTTGGAGCATAGGGAAAACCATCGAAAGCGCAGGATTTCAAATCCTTAGTTACCATACGATTGTTCCCTCCTTTGGAGATTGGGGGTTCCATATCGGGGCCAACGCTTCTATTTCGTGGAAACATCAGCGCCCACCAATATCTTGCCCTACCTTGCCGGCTGATCTGAAGACATTATTAGAGTTTCCTCCTAATATTCTGGAAAAGAAAAAAATGGCTTTTGTCAATTCCAAGCAACATTCCATCTTGCACCATGTATTTCATCAGGAGTATGCATAGCCTCCATATCGGCCGCATAATGCGGCCGATTAGAAAAAAATGCGGCACGGGATCAGCCTGCCGCCTTTTTTTTGTTAAAGCGCTCTCTCCAGATTGGAATCAACGACCATCACTTTTACCTATATTTACATTACACGGGCTTTGTACTCTAACATCTGACAGGGTTCATGGAAAGATCATAACACCGTTTCATATCGGTCATGGATGCGCACACGCCCCGTTTTTTCACGCCTTTTTTGGTTCAGACGAGGCTTCGATGCGTCCTTCTAACGTATGGACAGAAAACATGAACAGGCATATGACCTGCCGAGACATTTGCCTCTTGTTTTACTGCACTTTTCCTTTGTCAGCTCATATTCATGCAGGCTCTATTGCTTGCTGGGAAATGTTGGTCATCCAATGCTCGGAATAACCCCGCCGCCTTTCTCCCGTGCATCCATTTCCCTTTTGGACGATCATCTATGGCGAACAAATGCGGATTTTGCAGAAATTGCACGAATAGCACAGGACAAGATGATTTTAGGACACATATATATACAGTACAAACAAGCTATATAGACATATATAGACAATGGAAAGAGATGAACGGAACAAAAGAAATCGGAAAAACGCGAAAGGAGTGATGTCTATTACATCAGCTATGGTCCTCTTTGCCTTTTTCTTTACGATCATGCTCATTTACTGGCGCCCTAAAGGAATGAATGAGGCCATTCCCGCAACCATCGGTGCGCTAATCGTCATCGCCAGCGGAGCGGTGAACGCGTCTCATCTCATGGATATTAGCATCAAAGTAAGCGGGGCGGCCATGACCATCATTTCAACTCTTGTCATGGCACTTGTGCTCGAAAGCATCGGTTTTTTTCATTGGATTGCCTCTCTTCTTGCCCAGCGTTCCAATGGGTCAGGGATTCGGTTATTTTGGTACACCAACGCTCTTTGTTTTCTGATGACGCTTTTTTTTAACAATGACGGCAGCATCATGATCACGACGCCGATTTTACTGTTGCTTTTAAACAGCTTTCAGCTGAAAAAACATCAGAAATTACCGTATCTCATCAGCGGGGCGTTGATTGCCACCGCCTCGAGCGCCCCGATCGGCGTAAGTAACATGGTCAATTTAATTTCATTAAAAATCATCGATATGAACTTATACATGCAGACAGCGATGATGTTTGTTCCCTCAGTGCTTGGGCTGTTGTTTTTGCTGGGGTTGTTGTTTCTCGTTTTTTATCACGATATCCCGAAAACATTGCCACCAATGGCGGTTCCTATTACTCCCCTCTCGTTTTTTCATCATCCTTTGCAGAACCGTTCCGCCTACGATGAGATGAAAGTATCGGAAAACAAAATGAAGATGATTCTTCTGTTCGTGCTAACCATCCGGTTGAGCCTGTTTGCCGCTTCATACATGCATATTCCCATTGAAGTGGTCGCGCTCACAGGATCATGTGTACTATTAGGATGGCGGTGGTATGCTTTAAAGATGAGCCCATACGATGTATTAAGAAAAGCACCTTGGCACATTCTTATGTTTGCTTTCGGGATGTATGTCATCATTTACGGCCTGAACCACATCGGGTTGAGCCATTATGTGACAAAGCTGTCGGGATTGCATGCGTCGGATATGTTTTCATCGATGTTTGTCATGGGATCGATGCTGTCTGTTTTATCCAATCTATTTAATAACCATCCTGCCCTCATGATTGGAACCTTGGCGTTGACAGAAATGAACATAGATCCGCTTATTGCCAAGGCCGCTTACGCCTCCATGATCATCGGCAGCGATATCGGTTCGCTCCTCTTGCCGACGGGAACGCTCGCTACCTTGCTATGGATGCATATTTTACATCAACATCGCTGTCCCGTTTCATGGACAGCCTATATCAGAATTACTTTGCTCGTTATTCCACTGACTGTTGTCTTTACGCTGGCCATGCTGTATAGTTGGATTTCCATTCTATTTATGTAAACCCATAAAAAATCCCTCCTTTGCTTCATGACGCTAGGAGGGATTTTTTGCATACCAACACAGTAGTGAAACGCTGCTCAGTCGAATGTGCCACGCGCCATCCTGTAAACCCATTTCTGTTTGGAATAGGGAGAAAGTCGGTGATGCGCATGTAAATCTCCGGTTCATTGTACAGCCTTGTTCGCTCCATTCTCTTGCTGCGTCCTCCTTCTTTATGGATCATCCTGATCGAGAAAACCCGCCCTCCTTAAACGAAGAAACCATAAGGAGGGGGTCAAGATGGAGAATGGACGGTCTTTAAATGAATCACCTTCCAATAAATCGAATCTCCACCCGCTGTGACAAGTTCGGCAATATTGTTTTGTACGCGCTTTAACAGGCCGATTTTCATCGGGTGATCACCCAAATCGAAAATGACTAATTGTCCTTCCATCTTTTTGAGCTGTTCCTCCAAGGACCGTTGCAGTGAAAGCGAAGTTGGCTGCACCGGCAGCACATCGTTTCCTAATGTGTAAGGCGTGATATTTTTCTGGTAAGGAGTCAACCATTTTAAATGATTCAGCGAAATGAGCATGGCTTTATAAACCGGTGAATAAAAAACGAAGTAATCATTGAACACATTGGTAATATAGCCATGGATTGATTTATTTCCAATGACATAAATTTCAACAAATCGACCTTTGGCATTTAATAACGTTTTTCGATAAGAGATTCCCGATTCTTCCTGCAACGGGACTTCTGGAAAAGGACTAGCGATTTCGAAAGAGGGATCGGTGTGGCGTTTAATGTAATGAATATGCAAATGGGGGACATACAAATATTCTTTTCCTGTATAGATCACCACAATATCCAACCCAAAGTCGACAAGAACCCCTTGAACCGTTGTCCCCCCGGAAATCTCCATTTTCACATGTTTTCCTAACAGTGTTTTTAATGGATCCATTGCCTCTCATCCTTTTTGATTTCAGGTGAATTCCGCCTGTTGCACGTTAGTCATGTTTGTGGTTTTGATCCTCTTTTTTCGGCTTCTCCTCATCTTTTTTCTTTGATTTTTCATGAGGGTCGCCTTTTTTCTCTTTATTCTTGTCTTCCTCGTGTTTTTTTATCTTGTGGTTTTCTTCCTTTCCTTTTTTCTCCTTTTCACTCTTCTCTTCTTTTGTCTCAGCGGAATCTGTTTTCTTGTCGTCTTTGGCCTTTTCCTCCCCCTTCTTTTTCTTTTCTTTCTCCTTCTTGTGCTGTTCGTCTTCCTTTTCCCCTTTTTTCTCCTGATGGGATGCTTGCGGCTCCTGCTGTTTTTGTTCTCCCTGGTTCTCGCCGTCTCCTTGGCGTTCTCCCGCCGTCACCGCTTGAAATGCTCCCTTGGGGCCGCAGCTGATGCTTTTGATGTGATGAGGATGAACTCGAATAATTTCATTTCCATTGACAATCGTATAATATCCGCTGCCGCCGGGAACAAGAATCCCTTCAATCGCTTCAGGTCCTCCTCGGTTTATGGCCACCCATGTATGCGTTAAATGGGCCAATAAATCTGACAAATTTTGCGCGTTGACATATGGAGGAGGAGAGAGCGTTTCCTGATGTGTAGAGGTGTCCTCTGGTGATGGAGAAACATCATCTGCCGATGATGGAGAGACGTTGTCCACCGCTTCATTTGCTGATGAGCCGGCTTCTGGTGCGGTTTCTTCACGTTTGATAGGCAGGCTGATACTTTTAATATGTTGAAGATGATAAAACACAACCCCATCATCCCGGGTGAACAGGACAATATGGTCGTCATTAACGCCTAATAATGTGCCTTGTTTGGATTCAGGACCACCTTGATTGACCTGAATATAAGCATCGACCAAATGTTGTAACAGTTCATGAAAGCAGCTGAATCCCGCGGGGATCTCCGTATCGGACGGGTTGGCCAAATCGGAAACAGAAGGGATCGAATTCTGTTTGGCGTTTTCGGTGATGCTTTGAACATGGTGCAGCGCATAATAAATGACGGATGACCCGTCCATAAGAGAAAGATAGTCGGATTGGACATCAAGCAATTTACCGGTTTTGGATTCCGGACCTCCACGATAAATGGTGACTGTCTTCCCAATTAACGGCGCCAATTCATCGTTGGAGCGCGAAGGGATGGAATGGTCATTCATGCCATATAACGTCATATCTCAATAACGCCTCCCTGTCTTTTTATCCATAAGGGGTGTTCATACTGTATATATACGTATCCTGTAAACATTATGCATAGGTCCATCGCCTAATATGAACAAATAAGCCCCCAACGTTGTTCCCCGGGAATCGGTCTTGCTGATGCAGCCAAGCCAGGAGACAGTTCTTGATTTCTTTGAATACGGGTTCAAAAGATCAGAGCCTCTCGTTCGCGTTCATTCATCTTCTCGTCTAATTGGTTATTCTCCCATTTACAGGAAATAGGTCGAAAAATAGTTATTCATCCGAATCATTTTTCCATAAATGATCATTTAATACATTAGTACCAAATATAAACTATTGGGAAAGGATGATAGATGAATGGTTTGTGTGTGCAATGGTGGGTTATTCCCGCAGTTGTTTTTTACGCAGTCTTCAACAGATTTGCCCATTACCATCCCCTTAACAGGAACAGCCGTCACGGAAGTGCTTCGTTTACAGCCGATTACTACCTTGAATGGTGATCTTGTCAAGCTTGATTCAATGGTTGAATTGGAATTGGCCGTATTGATACTAACCGGTGCAACCTTGACAGGCATCACGTATCGCTTAGAACGTTCAACGAACGGCGGAGCTTTTACGCCCATTGCATCGCTTGATGTCGAATCTCTGCTTCCTGTATTAGCAGCTGCCGCCACCACGACGCTGTTCCCGAACTTGACATGGGTCGATGTACCAGGCGTGGGCACGCATGTGTATCGTATTGTTATTGAAACGAACGGTGCAATTCTATCGACTTTGTTAAGCAGCATCACAGCTGAAACTCGCGCCTTGAATGCTCTTGTCGTCAGAAACGCGTAACGAATCAAAAGGGCTGACTCAATGACAGACATACCAACCATCATTGAGTCAGCTTGATTTTGCTTTATTGCTCCGAACAATTTGTGGAACACGAATCAGTCATGGTGGCAAAATCGGCCCTGCCGTGTAAGATGGATCAAGTCAAAGATGAATGATAATATGATTCAATGCTCGAACCCCTTGGGGAAACTGTTGGCAGAAGAAGAATCCTTCCATTTTGTAGGTCATTTGTTCTTCCCCCATTTCGAATTGGAATTGGAAATTGGAAAATGAAAGGCTTTGTCCTGGTTCAATTCGTGATACTCGAACCGGCTTTAACCAAAACTCCCCTTTCTCTTCCCCCATTTGCTCCGCTTGTTCGCTCATATAGTTCCACGACTCCATTACTAATGGATTAATACGTTGGTCATACTGAATCCCATCCCCTAATTTTGCTGACAAAGCGATGCGTTCTTTTGGGGTGACCCGTAAGCAGATGAAAGGATGGTCCAACGGGTTCGAACCCATATTGCGAATAATGAAGTTCGCCGCGACCGTCCCTTTATGTCCCTTTGCTTTCGGAAGCAATAATGAATAAGTGAAATAACAAATGGCTTGAATTCCATCATGCTTGTTCTGTTGAGGCAAACTTTTCATCTCTTTTAACGCTTGTTTGACAATGTGGAGCTCCTTCTCGATGGCCTGGATTTTACTTTCCATGTCCGCTAGACTGCTCATCTTATTCCCCCTTTTCTATCAATGTGTACACTGCCTATTCCCATGCCTAAATGGAGAGCAAAAATGGATCATGAAACTTTTTGTGTGTAACGATTCTTTTACTAATGTTATATGTATAAAAAAAGAGGAGTGATCTCCTCTTTTTTGTGGGACAAAAGAAACCATCTGTTTACATCATCGTTGGAAAGACAGCTGGGCATTGCGGCGGGAAGACATCCACAGGACATTCTTCTTCGCAGATGATTTCCGGACGAGGCTGGCAGAATCTTGCGGCGACTTCTAAAATGACTTCAAAGGTCACTACAATACTTTGGCAAATTCTTACTGAAATAGTGGCTGTAATGGCATCTCCATTTTGGGTAAAGGCACCGACACGGCAAATATTAAATGTATTTTGCGTAGCATTGCAACACACCGTTGTGCCTTCTGGAGCACAAAGGATCACTTCTTCGCTGGTCGTGATCAATGCGGGGTTGCTTAACACGGTGACTTGAGTGCCAGCCGCATTGGTTCCCACCACTTCTAAAACAACCTGAATGGTTTTGCTTAATGTAACCGCCTGCAATGTGACCGTTTGATCCCCCACCACACACTCAATATCGCGTCGTGGGGCATCTTCCGTACATTCTAAGAGGGTTAGGGAACAGTTCACCTGAGAAACAGTAATACCAGTCAACGAACCAACTGGGAAAGTAAAGGTAATATCTTGAGTGAGTTGCACGACGTGTGTCGTCCAGTCATATACCTTACAAACTTGGATACATTCGCGATCAAATTGTTGAGCAAATTGCTCTAAATTAATGGGCATACACAATAACCTTCCTTTCATTCATTTTTTTCAGGCTACTCTATAGTATGTTTCCAAATAAATATTGTTATGGTATTATAGCCCATTTATTCAATTATAACCCAAAAGTCATTATGTCATCATTAGGGCTGTTTTGCATATAATTGATTAAGGAACGGGCAATTTTCCCAAAAAATAGAAGGGGAAAGGAGGTGAAGGGATGGGCAGAGAGGATAAAACCCTTCAATTAGAACAAAAAATCATTCACCTAAAATCTGAACTAGGAAAATACAAAACCCTGCTCGCTTCACTAGGATCGAATCAACAACTCGACCGCCTGAACGAGCAAATCAACCAACTCATAATAGAAAATAACCAGCTTCACGAGAAATGCCAGTATTATCAGGATGCACTATCCATGCAAAACGCCGAGATCGAACGGCTCTCGACCGCGTTGGAAAGACTAGAGCAAGAAAACCGCTCATTGCGCGATGAAGTGGGACAATTAAGAGAAGAGAAAGCGCACTTGCACAAACAGGCCCAAGCTTATGAACAAAAAATGGAATCTTTAATGGCAGAGGCAGAAGTGTTGAGACAAAAACAAACCGAATGGGAAAAGGAAAAAACCAGCATGGAGGAACAACAGCGGTCGCTTGAACATGAACTCTCTGCCCAACGCTCATGGGTAGAGGAATGTCTTTCGTTCCAATCCACCTTACAATCATTTACATCTTGCATAGAAAGGATCGAGACGATGGAAACAGATTACGGTTTTTTGAAAGAAAACAACGATAAAATTTGGCGAGACGTTGAAGAACTAAAAAAAGCCTGGTTCACGCAAAAACGCGAAACAGATGAACTAAAAGAGGAAGTGCGCACATTAATCAAGAAACTGCACAGCATCGAGGAAAAATTGTCTGAACTGGCGCGAGAGGAGCAAAAAGACCTTCTGGTGTTACAAAAACATATTTTAAATCAAGAAGTTGAACTGGAATCCATTCTAGAAAAGACCTCCCGCTTCTCGAAGGAAATCGAACACCTATCCAAACAAATTTCCGATCTTACAGAAAAATGGAGCCTGAATATCAAAGAGTCTTCGGACAAAGAAATGGATGAATTAAAGGCTTTGTTATCGCAAGTAGTGCACTTGCTTATGTCCCAACATGAAGCACCCCGTGATGAGAAGCCAATGAAAACGTCCGACTTTCAGAAACAGACAGCCGTTAGGAAGAATGTAGAAAATCCTATGTCAACAGCCAACAGTTTTTTAAAATTGCAGGAATTCATTGATGAAACGAAACAACAAATCGTTGTCTCACCTACAAAAAAGAAAGAGCATCATTTACTCCATACGCCAACGGCCCATCTATCCCCTCAGAAATCGAGTCAGATCAAACGGGTGCGCATTGAATCCCATCCTTCCCATCACCATCGCCAGCCCTCTCGGCAGAAACCGTCGGAAGAGGATGATGACAAGTCTTCCAATCCAGCCATCTTAGCAGTATCATCCATCGATACACTTCATGAATATCTGGCCCGCTACTTTTTCATTGATGATCAGAATTGGATCGAGCCTGTCTGGGAACTCAACGATGTGATGATCCAAGAGGAGGCTTCATCGGAATGGGAAGAAGGGCAGCCGGATGACTTGAAACCCGCCAGCGTCAGACTCCGAATCAATAATGAAGAAAACGAAAACCAAGCAGAAAAAAACATTGCAACTATCCAAACACAACCGGAAGAAAGACGGACACACCATCAAGAAGTCGAATCACGGGAAGGATTCAAAAACAATCAAAATGAGCCCAACCTATGGCCAAATCAATCGGCCGATCCTATCGCTGAACCGGAACCTAATCCCAATAGCGTGCATGCATCCGCTTTTTCAGCAAAAGAGTCAGTCGGGCTCGTCCATACAAGCGCCGATTCTCGCCTCCCAAGCGATCCTCTCCCTAACATCGAAGCGGCTTCACAGGAGAGTATCGCTGACGAGAACGAACAGCTAAATGAAGAAGACATCAAAAGTAACAAATGGCGCTTTTTATCCTTGCTCAAAAAGGCTAAAATATTGCAATAGCTAAGATGAGAGGCTGGGACACTCCCCCGCCTCTTCTACTTTACCCCCAAAACATCGCCCTTCCCTTTTCCATGAGTCAACAGGGGTCATGAATGAACGCCGCGCGGCAACTCAACGCCCATTTGCAAGGCACGATCACCGAATCTCTCCCGCAGCTGTTCCACCGTTTTCCAAAGCGTCTCCATTTTCGCGTCCTCTTCATAATGAAACAAATCGAGCTGCTTCACCGCCCCTGCCCGGTCAAACACATGAAGCGCAGCGACGCCAAGAAGCCGCACCGGACGGCCGTCCCAATGCTTTTTCAGCAATCGCGCCGCTACAGAAAAGAGATCTTCCGCCTTTTGAAGCGGCTCTGCCTCCGTTTGGCTGCGAGTAATCGTGTGAAAGTCGTGGTAGCGGATCGTCAACTGAACGGTCCGCGAGACGACCCGCTTTTCGTTCATCCGGGCGCCGACCGATTCGGCCAGTTGGCGCAAGACAGCGAGCAGTTTCTGTTCTTCCTCAATATCGTACGGCAGCGTTGTTGAGTGTCCAATCGATTTTCGCTTTTCCCCCGCTGCTGGATCAACCGGACGCGGGTCGATGCCGTTCGCCCGCTCCTGCAAGCGCGGGCCATAGACGCCCAACACCTGCTCAAGCAACGCCCGATCAGCCTTCGCCACATCGCCAATCGTATAAAGGCCTAGGGTATACAATTTTTCGGCCGTTTTATCGCCGACGCCATGCATCTGTTCGACTGGAAGCGGCCATAGCGTGGTCGGAACGTCTCGTTTGCGCAGCACGCTGATGCCAAGCGGCTTTTTCATCTCACTCGCCATTTTTGCCAAAAATTTGTTCGGGGCGATGCCGATGCTCACCGGAATCGACAACCGCTCGAGCAGTTCCTGCTGGATATGGCGCGCCAACGCGGGCGGATGAACCGTTGGCGTCCGGCCAGTCATGTCCAAATAGCCTTCATCGATCGAGGCGCGCTCCAAAACAGGCGAGAAACGCTCGAGCCATTGGAACATGCGGCGGCTCACCTCGCGGTAAAAGGTGAAATCCGGCGGGCGCACGACAAGCGCTGGACAGCGTTTTTTCGCTTCCCAGAGCGGCATCGTCGTGTAGATGCCAAACTGTTGCTTTGCCACATAGTTCGCCGCCAGCACGATCCCTTTTCGCTCTTTCGGGTCCCCCGCTACGACCACCGGCTTTTCCCGGAGCGACGGGTCGCGGGCGATCTCGCAGCTGGCGAAAAACGAATTGCAGTCGACGTGAAAAATGATCCGTCCGCGGAATTCATGTTCTGTTGCCATGTCCTTTCCCCTTCTTTTTCTGTTTTCTTCGTTTCTATTGTACCAGATCATTTGTTCGCCAGAAACAGTCCCTTTTTCTACAAGCGGAAAGTCTTTTGGCGCCCAACGGGGTCGGTTTAGGAGGTTAGAATGTTCACAGTTTCCTCTGCCAGCCATGCAGAGGAAACACCATGCAGGCGCAGGATGCCTAGCCGTGAAATAACCCAACGAGCATATATCCGGCCACTCCCCAGATTATGAGCGCGGAAATCCGGTTCATCCACCGCAGCCCTCTCCCGCTGCCATCAAGGCGGCCAACCATTCTTCCGGTGAGGGACAGCCCCACAAACCAAACCCATGATACGAAAATGCACGCTGCCGCAAAATGGGCCCAAACGCAAAAATGAACGCATGAAGAAAGGCTTTCATCACGTTTCGTTGCTCCTTTCTCCTTGCAGCCAGCGATAGATCAAATCCGCATCTCTTTCATCCACATCCACGACACGGGAGTAGGTGCCGACCGGCATGACGGAAGCCGAGATCGTCGCCAACCGTTTTTTTCTTTGCCACCATGTCGTTGCGATTTCCAACGATTGGACGTGACGCTTTAACAAATGCGCGGTCGTTCGCCGAAACCAGCCGCTGCGGAGAGACAGCTGCTTCGAGGAAAGCGCCCAGCCGGCGGCTCGGTAGCGCCGCGCCCCGATCCACGCGGCGAGCGGCAGCACAAGCAAAAGTCCCGCTCCCCATGGACGCTCCATATACGCGGCAACTCCAACCGGAATCGTCAACCAATAAAGCGGGCGAAGCATATATCGATTTTTTGCCCGCTGAGGAAGCGGACAAAACGGCACATCGAGGCGATACTCGGGCAAACAAGCCTGAACAATCGGTACGATGCGATGCTTTTTGACCAGCGGACAAAGAACGACTTCCCCTGATGGTCCGCCATCAAGCGCCCCGCCGGCATGAATAATGGACACAGAGGCGTATCCGAAAAAACGTCGCAGCCAACTCTCATGAATGACGACACCTTGGACGCGGTCAACAGGGACGGACACTGCTTTTCGTTCCAACCATCCGCGAGCAATCACAATGGTATCTTCTTGTTTCCGCACGACAAACGAAGCGTACCGGATCATATTTTGCACGATGGCTACCCCATAGGCGGCCAAGAGAATCGACAAGATCAATAGAGCAATATACCGCCGTCCGTGTCCGTTCCATGTCGACTGAATATCACGGACAAGCGCCTCATACGGAATGAAGTCGCTAAATTGCGACAAAAACGCACATAAAGCGGCGACCACGCCGAGCGCCCCTCCGCTTGTCAATGAGGCGATCCAAATTTCTTTCATCGTTAACGTAAACAACGGGGACAGCGAACGATGGGCGGCTGCTTCCGGCTCATTGACGTGTCCATTCCTGTTTTTCGCTCGTTCCACGCATTGTTGCAGAGCGCGAGCTTCTTTTCGGGCGATGGCGCGAAGAATGACCTCCGCTTCTCCCGGAACATTCCCCGGCGTTTCTACGTGTACTTGAACCACCCCAGCGATGCGCTGCCAGATTCCTTCCGTTATGGAAATTCCATGAATGCGCTCCAACGGAATGGAACGTTTTTTGCGAACAAACACGCCTTCTTCAACGACCAAGCAACTGTCATCCCACTCATATGTAAAACGAACCCAAGAAAGAACGCCCATGACGAGCGTGTAGATGAGAGCGGCCAACGGCACAAGAATATCGTTCCATGAAAACCCATGGCGACTGCCGGCTGCCACGATGACAAGAAGAGGGGCGATCATATTTTTCAATTCTTTTCCCACCCCGGCCATAATGGCAATCGGATGGAGGCGGCGTTTTGCTTTACGCGTCATTGTCATCCGCCACCTTCGCCCACTCGGCGATCAAACGGCAAAGCTGTTCGGCTTCGTCCGCCGGCAGCGCGGGAATCTCATGAGCAGCCGCGGCCGTAAACACAGCGATGGAAGCCAATCCATACCGCTTCAGGAGCGGGCCTTGCCGCACATCGACATACTGAACGCGGGTCATCGGAATGAGCGTTCGCTTCGTCGACCAGACCCCGCGCTGGATGTCGATTTCTTCTTCGCGAATGGCGTAACGCCAACGGCGCTGGCGAAGCACAGGCACCCATCCCACCCATAGGACCACTTCGATCAACCAGATGCAGGCTAACATCCCCAAACACCATTTCGGGGCATGAAAGCGCGCCAGCACCCACGCCATTCCAACAATGACGGCGCCGGAAACCAATGCCCACAACGCTCCGGTCCAACGCCACACGGTGATGGCTTTTTCCGAAATCGGTTTACCGCTGTTGGCAAGCATCTTACCAATCTCCTTTTAGCGAGTTCAAAACCTGTTTCCAGTATAACAAAACATTTCCACATTGACGATGGATTTTTTCGTGCATCATTGACAGAGAAACAAAACTATTATATTCTAAAACTATCTTTTTTGCTTAACTGCATAAAAGCATAAAAGCATAAAAGCATAAAAGCGTGTCATCGAACGAACTTTGTGCCAGAAAGGTTGTGTCTGTATGAACCATTCCCGCCCCTCATTGCAAAAAGGGCTGCTGCCCCGCCATGTGCAGCTAATGGCGCTCGGCGGCATGATCGGCACCGGCATTTTCAAAGGGAGCTCTGATACGATTCACATGGCCGGACCGAGCGTTGTTCTTACGTATCTTCTCGGCGGCGCGCTGTTGTTTCTCATTATGGCCGCCTTAGCGGAGATGGCCATCGCCTATCCAGGCGAAAACGTTCAACATTTGATCCGCCGGGCGTTCGGCTTTCGCTGGTCGTTTCTCGTCGGGTGGCTGTATTGGGCGAACTGGACGTTGGTCACGGTCGTCGAGCTGCTGGCGGCAGGAAGTTTTTTGCGCTATTGGATGCCGACGGTGCCGCTTTGGCTGCTCGCTCTTGGCTGCGCGCTGTTTATCATCGCACTGAACTTGTTTCCGGTTCGCTACTATGGGGAAGCGGAATTTTGGCTCGCCGGGTTGAAAGTGGCGGCGCTAGCTGTGTTCATCTTGCTTGGGGCCGGCATGTGGTTGGGAGTGATCGAAGGAGCGGACGGAAACCCATGGAGCCGTTATGCGACGTACGACGCCTGGTTTCCGCATGGGATCGGCGGCATGATCAGCGCCTTGCTTGTCGTCATGTTTTCATACGGCGGAGCCGAGCTGATCGGTGTAGCGGTGACAGAAATGAAAGACGCTGACCGGGTGCTGCCGCGGGTGATCCAAACGACGATATGGCGGGTCATCGGCTTTTATGTGCTGCCGATCGCCATCATTTGCGGCATCATGCCATGGAACGCCGTATCGGCGGAAAACAGCCCGTTCGTCCAAGTGCTCGAGGCCACCGGCATTCCGGGCGCCGCCCATGTGATGAACGCTGTTTTGCTTGTGGCCGTCTTATCGGCGGCCAATACGGGGGTGTACGCCACGTCTCGCTTGCTCTTTTCCATGGCTGAGCAAGGAGAGGCGAGCCGCCGCTTGTTGCGGACGACGCGACACGGGGTTCCGCTTTACGGGATGGGAATGGTCGCCGTCTGCATCGCTCTAGGGGTCGTTGGCGCGTACTTGGCGCCGGGGCGGATCATCGGCGAGTTGATGACGATTCCTGGGTTTACAGTGCTGATCGTCTGGATGATGATCGGCGCGGCCCAACTGAAACTGCGGCCGCATTACGACACGAATCCGTTTTTCCGCGTCAAAGGATTTCCGTACACGACGCTCATCGCCGTCGTGTCGCTCGGCGCGATTTGGGTGAGCTTTTTATTCCAGCGTGATCATCGAATCGGATCGGTTCTTTGCCTTGTGATCTTGGCGGTTCTGGCGATATATGGGGCGAGCAAAGAAAAGCAAAGCCGGCGGTCGGAACAAAACGTCAACGAACAATCCGCCTAAATAAGAGTTCAGAAAAGTAGGCGCTTGTGCCGTTATGGCCGGCGCCTGTTCTCTTATCCTCCGCGGTTGACCTCCCGCCATTTCTCCCACGCCTGCCAACCAACGACCGCCATGCCAAACGCCAAAATCAGCGCCTGCTCATCCACTCGCCGCTCGGCCCATAAACGATACAAACTGACCGCGGCCCCGTATACGAACCAACCGAGGCAAAACAACAATGCCCCCAGCCAAAACCATTTCATCGTTTTCCTCTCCCTATTCATATTCCCCTCCTCCGAAAGAGGAGGATTTTCTCGCTCACCCCTTCTGTCATCGAACAGACGCTTGATTTCATTCTACCTTGATACCCATAAAAAACAACAGGGATGCCCCTAAGGCCCTCCCCGTCGTGCAATGGACAATGTTGGTGCACCGAATCATGGAAAAGGGGTGTCTCGCCGCTTCGGAGCCCCTTGCTTGTGCGGATGACGCCAAGGTCGATTCCTTATTTCGCCGGCGACAGTTCATCCTCGGTCACCCATTTATGGTTGGTCATTTGTTCCCCGGTCTCTGTATCGATGTAATCGACCATATACACCGTCGTTTGTTGGGCGGAGTCGATGACAGCTTTCGCGCCTTTCATCCCCTCCATATGGTCGGCATTCAAGACGACTTCGTCCCCCGGCTGGAACGGGTTGTCACCGGCGTTTTCAATTTCTTCGTGAATCACCCATTTATGATTCTTGACCGGAGGACCACCTGTTGTTGGCGTGTACGTCACGGTATAGACAGTCGTGTCAAACGCCCCGGAAACGGTCGCTTCCGCCCCGTTCATCCCTGGCATATGGTCGGCGTGAATGATGACTTTGCTTCCAACCGGATAGGCTGGCTGTTTCGCTTCCTTCAATCCAGCCGGCACCTCTCCTGAACCCGAGTGGTTCATTCCCTCATGACCGGTGTGAGAAGCCGTATTTTCTTTTGACATTTGGTTATCGTCTGCACCGGTGCAGGCGGATAACAAGAGCGCTGCCATAACCGAAGTTGTGCCTAGCAACATTTTTAATTTTTTCATCGTTTTCACCCTCCTTGCCTTGTTAGCATACCCGACATTTGTGCAGATTTTATGGAGATGGTCTTGATTGGGCAAAAAGCGGCGGCCGTGCACGGTCCAAAAACCGGGCCAAAACCCAAAAACGGTCAAATTGGCCGCAGTCAAAAAGGCGCTTGGGACGACCCCCGAGCACGCTGATCGCCACATTACAGGCTAGACTCAAGAAGTACGCTGCTCCGCCGTATGCTTGAAGGAACTCAATCATCCGTTCTTCCATTTGGCCCAAACGCCTCTCTTTTCGAAAATGGTTATGACTTGTGCCCTTTCCATTTGTAGCCGACGCCCCAGACCGTCTGCAAATAGTCGTCCGCGGGGAACCCCGCTTTACGCAATTTTTCCCGGATGTTTTTCATGTGGGAGTCAACGGTTCTTTCTTCTGTGTCAGCGAGATAACCCCATAGCGATGCAATGATTTGCCCGCGGCTGAACACCTGATTCGGGTGTTTTAACAATAGTCCCAAAATGGCGAACTCTTTCGGTGTCAGCGCAATCGGTGTTTCTCCGTAGCGAACCGTATGTTCTTGTTCATCCCACACAAGCCCGGCCGCGCGAATGGCGGAATGGCCGCCAGCTGTACGGCGCAGCACCGCTTCAATGCGTGCAAGCAACTCCGCTTCATTAAATGGTTTCGTCACATAATCGTCCGCTCCGATTTTCAATCCTTGGACAATATCCGCCGTCTCGTCGCGGGCGGTGACCATCATAATCGGAACATCAGAAAACGAGCGGATGCGGCGGCACGTTTCCCATCCGTCGAGTTCTGGCATCATCACATCGAGCAGCACCAAATCGGCGTGATGACGCCGCAAGTAGTCAATGGCTTCCGCGCCCGAACGCCGTTTCACGCAGCGGTAGCCGTTCGGCGCTAAATACAATTCCAATAAATCAAGCATCCGCTCTTCATCATCGACCAACAACAACGTATACATCGTCATCCCTCCGGCAGCGTAATGAGGATGGTCGTTTCTTTTCCTTGTTCGCTTCGAGCGGCGATCGTTCCCCCGTGCGCCTCGACGATTTCTTTGGCAATGGCCAAACCGAGTCCGGTCCCGCCGCTTGTCCGCGATCGCGACTTATCGACACGGTAAAACCGTTCAAAAATGCGGGGCGCGTCTTCCGGCGGGATGCCGACCCCTTGATCGGAAACGGCCACGACGACTCCACGTTTTTGCGGATAGACGGCGATCTGTACCGTTGTGCCAGGAAACGCGTATTTCCGCGCGTTGTCGAGCACGTTGATCATCACTTGCTCGAACCGCTGCCGATCGATCGCCGCTGTGACCGAACCGGGGCACTGACACACAAGCGACAGCGATTTTTCCTGAAACGCCGGGCGCAGCTTTTCACACAATTTTGCCAAAAACGAACAAAGATTCGTCGGCTGCTTTTCAATCTGGAACGAGTGTTGCTCCAGCTTAGCTAATTCAAACAAATCTTTGACCATCTTTTCGATCTTTTCCGCTTCTTCGTAAATGATCGCTACATAGTTCGCCCGTTCCTCCTCAGACAGATGCGGACGTCTGGCAATGTCGGCGTATCCTTTGACATACGTCAGCGGCGTGCGCAATTCATGGGAGATGCTCGCTAAAAATTCGCTCCGCTCTTGTTTCAAATACGCTAAATCGTTGGCCAGCGTTTGAATCGCTCTTCCGAGTTGCGCCAGCTCGTCGTTGCCTTTTATCTCGAGGCGGACGGAAAAGTCCCCTCGGCTGAGCGCCTCAGTCGCCTGTTTCATGCGAAGGAGCGGCATCGTGATGGCGCGGGAGAAAAAGGCGATGGTCAACACGGTGATCGCCACTGACAGCACGCCAACGACGACGAAATGATGCTTCAGTTTATACACCATCGTCCGAATCGAGCGAGTGTCTTGAAACATATACACATATCCTCTTGTTTCGCCCTTGATTTGAATCGGGCTGACGGCGGCGATATGAGACGCCCGCTTCCAATCGGTTTCGACCATCATGCCTTCACGGGGAATGGAGCGCCCGTGAGTCAACGGAATCAGTTGCCTCGCAAACGGGACAATGCCGCTAGAAGCCGATATAATCTCGCGCCTGGCATCGGTGATGACGACATCGGTTTCAGCTTCGGACTCCATCATAACGACATGCTCAACCGTTGTGCGATCGTAATTTTTTTCCAACACATTGCGGTGGCTGTTCCCCCGCGCCAGAAGCTGGGCAAATTCTTCTTCGATGCGCGCATGGACAAGCGTTGCATAGAGGGAAATGAACAGCACCATTTCAATGGCCAAGACGAAGGCAAAAAACAGCATGCCGAGTTTCCATGACAGTTTTCTCACAGATTCCTCTCCTCATTCATCCAGCCCGAATGTCATTTCAATTTTACTATTTTATTTGACAAATGTGCAGAAAGTGTGGAGATGCGGCTTTGTGCCGCGCCAAGGCGTTTTGTCCTGTCAAGGAGACAAACCTTGGCGGATGCGTCTTTCCCATTCTTCCATTATACTAAGAAACAGACTGTGCTCATTTGGAGACGACAGAAAGGAGTTTTTTTATGAAATCGCTCGTGTTAGCGGAAAAGCCGAGCGTCGCCCGCGACATTGCCCGCGTGCTCGGCTGCAAAGAAACGCATAAATCGTATATGGAAGGACCGCGCTACATCGTCACGTGGGCGCTTGGGCATTTGGTCGAACTCAAAATGCCGGAAGACTATGACCGAAAATACGAAACGTGGCGGCTCGAGGATTTGCCGATCATTCCGAAACAAATGGGCTTGAAAGTAATCCGGCAAACGAGCCACCAGTTTCGCGCCATTGAACATTTGGCCAAACGCCGCGACGTGAAAGACTGCATTATTGCGACCGACGCCGGCCGTGAAGGAGAGCTGGTCGCGCGCTGGATTTTACAAAAAATCGGTTGGACGAAGCCGATTTGGCGTTTATGGATTTCGTCGCAAACCGATCAAGCCATCCGCGATGGGTTTCGCCAGTTAAAGCCCGGGGCGCAGTTTGACCGGCTGTATGAATCAGCCGTCTGCCGCGCCGAGGCCGACTGGCTGATCGGGTTGAACGTGACGCGCGCCCTAACGACGAAATACAACGACCCGCTCTCGGCCGGGCGCGTGCAAACGCCGACGCTGGCAATGATCATCGAACGCGAGCGGGAGATTCAATCGTTCGTTCCCGTTCCGTATTGGACGATTCATGCCCGCATCGGTTCGATTACGGCGACATGGGAACGGCACGGTGGGAAGCGGCTGTTTGACCAAGACGAGGCCAACGGGCTGATGGCTCGTCTCAACGGCCAGCCGGCGCGCGTCACATCGGTCAAGCGGAAACGGAAAAGCGAACCGGCTCCGCTGCCATATGACTTGACTGAGCTGCAGCGGGAGGCGAACAAGCGGTTTGGCTTTTCGGCGAAAAAGACGCTCTCGGTGTTGCAGCGGCTGTATGAACAGCACAAGCTCGTCACGTATCCGCGCACCGATTCTCGTTATTTGCCAAGCGACATGGCATCGACGATGACAGAGCGGCTGGCGGCGATGAAATCGGGGTATGAGGACATCATTGCTCCGCTTCTTGCCAAGGGCAAGGCCAAAGCGGCCCATCGGGTGTTTCAAGATGACAAAGTGACGGACCACCACGCCATCATTCCGACCGATGAACGGCTTGACCTCGGGAAGCTGTCGGCCGATGAACGCAAGCTGTATGACATGATCGCCCGCCGCTTTTTGGCGCTCTTTTACCCGCCGTATGAATATGAAACGACAACCGCCACTTTCGAAATCGGCGGCGAGACGTTTGTCGCCCGAGAAACGGCAGTCGTAAACGCAGGGTTTCAAACCGTTCTTGGCAAAAAAGAAACAGAAGTGAAACCAACATGGTTCCATCTATCGGAAGGCCAAATGCTCGCACCGGTGCAGCTTGAGCTGGAACGATCGTTCACCGAACCGCCGTCCCGTTACTCGGAGGCTGACTTGCTTGCGCAAATGGAGAAATATGGACTCGGCACGCCGGCGACAAGAGCGGACATCATCGAGCGGCTCGTCGAAACGGAAGTCGTCGAGCGGAAAGACGGCCGTTTTTATCCGACGAAAAAAGGAAAACAGCTGATCGAGCTCGTCAACGAGGAGCTGAAATCGCCGGAGTTGACCGCCCGCTGGGAGCGGGAACTCGAGGCCATCGCCCGCGGAAAAGGGAATCCGAAACAGTTTTTGACCCACATCCGCCGGCAGACGGAGCAGCTTGTCGCCGAAATCAAGCAGAGCGAGCGCGTATACAAAGCGCCGAACCTCACCCAGCTCACTTGCCCGGAATGCGGCGCGCTCTTAAAAGAGCGGAAAACGAAAGATGGACGGATGCTCGTCTGCTCGAACTTATCATGCCGCTACCGCCGGAGGCGCGACCCGAAGCTCTCGAACCGCCGCTGCCCGCAATGCCACCGGCGCATGGAAATGCACGAAGGGAAAGCCGGGCTCTATTTCCAATGCCGCCCGTGCAACGTGGTGGAAAAGGCGGAAGAAACGAAACGCACCACCGCGAAAGGAACGGAACGGGCGCTGTTGAAAAAATACAGCCCAACGAACGAATCGTTTGGCACCAATCTCGGAGAATTGCTCAAGCAGGCGCTTGAAAACAAAGAATAAGCGCGAAAAACCATTTGCCTCCCTGCCGAAAAACGTGGTGGAAAAACAAAACATCAGCGCCGAACGAACCGCCAGCCGCATCAACGCTGGCGGTTCTTATTTGAAAACGAATGGCGCGGAGCATCGCTGCCGCGGTTCGATGGATTTGTCTACTGAAGCGGATTGGCTTCCCCCATCTCACAGCGCGGACGGATGAATGAGCGATCGGCAACCGAAACTTTCTTTTTGTGGTTCCGTATATATAAGTAAAATCTACTGTAAAGGAGCGATCATGATGTTAAAGAAGTTGTTCAAAGCGCTGTTGGGGCAGCACCATCATCCGTCGTACCATCATAAACATTACAGCAGCAGTGATCACCATTATTACAGCCCAACGCATCACTCGCACCATCATCCGTCCCAATACGGACACCATCACTACAAAAAGAAGCATCATAGCGGCAGTTTCTTCTCGAGCTTCTTCGGCAGCTGATGAAGCGATTCATGGAGCGCCACCCGCTCGTCGCCCGCTGGTTTGACCGGCCGCATCGAAGCGGTGAGATCCTTCATCGCCGCTATGAAGTGATCGAAGAGCTCGGGATGGGCAGCTACGGCATCGCCTACAAAGGGCGCGATCATGACACTGGACGCCTTGTCGTCATCAAACAAGCGCGGCGGACAAAAGGCGAGAGCGGCCGCCGCCTGCTTCAGCGCGAAGCCGGGGTGCTCGCGCGCTTGCGCCACCCGCAAATTCCGATGCTGCATGATCGATTTGTGGAGCGCGGACAGCCCTATCTCGTGATGGAGTATATCGACGGGGAGACGGTGGAAGATCACATTTTTCACCGCGGGGTCACGTACACGGAACGAGCCGCGTTTCGATTGTTGCTTGATGTGCTTGACGTTGTACGATTTATTCACGCTTTGGGCATCGTCCATCGCGATTTGCGTATTCCGAACATCATTTGGCGGCGAGGAACCGTCTTTGTCATTGACTTTGGCTTGGCGTGCCATATCGGTGAATCGGCAGAATGGCGCGATGACGATCCGCTTGAAAAGCGGCTGCGGCGCGAACCGCATCCGCGAAGCGATTTTTATGCGCTCGGGCATTTCACCTTATTCTTGTTATATTCGGCTTACGAACCGACAAGTGAGGAGGAAAAAAGCTGGGAGGAAGAGTTGGATCTGTCTCCGAAAGCTCGGGCGATCTTGCGGAAAATGCTTCAGCTGGATGCGCCGTATGATCACATCAACGAGCTGATGATGGATGTCAGGCGGCTATTGGCCGAGCGCGGCCAGGCGCAAACAGGCGCGCGTTGACACTCGACACAGCCGAAAAAGCTAAGCCCCTCCCGCCTTTTAAAGCGCGACAGAGGGGCTGATTTATTATAAGAGCATGTCGCGCCGAAATCCGCGGCGGACATGATTCGTGAACGAATGTGTTCGACAGGTTAAGCATCGCTATAGAAACGAATGGATCGTTTAACAGTTTTTACAAAAACCCTCACTTCAAGCGAAGGAGTTGACATCATTGTCCGCTTGGTCCCGCTTCTCGTCCGGATGAACTCAACGGTGGGCTGACTATTTGCCCCGAAACACCGGTTTTCGTTTCTCCTGAAAGGCCGCCACCCCTTCGCGATGGTCGTCTGTCTCGACCATCACTCCTTGGATGAGCCGCTCCATTTCGAGAATGTCTTCGAGCGTCGCGTTCAAGGCGTGCTCGATCAGCCGCTTTTGCTTGCCGATCGCTTTCGTTGGCCCGGAAGCCAATTTGACAGCGAGCGCTTTCGCCGCTTCGCGCAACGTTTCGGCTGGAACGACGTCGCTGATGACGCCAAGCTCATACAGACGGCAGGCTGGAATCGGCTCGGCCGTGAAGAAAAATTGCTTGGCTAAATGAGGGCCGACAAGCCGCGGCAGCCAATAGGAGCCGCCGCCGTCGGAGACAAGGCCAACGTTCGCAAAGCTCAAAATGAACTGGCTGTCTTCTGCGGCCAAGATGAGATCGCAAGCGAGCGCCAAATTGAATCCCGCTCCAGCAGCAACCCCGTGCACGACGGCGATGATCGGCTTTTCGCATGATTTCATCGTCACAATCAAGCGGTTGAGGCGGCCGATATGCTCATACGCCTTTGAGGCGCTTGACTGCCCCATCGTTTTGACGTCGCCGCCGGCGCTGAAGGCCCGGCCGGCGCCGGATAGAACGATCGCTCGAACCGCTTCATCCGCGGCGGCGCGTTCGATTTCACGAGTCAACCCAGCGATCATCTCCGGGCTGAATGCATTGAGCCGCTCCGGCCGATTCAACGTCAGCCATACGACAGCACCGGATCGTTCCACAAGCAAATGCGAAGTTTCCATGGTTTTTTTCTCTCCCTTTCCCGTTTGGATTTTTCCAGCACAACAGCTTCATTTGATGAGCCAACCGCCATCGACCAACACATCAGAGCCGGTCATGTATGACGCTTCCGAAGAGGCAAGAAACGCAATGACGTTGGCGATCTCTTCCGGCGCTCCCACCCGGCCTAAGGCGGTGTTGCGTTCAATGGCTTTGACAAACCGCTCGTTTTGCAGTCCACGTTTGGTGAGCGGCGTCTCGACAAAGCCAGGCGAAACGGAATTGACGCGAATGCCGAAGGGGGCCAACTCCAAGGCGAGCGACTTCGTCAAATTGATCACGCCGGCTTTGGCCGCGCTGTAATGCGGAATTTCCGCCCCCGCCTGATGGCCGGACAAGGAGGCTACGTTGACGATGGCCCGGTTGGCGCGCTCCCGCTTCGCCCCTTCGATCATCAGCGGAGCGAGCGTTTGCGAGACAAGAAAGACGCTTTTCATATTGACGCGCTGCACATCATCCCACTCTTGTTCGGTGAGCTCGAGCCATTTCGTATGGGTCGAAATGCCGGCATTGTTGACGAGCACATGCAAATCGCCGTACCGATTTTGGACGTATGCGGCCAAGGCGCGCACTTGTTCACGGTCCGTGACATCGGCCGCAAACCGATCGGCCACACCTGGCCCCCCAAGACGCGCGATGTCTTGCACCGTCTCTTCCAGTTTGGCGGCCGTGCGGCCGACAAGCACGACAGTCGCCCCTTCCTGAGCGAGGCGGATGGCCGTCGCCCGGCCAATGCCGCTTCCCCCTCCAGTAACCACAGCAACGGTATTTGCAAAACGCATCGTTTCCTCTCCCTTCTCGTTTGTGCGGCCTTTGTTTTCATCCGTTGCCCCGTATCAGCCGTCTGACGTCTAAAACGTCAGTCCGCCGCCGTCAACTGACAGCGTCGCCCCAGTGATAAAGGAAGCCTCATCGGACGCCAAAAACAATACCGCATTCGCCACTTCTTCCGGCGTTCCGATGCGGCCGAGGGCGTTCGCTTTCGAGATGATGGGCCATTTGCGCGCATCTTGTTTCCAAGGCGTAATGATGTTCGTATCGATGACGCCCGGAGCGACGGCGTTGACGCGAATATTGAATTTGCCGTATTCGAGCGCGGCGTTTTTCGTTAACAAAATCACCCCGGCCTTCGAAGCGTTATAGGCCGATTCGTACTTTTTCCCTTTGATTCCAAGCAAGCTCGACGTATTGACAATCGCCCCGCCGCCGCATTGCTTCATCACCGGCACCGCGTATTTGATCCCAAGAAAGACTCCTTTCAAATTCACATCAATGACCCGATCCCACTCCTCTTCGGACAAGTCGGTGCTCCGCACTTCGGAATGGCCAATGCCGGCATTATTGAAAAGAATATGTAGGCCGCCGAACGCAGCGACGGTGGCTTGGACAAGATCATGCACTTCCTTCGCACGGGACACATCCGCCTTGACGAAGATCGCTTCGCCCCCGCGTTCGCGAATGAGGCGGACCGTCTCCTCCCCGCCTGTTTTATCAATGTCGCTCACGGCGACTTTCGCCCCTTCATCCGCAAACCGAATCGCTGTCGCTCGGCCGATGCCGCTGGCGCCGCCGGTGACAACAGCCGCCTTCCCTTGCAGCCTCATCCTTTCCCCTCCCGGAAACGATATGAATACCAACTGGTTAGTATGTTTCAATTCTATTATACTATACTTGTTTCTTTAATTGAAATTATATTTATAATATTTAGAATCATCTTGAGTATAAAAAGGAATGTTGCAATACATAATAAAATGGACAAATATGAAATGGAAGGAGGACTATTTCCTATGTACCTCCGTCTTGTTGCCGTAGGGCTGATGATGTTGTTGCTTAGTGGCTGTTGGGGAAACCGTAATATTGATCAAATCGTCTATATTCACTCGATCGGAATTGATTATGATAATCGCCAACTCGTTCTGTACGTACAGCTCATCAACTTCAGCGGATTAGCAAAAACAGAGTATGGCGGAGGGAGACAGGTCTCCACTGTGGCCATCGGCCGATCAACAGGAGAAACACCCGAAACAGCCGCCCATGAACTTTATACTTCCATTCAGCAAATGGTCTCATGGGGGCACGTCAAAAGCATCGTGTTTACAAAGCGGGCGTTGAAAAAAGAAGTCGTGCAAGGGGTCGTCGATTTATTAACGCGGTATCACGAGATCCGTCATACGATTTGGGTTTATGCGACAGACGCTCCTCTAGGAGACTTGTTTAAAGCGACTCCTTTATTACGCGCTTCTTCGTATTTTTCTATGCTGACGAATCCTGAAGAACTATTCAAGCAAAGTTCCTTCATTCGACCGCTTCGGTTTAACCGTCTGATTGCGATCAGCGATGAACATAGCTCGACGCTTCGAATCCCGTATATTACCCTTGACCCTGCTAGTTGGACGGAGAATATGAAAAAAAAGAAAATGCCGTCCCTTAGCGGTGTGTGCTTTTTGCATGATTATGAACTGAAGCAATGCGCGGACCGTGGGGAGCTATTAGGCGTTCGGTGGACAGAACGGGATGTGATCCGAACACCCATTTACGTGAAAGAAGGACGGCAAACGGTTGCTTCTCTTGTCGTTCGTCATCCGAAAGCGAAATGGTCGGTTCTTTCGACCAAAGATGGTCCTGCATTTCAGTTGACCATTCAAGCTCAAGGAAGCCTGATCGAGCTGCGTAAGCCGCTGTCACGAGTCCGACTGGCCAAGCTTGCGGCGCAAACGGTCAAACAGGAAATCCAACAAGCATATGAATGGGGGATCAAGCGAAACATTGACACGTTGAATGTATCGGATCAATTGTACCGACACAATGTTCAGCAATGGAAGCAGTGGGAACAAAACGGCCTCATCCCATTAAAGAAAAACACCATTCGAAACATTTCCGTCCATCTTTCCATCAACTCTTCCGGCAAGGAAAAACTGGATTATCGTGCAGGCGACTAGATGGTTGTTACATGCTTTTTCGCATTTTTATGGTTGGAGGGGCTCCCGGTATGGTCTTCGCACCTTAGGGAGCCAGTAGTCCATCCATCTTCAACGTTCCAGCGATACCCACGGCCGACCGTGTTCCCAATGAACACGGATCGGAAGACGAAACGCTTCTGAAAGCTGCTCGTTGGTTAATACCTCCTCTTTTCGTCCCGCGGCGGCGATGCGCCCGTCCTGCAAAAGCAACACATGGGTGATCGATTCGACAATTTCTTCAATATAATGAGTGACGTATAAAACATGGCACGACTGGGCAGTGATTTGCTTAATTAAGGATAAGATGTCTTCCCGCGCCAATAAGTCAAGGCCAACGGTCGGCTCGTCCAAAATAAGCAGCTTCGGATTCGCCATCAACGCTCGAGCGATCAATGTTTTCCGCTTTTCTCCTTGTGAGAGCGTCCCGTATGGTTTTCCCCTGACCGCTTGCAAACGGAACGCTTCCATGAACGATTCTGCTTTCGCCCGCTCGTTATCGGTGACGGCATCATACAGGCCGATCGTCGCAAACGTGCCGCTGAGGATGACATTTTCGACCGTCTCGGTTTGCAGCGTGTCGTGAAATTGATCAAGGAGCGAGCTGCTGACAAACCCAATGTGCCGTCGCAACTCTGGCAGACTCGCCTGTCCAAATCGATAGCCTAATACTTCCACTTCCCCGCGCGTCGGGTATTGATAACCTGTGACGATATTGAGAAGCGATGTTTTCCCGGAGCCATTGAGGCCAAGAATCGCCCATTGCTCGCCTTCTTTCACTTCCCAATCGATTTCATGCAAAATCGCGCGCGTTCCCCGCATCCATGACACGTTGCGCATGCGGATAATGGCGGTCATTGTGCCTCTCCCCTTTGTGGTTCATATGGACGATCCTGATAGAAAAAGTTGGGCAACATGGTCGTGTTGTCATACGACCGATGAAAAATGTGCGTTGTCGCTGGTGACAGAGGTGGAATCAGCCATGTCCAGTCGCCGGTGACATGGCGCCCGGCTGCGTTCTCTTGCTGTTCAAACAACTGAAATTGGCGCGCGGCGGTATGATGATCAACGATGCTGACGCCCGCCTTTTTGTAGGAATATAAAACAGCGATATTCAATTCGACCAACGCCTTATCTTTCCATAATGATGCGTTCGAGCTGGTGTCAAGCCCCATGCAAGAGGCCACTTTCGGAAGCATGTTGTAGCGATTGTCATCGGCAAAATTGCGGGCGCCAATTTCCGTGCCCATGTACCACCCGTTAAACGGTGCGGCCATATAGCTAATGCCGCCAATTTCTAGACACATATCTGAAATAATCGGGACGGCGTACCATTTTACCTGCAGATCGCGAAACCACGGAAACTCTGGGTGTTCAATTGGCACCTCCAGCACCAATTCTTTCGGAATCGGTGTCCAAACAGGCTTTTGGCCGCCTACTTGGATCACCAAAGGAAGCACGTCAAAGGGCGTCTTTTCCCCCTTCCACCCAAGCTGTTCACAGGCGCGAGTGAAAGTGAGGGAGGATGGGTCGCCGATCATCCCTTCTTCAGTTTCATAACCGGCATAACGAATCAGTTGGTGATTCCAGATGCGCACTTCCCCATTTGGACGGAAGATTGTGATCGCAGGCCGGATTTTCCCCCCATTGGTCGCAAACTCAATATGATGGAACAGATAAGAAAACACCTCGTCAACAGTCGCCGCCTCTCTCGCATCAATGACATGGAGCGATTGCCAAAACAGGCGACCGATGCAGCGGTTGCTATGCCGCCAAGCCATCTTAGCCCCGTAGCTTAACTCTTCGTACGTATGGCTATATGTGCCGGTTTGTTCCACTTCCCAACGGATTTCGTTCAACCGCCGCTTCATTTCTTTCTCACTTTTTCCAAGCTCCTGATAGCTCGCCGTGACAAACTGTTCCGCTTTTTTCATCAACTGCCCATCATGCTGTCTCCGCTTTGTTTGATGCATATTCTTCTCGCTGTTTACCATGTATGCTTCTTCTTCCTCCATTTTCCATAACCGAAACTCTTCGCGGTCATTCCGATGCCGATGAGGAAACAAATTCCCCCGACCCACCACATTTGCTCAACCAACATCGAAATGGCAAAAAAAATGAGCGCGAAACCGAGCAGTCGACGGATCAACATGATTCTCTCTCCTTTTCCCCCGCGTGGAACGTCCTTCCATCGTGCGACAGCCATATCATTGCTGCAAGCTGCCGCTCCCACGGGGCAACTGAGAATGGAGCAACGCTCTCCCCCTCTATTGTAGCAGATGCTTCCAAAAGAAAATAGAGAAAACCTATTTCACTTTGATCCGCTTCCTTTTCTTTTCTTTTCAGTCGATCATGCTGTTGTTAGTATGAGCGGATCATGGAAAAATGAAACCAACCTAGCCCATCCTGCTGTTCATTTGCGGAAAAAAAGCCAAAGCGCCAAAAACAGAAAACCCATGGCGGCGAAGCGCGTCCAATCAAACGGGATGCGCTGTCCGCCGAACAAACCAAAATGGTCAACAATCGAACTCATCACGAGCTGTCCGGCGATCACAGCCATCAATGAATTGGCGACGCCGATTTTCGGAACGATGAGCACCATGACAAACACGTAAAAGGCGCCGAGAATGCCGCCCGTCAGCTGCCATTTCGGCACGGAAAACATCGCGAGCAGCTCGCCTTTTCCGAAAAACAACTGCACGAAAAATAAGACGATCGTTCCGATGAAAAACGAAACGAACGCCCCTTCAAGCACCCCGACCCGCCTGCCAAGGCCGCCGTTCACCCCCGCCTGTACGGAGACGGCCATCCCGGCCGCTAGAGCCATCGTCATCCATAACCACTTCATCCGTCTTTTGCCCTCCTTTTTCTCTGTCCTCTTTGCCGAACATGGATTCAAAAGAGCTCCTCCGATTCAAAGTCCGGCCGAACACGCACTTCCTCTTTGCCGAACAGGGAGCGAAAAGAGCGGTGATGAAAGGAGCCCGTTGCTTCACCGCCTTGTTGCCCCATTGAGAAACCTTGTGGCATTGGCTTCTCGTTTTACGTCATCGGCCATAAAGCAGGGGCGAGCGCACGAGCCTTTGTCAGGCTTCGAACGTCAGCGGGCGAACGTTGATGGATGGGCACGAAAATCTTTGATCGGCTCTGAAACGCAACCAACGCCCTCTGTCCGTTAGCCGCCAAAATCAACCGAACAGCGCACGAAGCCACCCGCCGACGAAGGAAACGAGAACAACCGCCCATGCTGGCCACTTCCAGACGGCAAGCAGCAGAAAGGCGACGAGGACAAAGGCAAAATCGGCCGGCTCGTTCACCGCCTTTGTCCAAATCGGATCATACAGCGCCGCAAGCAAAATCCCGACGACAGCGGCGTTAATGCCGGCGAGCGCCGCTTGGAAGCGCGGCTGATGGCGAAGCCAGTGCCAAAACGGAAACGCGCCGAGCACAAGCAAAAATGAGGGGAGGAAAATGCCGATGGTGGCGACAAGCGCACCTTTCCAGCCGAACGCAGCCATGCCGACGTACGCGGCCAAGGTAAACAGCGGCCCTGGAACGGCCTGCGCAGCGCTGTAGCCGGCTAAAAACTGGCTGGCCGTGACCCACCCTTGCGGCACCACTTCCGCTTCCAAAAGCGGCAGCACGACATGCCCGCCGCCAAACACGAGCGCCCCGGCGCGGTAAAAGCTGTCAAACAGCGCGCAAAGCGGTGAATGAATCCAAGCGCGGGCAAGCGGCAGCGCGACAAGCAGCACGGCAAACAAGGAAAGCAACAGAAAACCGATGGAACGGCGAATGAAAGGCGTGATGCCCACGGAAGACGGCTCGACGGTTTGGCGCCGTCCAACCGCGCCGATGGCCCCGGCGATGGCGATCACCGCCACTTGGCTCCATGCCCCCGGCATGAGAAGCACGGCGATCGCCGCTGCGGTCGCAAGCGTGGCCTCCAAGCGGCCGGCAGCGAATTTGCGCGCCATCTCCCATACCGCCTGAGCGACGACCGCGACAGCCGCCAACAGCAAGCCGTGCATCCAGCCCGCCTCTTCCCACGAAGCATGTTGCAGCCAGACGGCAACCAAACTAAGCGCAACCGCCGACGGCAATGTAAACCCTAGCCAAGCCGCCAGCGCCCCCCAGACGCCGGCGCGCATCAGCCCGATGCCGATGCCGATCTGGCTGCTGGCCGGGCCGGGGAGAAATTGGCAAAGGGCGACGAGATCGGCGTACGTTTTGTCGTCGATCCATTTTTTTCGTTTCACGTACTCTTCATAAAAATAGCCAAGATGGGCCACCGGACCGCCAAACGACGTCAAGCCAAGGCGGAGCGCCGTGATCCCGACCTCAAAGACGGAGCCGCGTCGGTCTCCTGCCCGTTGATCCTTTGCAGTCATGGATCCTGCTCCTTTCGTTCACGAGATGGTCATGCTACAATCATATCATCATTCACGAGAGGAGAGAAGATGATGAACGTTCGAACGATGGCGACCAACGGTTTGATCGCCGCTGTGTACATCGCGGTGACAGCGCTCATTCAGCCGTTTGGCTTTACGAACATTCAGTTTCGCGTATCGGAACTATTGAACCACCTCGTTGTATTTCGCCCAACATACGCCATTGGCATCGTGCTTGGGGTCTTTTTCGCCAATTTAATTTTCTCGCCGATCGGCGCGTATGATCTTGTATTCGGCGTCGGCCAGTCGGTGCTGGCGCTTCTGATCACGATCGTTTCCATGCGCTATGTCAAGAACGTTTGGGCGCGCATGGCAGTCAATACATTGTCGTTTACCGTCACAATGGGCCTCATCGCCCTCGAATTAAAGCTCGCGCTCGGTTTTCCGTTTTGGCTCACATGGCTGACGACAGCCATCGGCGAGTTTGTTGTCATGGCACTCGGCGCGCCGATCATGTACGCTGTTGGCCGCCGCTTGGCACCGGAGCTGTTCAATTCCTCCCATCAAGGCCGTTAGCCGCCCCCTTGCGCCTTAGGGGGCTCGCTCCATTCCAAAGGCGCATTCCCCGCAGGCCACAGGGAAAGTCTTGATCAGCCCCATATCGATGTGGACTACGGCATCGAACGGACAGCCCATTCAATGATCAGTGACATCGCAGCAAGCAAGATGACTCCCGCCGTCGTGATCTTCAGCGCCCTTCGCCATCTTGGCGATAGGCCCCGCCCGAAGAACAGCAAGGCCGACCGCGATTCCGCCCACCCACAGGAAGAGGCCGGCCGGGGTGACAAGCTGGCGCCAATCGCTGATCCAAGCGTAGATAATAAGCGTCTGGCAGACAAGCAGAACGCCTACGATGATTCTCACGGTTCTCCCCCCGCCCGATCGAGGCGCCGTGCTGTTGAAATGGGCGGCGCCGGGCGTTTCACCGTTCTTGTCGATTCGAAGCTATGCCAGCAAATCCCGATGATGATGATGGCCAAACCAACGACCGCCCATCCGTTTGGCAACGGAGCTGACAAGAACAGTACTTCACCGATGACGGCAAACATGACTTCCGCGGACTGCGTCGCTTCCACAGCGGCCAGTTTTCGCTCGTTCCCTTTGGCCCGGTCGGTAGCGATAAAAAACAATGTCGTCGCGATGACCCCGGAACTCATGGCCACGATGAACGACTGCATCGTTTGCCCCGCGGACGGCGCCCCTGATGTCAGCCAGCCCATCAACGCGACCACCAGCCAAAACGGCAGACTAGCCATCGTCATCCCCCATACGCGTTGAAACGCATCGAGGCGCCCGGCGCAATGTTCGATCATTTTCCGATTGCCAAGCGGATACGCAAACGCGGCAAGGAGCACAGGAAAGACCCCCAATGCCATTTCGTTCCATGTCAGGCGGCCTGCTTGCTGGAACTGGATCAGAACGACGCCGAACAAAATCAAAAGCGAAATGAAGAGCGCTCGTTTTTCAATCGGACGGCGCACGGACATCGTTCCGTTTTGCGTTTCGATGGTTTTCGTAAACAGCGGGCTAAGCAGAACACCAGCCACAATCGTGCACTGCCATGTCCCGGCCACAAGCCACCCCGGCCCGTAGGCGGCCGCGTAGGTGAGCGGCGCGTAAAACAAGCCGAATCCGACCGTCCCCCAGGTGATCCATACCCGCGGATGGCGCTTGATGTCATGCCAAACCGGGCTGATGTTGCGGCGGAAAAGAACGATGACAAATAGCAGCGGCGCCATAAAGAAAAAGCGAAGCGACGAACTCCACAGCCAGCTGCCGCCAGCTAATTCCATGGAACGATTCAAGATGAACGTGACAGCAAAAAAGAACGAAGCGACAAGGCCGATGGCCATCTCCCGCATCGCCGGTCTCTCCCCTTGTTTGATTGTATTCGCTAGGTGGCGGAATAACTTTATTTTATCGCACGATTGGAAATTTTTCTATTTGTTTTGTTGATTATTTAGAACATAGTTTTATTAGATGAGTATTAAGAGAGAACCCAACCGAAAGTGGTTGCACCGAGCGACAATCCGATCAACACTGTATTCATTCTTCTTTCTGTCACCTCCATTTTCTTTAATTCTTACTTGTCAAATAGGTATTTATGTATTATTCTTAATTTATCCACTATTCCTATTTGTCAGGAGGTTTTTTCATGCCTAAACTCACCTTTTCCTCTGATGTCAAATGGTCTGGCGAAGGAGTACGCTCAGTGGCTGACATTAACGGCAAGCAAGTCATCATTGACGAACCCCCAGCCTTGGGAGGCACTGATCAGGGACCGAATCCCGTAGAGCTGGTCCTAGCTGCACTGGGCGGTTGCATCAATGTACTGGTCTCTCTGTTTGCCAGCCATCACGGGGTCGAACTGAAAGGAGTCCAAGTACACGTAGAAGGGGATTTAGATCCCGATGGCTTTATGGAGAAAGCGGACGTTCGGCCTGGATTCTTAGAAATTCGCTACCATATTGATATTGACTCTCCTTCCGATCCAAAAAACGTCCAAGCCTTGATTGAACACGTTGAACGTGTCTGCCCGGTCAAAGACACCCTAAGGGGCGTACCCACAGTACCTATAATGAATCAAAAAACGTCATAATGTGGAAATGGAAAAGGCTGTCTGGAAAAGTCGCGTGATGACCTTTTCAGACAGCCTCTGTATGGCTTATCCCTATGCCGCTCCATCTACGGGATGCGCGTTTCAGGGCTCATGCAAAGAGCAGTCCCATTGAAAGCCCGATGATCGGATTCCTCTGCTTGTCAATCTGCATCGTTGATTATTGTTGGATTAACTCAATCGGCACAATTTTTCCATTTTCCACCGCGGCCACGACGATTTCCGATTCAAAACCGCCATCGTCGCCGATGCTTGGGACGTTATACACTTTCTTTTCGGCTGGAATGTTTTTTAAGCCGTCGTTCATATGTTCACGGATCGCTTGCGGGTCGTCAACCGAACCGGCAGCTTTCATGGCTTCGACGAACGCGTAAAGCGCCAAATAGTTGTAAGCGGCTTCCGATCCCGGATCTTCATTGAACTTCGCCCGATAGTTTTTCACAAACTCCGGAACGGCCGGTTCGTCTGACTCGATAAGCGGCATGACGCCGATTGAACCTTCCAACATATCATAAGAACCGGTCACTCGCTTCATTTCGTCAAGCTTCGCTTGGTCCATAATAATGAATCCGCCTTTAAAGCCCAGCTCGCGCGCTTGTTTCGCCACTTTTGCCGTCGGCTCCGAAGCGCCGCCGATAAACAGGACATCGGGTTTTTCTTTCAATGCATTCGTGACAATCGTAAAGAAGTCGGTGTCTTTCGTAAAGTCAATCGATGATTTGTAGACGACTTTTCCGCCTTGTTTTTCCCAATACGGCAACAGTTTTTCCGTCCAGTCTTTCCCGTATTGCGTCGCCGTCGGCAAGGCGGCGAGTTTCTTGCCGAAATGCTTCATGGCATAATCGGTAAAAGTCGGGATGTAGCCGTCATAGCGCGGCGGAATGCGCACGGTTAGCTTATTGCCCGTTTGTGTAATTTTCGGCTCGCTCGTATACGCCGCGATGATGAAATTGTCCGTTTGGTTGAACACTTGCAGCGCCATGACGCCGCCGCTGTGCGGAGTGAAAATGATCGGCGTATGATGCTCTTGCACAAGGCGTTTGGCGTTCGCCGCCGTTTCGTTTGGCAAATATTTGTCATCTAATGGGACGAGGTTGATTTTGTATTTCTTTCCTTTCACCTCAAAGCCGCCGTTATTGTTAATCTCTTCTGCCGCCATTTTCAATCCGTTTAACGTCCGTTGGCCATAATAGGCAGCCGGGCCGCTCAGTGGGCCGCTGTAGCCGATGTTGACCGTACCCGTTTCACCGCCTCCTCCTCCGCTATTGTTTCCGCCGTTGGCGTTATTGCTGCTTGGCGAATTGTTGCACGCAGCAAGCATCAACATCATGATGGCCGCGATCATAACAGCGATTGACCATTTTCTTTTTTTCATTCTATTCCCCCCTATTGATTATTTATTATTTTGAATATTTAGATAATATTTAGCACAGCCGTTATTCACCTCCTTTCAGCGCCATCTCCTCTCCTTGCTTTCACTCGTGGACAGGATGAGGTCTATCATGCACCAATGTACGCCTTGCGGACATTGGTGTTGGCCAGCAACTCTTCCGCCGTCCCGGAAGCCACGATCGTTCCATTTTCAAACACATAACCCCGGTTAGCGATCGACAACGCGGCATGGGCATTTTGTTCAGCAAGCAAGATGGTCGTTCCTTCCGCGTTAATTTGTTGGATGGTCGCAAACATTTGCTCGACAATGAGCGGAGCGAGCCCGACCGACGGCTCGTCAAGCAAAAGTACGACAGGGCGCGACATTAAGGCGCGTCCGATAGCGAGCATTTGCTGCTGGCCGCCGCTTAACGATCCGGCTGGCTCATTCTGCTTTTCACGCAAAATGGGAAATAACTCATATACATGTTCCATCGAGCGGCGGATGCCTTGTTTATCCTTTCGATGAACGTAAGCGCCCATCAGCAAATTTTCATATACACTCATGCCAGGAAACAGTTTGCGTCCTTCTGCACACTGCACGACGCCGCGCTGAACGATGCGGTCGGGCGGCAGCGAATCGATGCGCTCGCCATCAAGGCGGATTTCCCCTTGCGCTGGCTTGTGCAGCCCGCTGATCGCGCGAAACAATGTGCTTTTTCCTGCTCCGTTGGCGCCAAGCAAGACAGCGATTTCCCCGCGCTTGACGGAAAACGTCACATCACGAATGGCGGTAAAACTCCCATAGCGGACCGATACGTTTGCAACTTCAAGCACTGGCGCTCCCTCCTAAATACGCTTGAATGACCGCCTTGTTGTTCCGCACTTCCTCAGGCGTTCCTTCCGCGATTTTTTCTCCGTAGTTTAACACCATAATGCGGTCGGCAAGTTTCATGATCATCGACATTTTGTGCTCAATGAGGCAAACGGTCAGGCCGCCTTCTACCATTTTGACGATCAACTCCTCAAGCCCTTCCGTTTCATCCGGGTTGATGCCGGCAGCCGGCTCGTCAAGCAAAACGAGCTCCGGATCGGTCGCCAAGGCAAGCGCGAACGCCACCCGCTTTTTCTGCTCCTGCGATAGATTGGCCACCATCCGATCCGCCACATCGGTCAATCCAACAAAGTCGAGCACTTCCATCGCTTTTTCTTTGCACGCCTGCTCTTCGCGGCGATGCCGTTTCGTGCGCAAAATGGCATCAAATAAGTTGGATGACGTGCGGAGACGATGGCCGATGATGACGTTGTCAATCACCGTCGCCTGTTCAAACAAGTGAGTCGTTTGAAACGTGCGGGCGATGCCAAGTTTCGCTCGTTCGTTCGCCGGCAGTCGGGTAATATCGCGCCCTTTGAACGCAATCGTCCCCGACGTCGGCCGGTACAAGCCGCTGATTAAGTTGAAAAACGTCGATTTGCCGGCTCCATTTGGGCCAATGATGGCGTTGATTTTCCCTTGTTCGACGGAAAACGTGACATCGTTGACCGCTAGAAGCCCACCAAACCGCTTCGTCAACCGTTCGACGTGTAAAAGCATCATCATCCCTCCTTTACATATCGTTCGCTCCGCTCTTGGCGCGAGGCGGCGGCCAGTTCAGCGGCCGCTCGTTTGGTGTCCAACTTAAGGCGGCGCGCTTCTTCACGCTTGGCTTTCAAACGGATGATCCCCCCTGCCATGCCGTGTGGGTAAAAGATGATGAGCAACGTCAGCACCGGACCGAAAATCAACATCCGGTAATCTTGCAAAAACTGCAATTGTTGGGACAAAAACGTAATCAGCAGCGTGCCGACCACTGGACCAGCGAGCGTACCGATCCCGCCGACAAGCAAATACGTTAAAAAGTCGAACATGACGCTGACGTACGCAATGTCCGGACCAAGAAAGCGGATAAACGAGGCGTACAGCGCTCCAGCAAGCGATGTAAAAAAGACCGACAGAACAAACGAGGCGAGTTTGTTTTTCATCGTCGAGATGCCAAGCGTCAACGCGAGCTCCTCACTGTTGCGAATGGCGATGTACGTCCGCCCGGTCAACGAATAGACAAGGCGGTACATGGTAAAGATCACCGCAACCAAGAAACATAACACCAAATAATATTGGGCGACGGGCGTTTGAAACGAGAGCGGACCGATGTCCGCCGGCGCCGGGATGCCAATAAACCCGCGCACCCCGCCGGTTAAACTGTCCCATTTGTCAATGATCAAATAGATAATGTAGCCGACACAAAGCGTATAAATGGCGAAAAAGTGCTCTTTCGTCCGCAGTGCAACAAGGCCGACGAAAACGCCAATCAACGTTGTCAACAAGCAAGCCGATACGAAAGCGAGCCAAAATGGCCAACCGACTTTTACCGTCAAAATGCCGAGCGAATAGGCGCCGATCGCAAAAAAACCAGCGTGGGCGAGAGACAGGTAGCCGGTATAGCCGGTAAACAAGTTCAAACCATATACCGCAATCATCCAAATATAGGAAATGGTCATCATATGCAAATAATACCCATTTGTGACCAAAAGCGGAAAAAGAATCGCCAGCGCGATGAGGACAGCCAGCCATAGGCGCCGTTTTTCGAAAATGGCCATCAACGTCCCTCCTTGGCAAACAGTCCGTTCGGTTTGACTGTTAAAATGATGACGAGAATGGCGAAGGCGATAATGTCTTTGTAGTCGTTCGACACGTACGTCGCCCCCAAGCTCTCGCTGAATCCTAAAATATAACCGCCGACAATGGCGCCTGGGATGCTCCCCATGCCGCCGAGAATGATAATGACAAACGCTTTCAAGATGACGAGATGGCCCATGCCGGGAAACACAAGGTTGATCGGTGAAGCGAGCGATGCGGCGAGCGCGGCCAAACTGCCGGAAAGAAGAAACGTCAACATGGCGACTTTATTCGTATTGATGCCGACCAAATTCGCCCCTTCGCGGTTTTGCGCCATCGCGATGATGGAAGCTCCGATGAACGTCTTTTTCAAGAAGAGGTAAAGCAAGATCATGATGATGACAGCGGATGCGATGATGAGAATGCGTTGAACCGTCAAGGTCAAGCCGAACATGCTGACAACGTCGCCATATGGGGTCGGCATCGTCTGATAGTCCGCCCCCCAGACGAACTGGGCGAACGCTTCCAAAAACAGCAAGATCCCGATCGCTGCGATTTTATCATGAAGAGGCGGCGCGTCGCGAAGCGGATAAAACACCAGCCGCTCCATCAAGACGCCAAGCAGCCCGACAACAATCATCGACACAACAACGGCCAACGCATACGGCAGCCCGAGCTTCGTCATGGCCGTCAGCGTCACATAACCGCCCATCATATACAGTGCGCCGTGGGCGAAGTTGGGAATATGCAAAATGCCGTAAACGAGCGTCAACCCTAATGCAACGAGGCTGTAAACGCTTCCAACCGTCAATCCATTTAACAGTTGCTGAATGAACAACTCCATCCCGATCCCCCCTTGTCTGCCGCTCAACCTAATCAGCGAAACAACCAATCCATCAGTTCAGCGGCCCCTCTGCTCCTTTGTCCATCTCCACGTTCCCATTGGACGTCCGAATGCCGTTTAAAATAAAATCAACGTAAATATCGGTCAGCTCTTCTTCCGAAACGCTCCCATCCGGTTGAAACCAGTAATAGCTCCAGTTCGTGATCCCAAGCAGGCCGAAGGTGATCATTTCCGCGTTGAGGGATGGCTTAAACTCGCCGTGAGCAATCCCGTCCTGAATGAGCTGTTCATACCGTTTGCGGAACTCCCGCCGCTTGGCGCGGATTTCCGCCAAATGGTCATCAGCCAAATGCCGCATTTCGCGGAAGAAAATGCGGGCGCTTTTCTTCCGCGTGCGAATGTTGCGGATGACCATATAGACGATCTCCCGCAGTTTCTCCGTGCAGCTTGCCTCTGCGTTTTCGAGGATGTGCTCCTGCTGCAGCAACAAATCATCCAAATAAGAAATACAAATATCGCAGAGCAGCTCTTCTTTGCTTTTGTAATAGTAATAAAAGGCTCCTTTCGTTGCCCCGACTGTTTCGACGATTTCCTGCACCGACGTTTCTTTGAATCCTTTGCGTTCAAACAACTCAATGGCGACTTCCCTTAATCTTTCTTTCATCCTCCACAGTCTCCAATGCGTCATTCTCTCTCAATAATCGTTGCGATGCCTTGGCCGCCGCCGATGCACGCGGTAACAAGCGCGTATTTTCCGCCGCGGCGCCTCAGTTCATACACCGCTTTGGTGATCAAAATCGCCCCCGTCGCGCCGAGCGGATGGCCGTGGGCGATGGCGCCGCCGTTGACATTCACTTTTTCCGGATCCATCTCAAGCTCGCGGTCGCAGGCGATCACTTGCGCGGCGAACGCTTCATTGATTTCAATTATGTCCATCTCATCAAGTGTCAGTCCGGCTTTGGCGAGCACTTTTCTTGTCGCCGGCACCGGGCCGATGCCCATGATGTTCGGATCCACTCCGGCAACCGCATAGGCGCGGATGACGGCAAGCGGCTTTAAGCCAAGCTCCTCTGCTTTTTCCCGCGACATGATGACGAGCGCCGACGCTCCATCGTTCAATCCAGAACTGTTCCCGGCCGTCACCGTTCCGCCTTCCAAAAACGCCGGCGGCAACTTCGATAACGCTTCCATTGTCGTGTTCGGGCGCGGATGTTCGTCCGTATCGAAGACGAACGGTTCACCTTTTTTCACTGGAACGGCAATCGGCACGATTTGCTCGTCAAACCGCCCTTCCTGCATGGCGCGCGCCATGCGCTGCTGGCTGCGCAAAGCGAACGCGTCCTGTTCTTCGCGGCTGATGCCGTACTTTTTGGCCAAGTTTTCCGCCGTGATGCCCATCGGCGGGTCGCCGATTTCTTTCGGCGACAGCTGCGATTTGCGGAAACTGGGCGGCGTCGAGCTGTACGGCTTTTCCGGCCGATCCATCAAATACGGCGCGCGGCTCATGCTTTCCACCCCACCAGCGATATACACATCTCCATCGCCGGCCCAAATGGCTTGCGCCGCTAAATTGACGGCGTTAATGCCTGATCCGCACTGGCGATCGACCGTCAGCCCCGTCAGCTCGAGCGACAGGCCGGTTTGCAACGCCGTCAGCCGGGCGATATTGCCGCCCCCGCTTAAAACATTGCCCATAATGACATCATCGACAAGCTCCGGTCCGATGTTGGCCCGCCGCATCGCTTCCTTGATCACTTCCGCCCCGTAAATATGCGCCGGCAGCGTCGCCAAAGCCCCTCCTTGGCGAGCGATGGCCGTTCGTACGGCCGACACAATGACAGCATCCCGTTTCACTCTGCCCCCTCCTCATCCCCTTTGTCTATGGACTCCGGCAACCGCGCATGGCGGCTGCCGCCGGAGCCGCTTTACTCATATAGCGAGAATAGAACTTCGCCTTTGACGACGTCTTTGCCATGTTGGTTGACAGCAGCAACGTCAAAACGAATCGTCTTGTCTCCTTTTTCCTTCACCGTTGCTTTTAAGGTGATGACGTCGTTTAAAAACACCATCGACTGGAAGCGGACGAAATAGTCTTGAACAAACCCTTCTTCGTAATAAGGGGTGAACAGCTTAGCCAGATTCCCCATCGTCCACATGCCGTGGGCGATAATGCCTGGCAGTCCCGCTTTTTTCGCCTCTTCATCAATCGTATGGATCGGATTGTAATCGCCGGATGCGCCGGCATATTTGATTAAGTCAAGCCGAGATACCGGCGGAAGCGTCACTTCGGGAAGCGATTGCCCCACTTGCCAATCACGGATCGTCGTCATACGCTCATCGCCTTTCTAACCGCCTCGTTCATAATGATCGTCGAGGTCGAAGTAAAAACGAGATTCCCATCAGGGTCTTCGCCGTTGTTGGCGATGACCAAAAAGCCGAGCAGGCCCATGCTGCTTTGCTTTTCATAGTAATCTTTCACTTCCGCATAGCAATACAGCTCTTCGCCGACAAACAGCGGGCGCTCGTAATGGAAACGCTGCTCGCCGTGGATGAGCCCTTTTGCCGGCAGCTTCAATCCTTCAATGACGCCGTAGTCAAACACGCGCGGAAACGTCGGCGGGGCGATATTGCGCCCGTAGCGCGACCGCTTCCCTGTTTCTTCATCCCAATAAATAGGATTCGGGTCGCCGATCGCTTCGGCAAACTTTTTCACCGCCCCGCGCTCAACGACGTTTTTTACTTTCGTCGACCGTCTTCCGATGTCATGCTGATACATGTTCGCCCCCCCTTGTGTTCAACATTTCGGACCGCCGGCGACATACAGCACTTGGCCGTTGACAAACGACGATCGCTCATCGGCGAAAAAGGCGACGGCATGGGCGATGTCTTCCGGACGCCCGCTGCGTCCGACCGGGATGGTGGCGACGCTCGCTTGGATGAGTTGCTCAAACGAAATGCCAAGCCGCTCAGCCGTTGCTTTCGTCATATCGGTTTCAATAAACCCGGGAGCGACGGCGTTCGTCGTGATGCCGAATTTGCCAAGCTCGATCGCCAGCGTTTTCGTAAATCCTTGGATGCCGGCTTTCGCCGCCGAATAGTTCGCCTGGCCGCGGTTGCCGAGCGCTGACGTCGACGAAATGTTGATGATGCGCCCGTACCCTTTTTCGACCATATATTTTTGTGCGGCGCGGGCGCAGTAAAACGCCCCTTTCAAATGGACGTCCATGACGGTTTGCCAATCGTCATCGGTCATTTTAAACAGCAAGTTGTCGCGAATGACCCCGGCGTTATTGACAAGAATATCGAGCGAACCGAACTGATCGACGACCTCTTGCATCGTCGCTTCTACTTGTTCACGGTCGGTGACGCTCGCCACCTTGGCGTAAACGTCATACCCTTTCTCCCGCAGCTCTGCAGCCGTCGCTTCAAGGGCTTCTGCATTTAAATCAATGAACGCCACTTTCGCTCCTTCTTCGGCAAAACGGGTGACAATCGCCTTGCCAATGCCGCGGCTCCCTCCGGTCACAAACGCCACTCTTCCAGCAAATCGTTGAATCATCGCTTTCTCCTCCCTTTCGACAACGCTTTCATTTTTTTAGATGAACTGCCCAAGCTTAACGTGCCCTTTGATCAAATTGCGGGCAATAATGAGGCGCTGAATTTCATCCGTGCCGTCGTAAATGCGCCACAATCTCGCTTCACGGTACCAGCGCTCGATCGGCATTTCTTTCGTATAGCCCATCCCACCGTGGATTTGCAACACCCGGTCGACAACGCGGTTGCCCATGTTGGCGCCAAACAGTTTCGCCATTGATGCTAAATGGCGATTGTCTTCCCCTTGATCAAGCGTAAACGCCGCGTTCAACACGAGCCATTTCGCCGCCTCGATTTCCACCGCCGAATCGGCGATCATCCATTGAATCGCTTGTCGTTCGGCGATCGGTTTGCCGAATGTGACACGCTCTTTCGCATAGTCGATGGCCATTTGCAGCAGCCGCTCCGCCGCTCCGACTGCACGGGCGCCGACGACCCAGCGGGCGTAGCCGATCCACTCAAGCCCCAGTTGATAGCCATGATGCAGTTCGCCTAAAATGTTTTCCTCGGGCACGCGCACATTTTCGAAAATGAGACTGGCCGGTGTCGCTGGCCCCATCGTATGTATCGGTTCCGAACGCCAGCCCATCTCGCGGTCGACGATGAAGCACGTCACCCCTTCGCGGCCTTTGGAAGCCTGGTGCCGCTCTTTGTCCGTAATGGCGATGACCATGACAAAATCAGCGTCATTGCCGCCGGTAATGAATGTCTTCTCCCCGTTTAACACCCATTCGTTCCCATCTTTGATCGCTGTCATTTGAATGTTGCGCGTATCGGACCCCGCTCCCGGCTCGGTCATGGCAAAGCACGATTTTTTCTCGCCGTTGATCGTTGGAATCAAATATTTTTTCTTTTGCTCCTCGTTGGCGTAATATAAAATATTGTCCGCCGATCCGCCAAACTGGAACGGAACGAACGTTTTCGATACTTCCATGAGCACGATGGCCTGCATGACGTGGCCCAAATTTGCGCCGCCGTATTCTTCCGGCGTGTTGATCCCCCAAAAACCCGATTCTTTCGCTTTGAGCTGCAGCTCTTTTAATTTTTCGGGCGGAAGCCCAGGCTTCCCTTCCCGTTCGTTGCGCAATACTTCATTTTCGAGCGGCATCAATTCTTTTTCGACAAACTTGCGGATCGCTTTTTGCACCATACGTTGTTCATCCGTTAATCGCAAATGCATGATTGTCCCCTCCGTTTTTCGTTGCGCCTGAACCCCTATCTCTAAATACCAACCGGTTGGTATGTCATCTTTATTATATCGGAATGTTCTGAAAAGTACAATGCTGTTTTTACGTTTTTTTGTCCAAGAAGTTGTTTTTTTCAAAGAGATGCAACCGCTTGCCTCCGTCGCGCCAAGGCGTGACGGAAGATCGAACAACCGCCTGCTTCAAAGACCCATCTATAGGCCTGGAAGCGGCATTGTTCGGTCGCCCGACAGTCGATCCAATCCTTGGTAAAAGCTGCAAATGGGAAAGCTTCAAAAATAATATATTGCAACCGATGCGGCCATAAAGTCCTATTATTCAACCTGCATATACCGACGTACATGTTGAACCGTTTCCCCAATCCCGCCATAAATGACAAGATCAAACATCCCGTCCATTCTTGTCACTGTTTTGTTGATCAATACTTTCTTTGTCGCCGGCGACTCAGCGGCGACGTAGAACGGAATTTGGTTGGCGGGAGCCACTTCCAGACTTGTTCCCATCGCCAGCAACAAGTCGCTGGCAGCCGCCGCGGCAAACGCTTCTTCCATGCGCGGCACGAGTCCGCCAAACAAGACGACATCCGGCTTCAAAATCGTCTCGCACTTGCCGCAGCGCGGAACGTCACTGCGATTGATGAATGCTAAATCATAGATCTCGCCGCACGACTGGCATGTCGCCGTCTGCAACGTGCCGTGCAGCTCAATGACATTTGTGCTCCCCGCTTTCGTATGCAGCCCGTCAATATTTTGCGTCAAAATCGTCACCGTCTTGCCCATCTCCTCAAGCCAACGGAGAAACCGATGCCCCTCATTCGGCGCAAAGCCTCCCATCATTTTTAATGAAAACATCCGCTTGAATCGACGCCAAAAATCAACCGGATCTTTTTTGTAATAATGCTCTGATAAATAATATTCAACATGGTCTTCTTGGGCGTAAAGGCCGTTTTCGCTGCGAAAATCAGGGATGCCGGACTCCGTGCTCATCCCGGCCCCGGTCAGGACAGCAATCGTGTCAGCCTCGCGAATCCATTGCGCCAACCGCTCGATGGAACTCACGCCATTTCTCTCCCTTCCTCTACCAACTTCTTGGTTTTGCCAGTGTCTCCTTCGGTTCTTTTCGCGGCCATACTGTATAGCTGAAACTCCAGACAAAATCAACCACCAAAACCAACGTCCAACGGCCTGCCATCACCAACAGTTCTTTCGCTTTCGACATATCGCCTACGAACCAAACCATGGCCAACAAAATCGCTTGACCGATCGCCCAAGCCCCCAGGTGACGATACCACCCTAGGCGTTCGTGCTTTGCATGCTCCTTCCCGAAGAGAAGAGATTTTTTCGGCTTAGGCATTTTCAAAAAAAGGTGAACAAACTGATTATCTGCCCATTGGATCATGCGACGTCCATACACAACGGACACAGCGATATAAACAGCTGCCAATGAATGGGATAACTTCGCTGTCTGCCCGTGCGCTAAGTCTACAACCGACACAACTAGTAAAATAAGATCTGCCAAAATGGTGCATAAAAAAAGGCATACACTGGTCATTTTCCATTTTAACATATAACGCGTGAACAATCCGGATATGACGAACACCCAAAACAGCACTTCACATGCGATAATCAGCCAACCAATGATATGGACCGCCTCCTTTTTAATACATTTGTGTCAAAAAAATAGTAACACAATTGTATTAAAAAAACAACTGTGTTACACTAGATATATGCCCAAAATAGTAGATCACGAAAAGCAGAGGAAACGAATTGCAGAAGCGACATGGACCGTGATCATGCGGGACGGCATCGAAAAAGCAACCGTGCGAAATATCGCTAAAGAGGCAGGAATGTCCGCCGGGGCGCTGCGCTATTATTTTACTTCCCAATCGGAGTTGTTAGCCTTTTCGATGAAGCTTGTCTCTGAACGGGTGCGGGAGCGGGTTGAGGCCATCCCTCCCTCCATCCCGCCCCTTGAAGGAGTCAAGCGTTGTCTCCTTGAACTTCTGCCGTTAACCGATGAAACCAAAAAAGAAATGGAGGTGTGGCTTGTTTTTACACAAAGGGCACTTTGGGATCCCGCACTCCAACCACTGAGCGAACAAATATACCATCAGTTGCAAACGGCCATGAAAAGGCTGCTTGAACTGTTGCGCGATCTCGGGCTGTTAAGGTCTGATGTGTCGATTGAGTTGGAAACAGAGCGCCTATACGCATTGGTTGACGGCTTAGCGATGCACGGCATCATGCAACCTGGCAAGCTATCTCCTTCACAAATCGAAGAAATTATCGAATATCACTTACGCTCCATTTGCCGTTAAGACAAATGGAGCGTAGCTTATTTTGGTGCTTAACAAAACGGCAACCGTCAAACGGCGACAAACAAAAGACAGGTGATCTTGCCGCTTTCTCTTCGATGGAGCGCCAACTAAGTTTACTCTTGCCAAAACATCCGTGAACTACCCCCACTTAATTTTCTAGCGAAAATTTGAAGTGGGGGCTTCCAAAGAAGTTTGACTGCTTCAAGCAATCCTTATTCTTTGAGGCGTGTCCACTTCGCCGCTAGAGCATAAGACACTCAGGTCTACAGCTTTACTTTTCTTTAAGATGTTTAATGCGCCATTG
>NZ_SDLA01000110.1:0-255 GCF_013096845.1 Geobacillus sp. BMUD
TTGAGCTTGCTTCTTCGCTGGTTTGCGTCGAGGAATCTGGCTCCTCTGCATTCGCTTGTAGACGCAGACGCAAACGAAGCAGTCGAAGGAATTCTCATTCCTTCAAAACTGAACGAAACGGAAGCGCGATGTTCATGCATATGGACTACTGTCTAGCTCCGGCCGCCATCGGCTCGCGACGCTTCGGTCCTGCTGCGGCGGCGACAGCCTCCTCGCAGGCCCTCCAGCGCGTTTCGCCGATAGGCGGGCGGCCTC
>NZ_SDLA01000111.1:0-255 GCF_013096845.1 Geobacillus sp. BMUD
TTGAGCTTGCTTCTTCGCTGGTTTGCGTCGAGGAATCTGGCTCCTCTGGATTCGCTTGTAGACGCAGACGCAAACGAAGCAGTCGAAGGAATTCTCATTCCTTCAAAACTGAACGAAACGGAAGCGCCATGTTCATGCATATGGACTACTGTCTAGCTCCGGCCGCCATCGGCTCGCGACGCTTCGGTCCTGCTGCGGCGGCGACAGCCTCCTCGCAGGCCCTCCAGCGCGTTTCGCCGATAGGCGGGCGGCCTC
>NZ_SDLA01000112.1:0-255 GCF_013096845.1 Geobacillus sp. BMUD
TGCAAAAACTAACGAAAACTATAAGCTGTTAAACAGTAACATGGCACAGCAAATTTTAAAAAAGGTCAATGAAGCCTTTAAATCTTTCTTTGGTTTGATCAGTCTTGCCAAACAAGGAAAATATGACCACAAGGCTATCAGTATTCCAAAATATCTTAAAAAAGATGGCTTTCATTCACTGATCATTGGCCAGATTCGTATAGACGGCAACAAATTCACGATACCGTATTCTCGCCTATTTAAAAAGACTCACAA
>NZ_SDLA01000113.1:0-250 GCF_013096845.1 Geobacillus sp. BMUD
TTGTGAGTCTTTTTAAATAGGCGAGAATACGGTATCGTGAATTTGTTGCCGTCTATACGAATCTGGCCAGTGATCAGTGAATGAAAGCCATCTTTTTTAAGATATTTTGGAATACTGATAGCCTTGTAGTCATATTTTCCTTGTTTGGCAAGACTGATCAAACCAAAGAAAGATTTAAAGGCTTCATTGACCTTTTTTAAAATTTGCTGTGCCATGTTGCTGTTTAACAGCTTATAGTTTTCGTTAGTTT
>NZ_SDLA01000114.1:0-250 GCF_013096845.1 Geobacillus sp. BMUD
AAGGAAGAAGCCGAGACGCTGTAGGTTAAGCTAGAAAGGGCGCACGGTGGATGCCTTGGCACTAGGAGCCGATGAAGGACGGGGCAAACGCCGAAACGCTTCGGGGAGCTGTAAGCAAGCGTAGATCCGGAGATGTCCGAATGGGGGAACCCACTGTCCGTAATGGGGCAGTATCCATGCCTGAATCCATAGGGCATGGAGGGCACACCCGGGGAACTGAAACATCTTAGTACCCGGAGGAGAAGAAAGC
>NZ_SDLA01000115.1:0-241 GCF_013096845.1 Geobacillus sp. BMUD
GTTTAAAGAATTCAATGCCGTAAAATTCACAAAGATATTCTAGTTTTTCTTTTATGTTACCGAGAGGAATATTGACAAAGTTTTGATTTGTCTTTTTTCCTAGATTAATATTGCGTTGCCATGTTTCCGCATAGCCAATGACAAGTTTGCCAATTTGATTTTCAATACAGTAGTTAATGATGTAACGGCAAGTCTTGTTGATATAATCATTCACTTTATTATTGCGATTCATAGCAAGCAA
>NZ_SDLA01000116.1:0-236 GCF_013096845.1 Geobacillus sp. BMUD
GACTTTTCAACTCGGCAGGCAATTGTGCAGAAGTTGATTCGAAGAATCTATATTCATGGCGAGGATATTGAAATAGAGTGGAATTTTTAACGATTAACTTATGTATTCGTTTCCTGCCCCGCATACCACAGGAAATGAATACATAAAAAGGCGGATCACTCCGCCTTCTTTTCTTCCCACATCTCCTCAAGCGCGTCCTCAAAGAATTCACACGCTGCCAGCACACCGCTAACAAA
>NZ_SDLA01000117.1:0-229 GCF_013096845.1 Geobacillus sp. BMUD
GCAAGTGATTGGGGTGAAGTCGTAACAAGGTAGCCGTACCGGAAGGTGCGGCTGGATCACCTCCTTTCTAAGGATGACAAACCTTTCGGTTCAATGAACATGGCGCTTCCGTTTCGTTCAGTTTTGAAGGAATGAGAATTCCTTCGACTGCTTCGTTTGCGTCTGCGTCTACAAGCGAATGCAGAGGAGCCAGATTCCTCGACGCAAACCAGCGAAGAAGCAAGCTCAA
>NZ_SDLA01000118.1:0-226 GCF_013096845.1 Geobacillus sp. BMUD
ATGGGTGATGGCGTGCCTTTTGTAGAATGAACCGGCGAGTGACGATGGCGTGCGAGGTTAAGCCGAAGAGGCGGAGCCGCAGCGAAAGCGAGTCTGAACAGGGCGCGAAGTACGTCGTCGTCGACCCGAAACCAGGTGATCTACCCATGTCCAGGGTGAAGGCCGGGTAACACCGGCTGGAGGCCCGAACCCACGCACGTTGAAAAGTGCGGGGATGAGGTGTGGG
>NZ_SDLA01000119.1:0-226 GCF_013096845.1 Geobacillus sp. BMUD
TTCAGACTCGCTTTCGCTGCGGCTCCGCCTCTTCGGCTTAACCTCGCACGCCATCGTCACTCGCCGGTTCATTCTACAAAAGGCACGCCATCACCCATTAACGGGCTCTGACTACTTGTAGGCACACGGTTTCAGGTTCTCTTTCACTCCCCTCCCGGGGTGCTTTTCACCTTTCCCTCACGGTACTGGTGCACTATCGGTCACTAGGGAGTATTTAGCCTTGGGA
>NZ_SDLA01000011.1:0-98345 GCF_013096845.1 Geobacillus sp. BMUD
CCCATGTCCCATTCCGAAATAATTCACAAAAAATTTAGCACATTCTTTCGGAAAGGGGGAGAGGGATATTCCGAAGGAATGTGCAAAAAAGAGTCTTTTTTGTGCGGAAATAAAGTGATAATTTACATGTCTGCTCAAAACAGCTCTAAATGTTGACATTGGGTAGGCCTTGGAAAGACTCGTATAATCCTCTAACATCACTCCGTTTTTTACTTTCGTACCGCTAACATCAGACACAATATACTTTTTCATCATCCATCTCCTATGAAATGAAAAATTGGATCATCTATCACTTGATTGAACCCGCAACCATACCGTCAACGATTTTCTTATTGAAGAAAATGAACAAAATCAATGGTGGAAGCGAAATTAAGAGAATATTGGTAAACAGCAAATTCCACTGTGTATTGTACATGCTAAAAAAGTTGTATAGCGTCAGTTGCAATGTGGCGTTTTCCTTACCTGGATAAAAATACAACGGATTGACAAAGTCGTTATAAATTCCTACTGTCGTCAACACAACGACTGTCGCCGAAACCGGTTTTAACAGCGGAAAAATAATCGAGAAAAATAGACGGAAGCGACCGCAGCCATCAATCAATGCAGCTTCATCAATTTCCTTTGGAATGGTTGCCATAAAATTTTTATAAAGAAGCACGGTAAACGGCAGATTGAGTGCTACTTCAACGAGCACGATTCCCGGCATCGTTTTAAACAAACCGATTTCGTTCAGCACCCAAATGGTTGGTACAACCGCTGGAGGAATAATAAGCCCAACAAGAATCAAAAAGTCAAAAAACGATGTTGCTTTGTTTTTCTTTCGGTGCAATACATATCCGGCCATGGCACCAAGAAAAATGAGAAGAACAATCGAAAATGCCGTAATCATAAGACTGTTAAAGAAAGCGCGAATGATCATTCCATCTTGCGCCGCCAACACCTCCCGCATATTTTCTATAAGGTGGAATGAGCTCGGCCATGCCATATTTAATAATGAAGATTCTTGTGCATTCTTCACCGCGTTGATGATGACAAAGTAAAATGGGATGCCGAACACAACCAAGGTCAATAACACAGCGACACATTCGATGGCGATTTTCTGCATTCGCTTTCTTGCCCAGCCCTTACGTCTTTCGGAAGCAGTAAAAAGTTCCGCTGGTTCGTTTGCTAAGTTATTCATTACAAGTTCACCTCTTTTCGGTTCAAATAGACATATAACGGAAACGCCAGTGCAGAAACAAGCAAGAATAAAATCACATTCCCCGCTGTCGAGAGCCCATAAAAACCTGCTTGATACTGTTTATAAATAATTGAGGCAATTAAATCCGTGCTAAATCCAGGCCCCCCTTTTGTCATTGCCCAAATCAAATCAAAAGAACGGAGGCCACCGATAAAGGAAAGAATGATCACTGAATTCATCGCAGGCCGGCTGAGCGGCAACGTAATATTCCAAAACCGTTGGAACGCATTTCCTCCATCGATCATCAACGCTTCATAATAATCACGTGGAATCGACATAATCCCGGCAATAAAAATCACCGTTGCGATTCCGACTCCTTTCCACACATCAACAAGTGCCACGGACAAAAGAGCGATTCTCGTATCGCCGAGCCAGTCCGGTCCAACAATTCCAATCGCTTTTAAAGTGAGGTTAATCAATCCTTTGGATGGATGCATCATGCCCATAAAGGCCATCCCAACCGCAATGGTGCTGAGAAGCGATGGAAAAAACACCATCGAACGAATAAATCCGACTGTTCGAAGTTTCGAACTTAAAAACACTCCCAGCATCAAACCAAGAATCACTTTTAAAGAACAAGTAACAACTGCATAAATGATTGTATTCCGAAAGCCAATATTTAACGATTCCTCTGTTAAAAACATCTTAAAGTTATCAAATCCAATAAATTTCCAATCTGTCAGTGACCACCACGTCATGCTGAAGAAAAACGACATCAGTGTTGGAAACAGAAAAAAAACAAAGTAAATAATACCAGCCGGAACGATAAACCAATACGTATATGCGCGACTCGCTAACGGATTCATCCCGTCAATCCCCTCTTTCGCCTCTAGGTAGAGAAAGCCCTGTCGTTCGTGTGACAGGGCCTTGAGTTTGAATACTCCGTAAATTACCAGCCCTTTAAACCAAGCTGTTTCGCCTGTTTTTCAACATCTTTATCGTATGACTCAGCCCCTTCTTTGGCCGATTTGAGTCCACTGCCAACAGCAACCGTAATTTGTTCAAGATTGGGGCCTTTAACTGGGCTCAAAAATTCAAGGGCAGGTGCTGTCTTGCCTTGTTCAAAATATGGAAGCATGTCTTTTACGGCTGTGTACGTATCATCAGGCAGTTGAATTCCTTTAATTGCCGCTGGGCCATAAGGCTTCACTTTAGAGAAAAAGATTTGTTGCGCTTCTTCCGATACGAAAAATTCAAGCCATTTTTTCGCCTCTTCTACATGCTCACTTGCTTTGTTAATATAAATACTATCTGGTGACCATACTGTAATCCCATTAATGTCAGGACTATCACTTGGCTGCGGGAAGAACCCAATATCATTCACTTTATCTGGATACAACTTTTCAATGTTTGGCAAAGCAAAGGAAATCATCGGGTAATGAACTCCTGTGCCCTCCGCCAGCATTTTCAATCCGTCTTCGTATGTCGTTGCGTTAAAATCTTTATTCATGTAGCCTTTTTTGTATATTTCCTCTAACTTTTCAAAACCTTTTAACGCAGCAGGTGTTGTGGCGATTTTTGCTTTATTGGCAGTGTAATCTTCAGCAAACGTCGGCTCTTGTGCAAGTACATTATAAAAATCGGCCAAAAAAACAATTTGCGATGTCCAAGTATGTCTATATGTGCCAATCACTGCTGTTTTGCCCGCAGCTTTAATTTTTTCACAGTTGGCCATAAGTTCTGCCCATGTTTTCGGAACGGAAAGTCCGAGCTCCTGGTACACTTTTTTGTTGTATAACCAACCGCCAGCGGCAAAGCTCCCAAGCGGTACACCGTACACTTTATTGTTTACGGTGACTGATTTTTTAAATGAATCTTCAAGTTTATCAATATATGGTTCGTTGGAAAGATCGACAAAATTTTTCTCTGGATTTAAAGCTTGCAAAAGAGAACCAGAATTATAGACCATCAAGTCGGTCATATCTCCTGTAGCCAAACGCGTCTTGACCAAATTATCGCCTTCCGCCCCACCTGGACGAGTTTCAAATTCCGTTTTAATATGATATTTCTTTTCAAATTCCTCTGAAATGGTTTTCAGCGCCTCAATCATCGCAAGATCTTCATTATCAGTGAGCAAAGTTAGCGTTGTTTCATTGGATTTTGTCTCATTTGAGCCACTTTCTTTACCTCCGCTGCAACCCGATAATACACCTGCAAATAGAGCAGTTGAACATAGAATAGCTAATAGTTTGCCTTTTGTTTTCAATGCAAGTTCCCCCTTTTTGTGTTAGCGATTCAATGATTTATACATCGTTGTCTTAACTTTATTGTAAGTGTTTTCATTTAATTTCGTAATTGATTGATTTTTTGGGATTATGTACGTTTTTTTTAGAGTAAGCAATCAGGTTGGGCTGTGAAAATGCGCCGCCTTAATCCGTCATTTTCATGCCAGAGTGGGGAACTTTTTTGTATATTGATTATAACTGCTTCCCTAATCCATCATGTTTGGTAGGTGAATGAAAATCGATTAAATTGTGCAATCATACAAAAAACCTCGCTTTTGTTTGTTAATACAGCGAGGTTGCTTTTTCACCTATTGATAAAAAGCATCCCGATACTGGCCTGGTTTCATGCCGGTATATTTTTTAAACAGCTCCGAAAAGTGGCGGTAGCTATGATAACCAACCTTCTCGCTTACTTCCCCGACTTTTTCTCCTTCCTGCAACAGCTTCTTCGCCTGTTCCATTCGCACTTTTGTTAAATACTTAATGTACGATTGCCCCATTTCTTCTTTAAACAGCAAGCTAAAATAAGTAGGATTCATGCCCACATATTCCGCCACTTCTTGCAATGTCAAATCGCAAAAATAATGCTTCTCAATATAATCACATGCTTTCGCAACAGCCTCATGCTTGACTTCCCGGCGCGCGGCAAGCATCCACTCCATAATTTTCTCGATTTGCTCCTGAAACCACCGGTACAGATCTTCTTTTGTACGGATCACTCGAATATCGACGTGCGGCAAATAATGCGGATCGTTGATGACAATAATGTCTTTGTGAACCTCTTTCGCCACTTCCAAGGCAAGATAAATCATTTTCAACAGTTCCCGTTCCAATATATCGGGATTTAACCGCTGTTCATCAAGCTGCTTCAGAAAACATTGAATCTGCTTCCTAAGCCCTTTTCGATCTCCAGAACGCATGCAAAAAATCATTCTTTCTTCTTGTTCTGGTAGATCCATCGGAATATTTGGATTTCCTCCAATATCCTCAAACCGAAGCAAACCGTTTTCTTGCATAAACTGTCCATAACGAAGCGCTTGCAATGCCTCTTGATAACTTTTTGTAGCCTCTTCTAAATATTCATATGTTTTTCCTGCTCCAATAACAAATTTCTCATTTTCGAAGTCTGCTATCCATTTTTCCCATATCTCCCCATTCGAATGTGTCAAATGAAAAACAACGAAGACATGCTCCTTCCCATTTCGGAGGTGAACAACTTTGTATGAATCGTGCTCAGGTAGAAACCATCCATGGTGAAACGTAGCGAGCACTGTCACCCCCTTTACGCGTTCAACTTCTTCCCCAAAACTTTCTCTCCATTTTGGCACCGCTTCTTTTCCTAGCAGCAACAAATCAAACGTAGCTTTTTCCAACAACTCCGCTCTCACATCATTCCATCTGGATTGAAGAAGCGAGAGGTTTTGACGATGTTCGATTTTCTCTATCGTTCGTTTAATAGCTTCCTCGATTACCGGAATGGTAATCGGTTTTTCCAAGTAATCTACAACTCCGAGTTTCAGCGCCTTTTTGACATATTCAAATTCATGAAAACCACTGAAAACGATGCAAATGGTATCCGGCTCGGCAGCTAGGATTTTCTCAATCACTTCTAGTCCGTCCATCCCCGGCATGCGAATATCTGTAAAAACGATATTAGGTCGGGCCGCTTCAAACAATGCCAAGGCATCTTTTCCGTTTGTTGCTGTGCCTACCAATTCAATTCCGTATTCATTCCAATTAATCATCGTTTGTAATCCTTGAAGAACAATGTACTCGTCATCAAAAATGACTGCTTTTAACACTTGTCATCACCTCCCGTTTTCGGACGAAATTTGATCTCGACCGTTGTTCCTTCGTTCACTTGACTGGATATCCTCAATACACTATCTGGTCCGTAACATAACACCAACCTTTCCCTCACGTTTCGTAAACCAAATCCTTGTTCGATAAGCATCATGTCCGCTATTCCGACCCCATTATCGCGAATGACAAAAACAGTCCATCCATCTACCATTTTTCCGATGACCTCAACAGTCCCTGGGCCAATTTTTGGTTCTAATCCATGATAAATCGCATTTTCAACCAAAGGTTGAAGCAATAGTTTTGGAATTTTTTGTATCATAACATCCGGATCTACTTGTTCGATATACTGAAAACGGTGTTGATATCGAAAGTTTTGGATGGTCATATAATGGTGGATATGTTCTAATTCTTTTGAAACGGGAATCATATCTTCGCCTTGATTTAAGCTCAACTTGAAACTTTCTGACAAGGCGACCGCCATTTGCGCAATTTCGTGGTGATTCTTCAGTACGGCCATCCAATAGATGGAATCCAGTGTGTTATACAAAAAATGCGGTTTAATTTGTGCTTGAAGAACTCTTAACTCCGCCTCTTTTTTTTCTAATTGGGCACGAATTAGTTGTTCATTTAATTGCTGATTTTCCACCATCACTTTTTGAAAAATTTCACGCAAATGGATTAGTGGCTTAGCCACCTTTCCCGATGCAAAGAAGGCAAAAAACAAAGCCGTCAATCCAAGAACAGACGAAATCAAAGCGGTAGCTAGTCCAATTTGGCGTGCTTGTTTCAGCAAGTCCTTTTCTTTGATCGTCTGGATAAAAAACCATTGTGTCGTTTCATTTTGATAACTGCTAATAAGGTATCCCTTTCTCCGCAATTGGTGAGGAAAGGGTTTCGAATCCATTCGTTGAAACTCTAGCAGAAAAGGGGGAACATTGTTAAAAACCTCTTTTCCTTCATTATCGTCAGTCAAATCAAGTATCGCCCATTCAAAACGTTTCTCCTCGGGAAATACCCGCTGAAACATCACCTTTCTAATATTGACAACCAATAAACCGATTTTCCTTGGATCAAACACATTTTGTGGATCTTTTAATAATTTCACAGATGAAAATGTAGTGCTAGATTGCTCCTTATTGAGGACATTATAACCAAAAAATACTGGTCTTCCTTGCGCTTCTACACTTCGTTGATACCATGGAGATTGAGCAATCTCTGGATGTGTACCACCTCTTCCATATTTTCCACTACTGCTCGGATTTCCATAACAAACGGAACGATAGCGGTTATTAAATAAACAGATGGAATCAATATACTGAGTATCGATGAAATAGCTTGAAATTAAATTTTCAATTTTTCGTGTCGTGTCTTGGTCCAGTCTACCACGATCAACATTCGTGTACTCCGCGCTATTCACAAGTTCATTGCGGACATCACGATTCCATGAGATCAGACGTTCCATGTTAATGATGTTTTGAAACAGCAAATCTGCTACATGACTGGATGTTTGCAGCTGTTTTGTTGTGGTTTGCCGTTGATTTTCGATTAATGTATTTTTGGCAATATGAAAAGAAATAAACCCTAGCAAGAGAAGAGGAGGGATAGACATGCCGATCATAAGAAGAAAATATCTGATCCGAATGTTGTCCTGGCGACTTATAAAACTGAATATTCCGAAAATAAACCTCATATTTCTTCCCGCTTTCTTTTGATACTTGAACTGTCAGGAAATTTGACGGGCTAGCCAAGGCGTATGCCTAACCAGCCCATCTATGATCCAATGGAAAAAGTCACCGTTTCCGTAAAACTTCCGCTTCATACTGCTCAACTTCGACCAACCACCGCTCTCTTACCGGCACTCCCATCGCCGCGCAATACTCATCCCATACTGCACCAAATGGATAAGTCTTAAACTCTTCCATCAACGCGAGCCTCTCGGTGAATCGTCCTTCTTCTTGCAGCCGCTTCAAATGGTCGTGCGGCAACAAGAGCGCATACAACAGCGCTTTAATCATATTCCGCGTACCGATGACCCACGCTGCCACCCGGTTGATGCTGGCATCGAAAAAGTCAAGTCCGATCATGACTCGGTCGAGCGCCTTGTTACGGACAAGCTCAAGGGCGATCTCCCGCAGTTCATCGTCAAGCACAACGACATGGTCGCTATCCCAGCGCATCGGACGCGAGACGTGTAACGCTAGTTTATCAAAATAAAGCATAAGCGCGGAAATTTTATTCGAAATCGTCTCGGTTGGATGGAAATGACCCGTATCGAGCAAGTAGATTTTATTGCGAGTTAAGGCATAGCCGAGATAAAATTCATGTGATCCGACAACATATGCTTCCGAGCCGATGCCGAACAGCTTGCTTTCGACGGAATCGAGGTTGTATGCCTCATCAATCGGTTCGGCAAAAATTTCATCAAGTGCGTCTTTCAGTCGTTGTCTTGGAGTCAGTCGGTCGCTTGGAATATCCTTGTAACCGTCGGGAATCCAAATGTTCGTTAAACATGGCGTGCCGAGTTTCTCACCGAAATAGGCCCCGATTTTCCGACTGGCGATGCAATGACGAATCCAAAATTGGCGAATTTCCTCGTTCGGATGGGATAACGTCAAGCCATCAACGGCTTTTTCATGAGAAAAGAGCGTCGGATTGAAATCCAATCCGATTCCGCGTTCCTTCGCCCACTCAACCCAGTTCTCAAAATGTTCTGGGGCCAATTCGTCACGTTCGACTGTCTTGCCCTTCGTTTCCGCATAAATGGCATGCAAGTTGACGCGATGTTTTCCAGGGATTAAAGATAGCGCCTTGTCCAAGTCTTGTCTCAACTCGTCTGGTGTACGTGCCTTGCCAGGATAATTGCCCGTGACATCGATCCCACCGGACAACTCTCGCTTTTGCGTCTCAAAGCCGGTAATATCATCACCTTGCCAGCAATGAATAGAAATCGATACTTTCTCTAACGTGCGCAACGCTTCATCGACATTGATCCCCCACTGTTCATACGCTTGTTTTGCTTCATCAAATTGGTCACGGACCATATCGTCACTCCCCTTTTTTCGGAACAAATGTTTTCAACGGAAACGACTGGCGGACAAGCTTCCGGGCCTGTTCCAATGTCTTGATTTTTCCGAGCGCCAACCATTGGGCAATCATGTTTCCGATAGCCGTCGCTTCGACGGGACCAGCATAGACAGTCTTGCCAGTAGTATTGGCGATCATCTCATTCAACCATTCATTTTGGCAGCCACCGCCAATCACATTGATTTGACCAAATGTCTGTCCGGTTGTTTCTTCAATTTCGGCTATCGCCTTTTGATAACTGACAACTAAACTATCAAATACACACTTCACGACTTGCCCCAACGTTTCGGGCACCGGCTGATTTGTTTCCCGGCAATACGCTTGAATAGCGGCAATCATGTTGTCAGGTTTCAAAAACCGCTCATCATCGACATCCACGGTCGAATAGAAATCGCGTTCCGCGCGAGCCAACTCTGCTAGCTCAGCAAACGAATGTTTGTTTCCTTCATTTCGTCGTACTTCTTGAATCATCCACATTCCCATAATATTTTTTAAAAACCGAAACCGGTAATCGAGTCCGCCCTCGTTCGTAAAATTATAGCCGCGCGCCTGTGGCGAGCAAATCGGCTCGGCCCGTTCCACTCCGATTAACGACCACGTTCCCGAGCTAAGGTAAATCGTATCGTCAAGTTCCGGCACGGCAACGACGGCTGATGCTGTGTCGTGGGTAGCCGGCAAAATGACATTCATTTCAACGCCAAGCTCTGCTGCGATGTCCTTGCGCAGCGGGCCGAGTACCGTTTTGGGCAACTGCAACGGTTGGAACATCGTTTCCTTCAGCCCCAGCTCCCGCAACAACTCCACATCCCATGTTTTTGTCTGTGCATTGACAAGCTGGGTTGTCGTCGCGTTCGTATATTCATTCGTTTTTTGACCAGTAAAAAGGTAATGAAAATAATCGGGGAGCATAAGAAATGTTTGCGCCCGTTCCAATACATCCGGTGTTTCTTGTTTTAAGGCGTACAATTGATAAATCGTGTTGAACTTTTGAAATTGAATGCCGGTTCGTTCATACAACCGCTCTTTTTCAATAATCTCAAATACCTTTTCCATCATGCCGTCGGTGCGCGGATCACGGTAAGCGACCGCATCGGTGACTAGACGGTCATGTGCGTCCAACAGCACGAAATCGACGGCCCACGTATCGACGCCGATGCTTGTCGGCCGTAATCCCTTTTCTCGACACAATTGAATGCCTTTTTTCATTTCATTAAATAAATAAGCGACATCCCAACAAAAATGGCTTCCTTTTTGAATCATCTTGTTGGCAAAGCGGTGCACTTCAACAAGTTGAATGCATTCACCTTCGATCCATCCCGCCATCACTCGACCACTCGATGCACCAATATCAACAGCTAAGCAGCATTCGATCATTACGTTCCCCTCCGCAAACGCTTCCCGTATCTTTGACAAACGGCGTGAAGGGGGATCCCTTCACGCTTCCATCCATCATCATCTAGGAAATGCAGCCGGCACACCACCGTCAACCGTGAGCATGCATCCGGTCGTTTTTTCCGCTTTCGACGAGGCGAAAAAGGCAATTGCTTCAGCGATGTCCTTTGGATACACATTAACGAGCAATGTCGTCCGCTTTCGGTAATATTCTTCCAACTCATCCGGTTCAATACCGTACGCTTTCGCCCGCTCCTCGCGCCACGCCGAATTCCAAATGGCCGACCCTTGTAAGACGGCATCCGGAAGCACCGAATTGACACGAATGCCGTATTGTCCTCCCTCGGCGGCAATGCAGCGGGCCAAATGCGTTTCCAATGCCTTCGCCGCGCTGTAGGCAGCGGCATTTTTGCCAGCATACACGGAGTTTTTTGAGCCAACAAATACCATGCTTCCGCCGATTCCTTGTTGTTTCATTTGCCGGAATGCTTCGCGAGCGACAAGGAAGTAACCAGTGCCAAGAACGTTGATGTTTAGATTCCACTCCTGTAATGTTGTTTCATCAAATGGGCTCGATGTCGCCAATCCCGCGTTATTGATAACAATGTCCACTCCCCCGTAGGCGAGTGCCGCTTCAGCAAACGACTGTCTCACGTCCTCTTCGTTTGTCACATCCATCCGGACCGCCAATGCTCTTCCTTCCCCATACGTCTCATTGAGTTCAGCGGCAACTTTCTCCGCTCCTTCGATATTCAAATCCGCTACAACGACGTGTGCGCCTTCTGCCGCCAACCGTCGGCACGTTTCACTGCCGATGCCTCCCGCTCCGCCTGTAACCAAAGCGACTTTCCGCGAAAATTCCGCTTCCGGTGGAGCGAGCGTCAACTTATATAGCTCCAGTGGCCAATATTCCACTTGATACGATTCTTCTTCATTTAATGAAACAAAGTTTCCTAGAGCCGTGGCCCCTCTCATTACCGCAATCGCCCGATGGTACAACGCGCCGCTAACCTTCGCCATGGCTAAACTTTTTCCGGTGTTGACCATGCCAAGGCCTGGAATCAAAATGACGCGTGGTGCCGGTTCAAACATTTGGTCGCCTTCTTGTCTGTTACGTTCGAAATAGGCTTTATATTCTTCTTTAAATCTCCCAATTCCTTCTTTTACATTTTCGATGAGTTGTGAGACATCGCCGGACTGGGGATCCCAGTCAACATAGAGCGGCACACGCTTTGTGTGTACTAAATGATCCGGACAAGCCGCTCCGACTTGTGAAAGGATCGGCGCAGCATAGCTATTGACAAACTGCAGCACATCATCGCTATCGTCATAGGTGACGATCATCCGTTTTTGCTCGCTGACTGCCCCGCGGATGACCGGCAGCACTTCAGCGAACAACGCTCTCCGTTTCTCCGGCGAAAGCGCCTCATATTTTTGCCCACCAAACACTCGCTCTTTATCGATGCGCGCTTGAATATACTCTTCCGCTTCGTTAATGATCGAAATCGTTTTTTCATAACATTCTTTCGCCGTTTCTCCCCACGTCACCAGTCCATGCTTTTCCATCAACACCAGCTCGGCATTGGGGTTATTTTTGACTCCTTCGGCAATCATTTTGGATAATGTAAAGCCCGGCCGCACATACGGAACCCAAACAAAACGATTCCCATAAATCTCTTCAGCAATTTGCTTTCCGTTATCGGCACAGCAAATGCTAATAATGGCGTCCGGATGCGTGTGATCAACATGGTTGAACGGCAAAAACGCATGAAGCAACGTTTCAATCGATGGACGCGGATGTTTGCGATCGATCATGCAATGGGACAAATATTCGACCATTTCTTCATCCGACATTTCCTCGCGCTCCATAAGCGGACGGATATCCTCAAGTCTCAACCCGGTGAAGTGCTGCGCTTTCATTGTCGCTAAATCGGAGCCGCTCCCTTTCACCCACATCACTTCAATCTCACGGCCGCGGAAATCCTTTTCAATCGTCTTCATGGACGTATTTCCCCCACCCCAGTTGCATACCGATCGGTCAGAACCGATCAAATTGGAGCGGTAGACGAGCTCCTCGAGACCTTTTGGAAGTTGCGCCGCTTTGTTGTCATTCCAACGGTTTCGCACCATTTTGTTTCGCCACCTTTTCTATTTTTTATCAAGAATATTATAATGTATTTTTGATATTTTTTGAATAAATTTGTTTGTTTTTGTTTTTAGAAGTCTTTGTCAGACATAAAAAGGTTATTCATCAATGCACTTCATAAAGAGTGTTCAAAAAAGGTATCTCAAACCAGCTGGTTTAAGATACCTTTTAATGAATTTTAGAAATCATAGTTCCCAGCGTTTTCTGCAGTGAAATCAGTCGGAGGCCCCATAATTACTGTTTTGCCATCCTCACGCACTTCGATCGTTCCTACGTTTTCCACATTTTGATTATTTTTAGGTTTTTTTCCTTCAGCTAAATCTTTCGCAAGGGCGACGGTTAAATAGCCTAGTTTGTTTGGTTCCCATAAAATAGCAACATCCAGTGAACCGTCTTCTAAGAAAGGCTTAGAATCTTTAGGCAACGCTGTACCGACAACAGCAATCTTGTCTTGTAAACCTTTTTCTTGAATGGCTTGAGCAGCACCTAATGGAGCTGGAGTCGAAAATGCCATAATACCTTTTAAATCCGGATATGATTTAATTAAATCGAGTGTTTTTTGATAAGCAACTTGTTGTTTTTCATCTGTAGCAATTTTATCTGTAACCAGTTTGATGTTCGGATAATTCTCTTGTAATTCCTTCTTGGCAGCATCAATCCAAGCATTTAAGTTGGCTGCGGAAAGTCCGCCGGTTAGGATAGCGATTTCTCCTTTGTCAGTTCCCATCTTTTCGACTAATGTCTTAGCAATATGGCGACCGTAGGCCTCATCATCAATTTGGTGAACTGATAATTCCACAACAGACTGGTCCGCTGGTGTATCCCAGTCCATGACTTTAATTCCCTGTTCTTTTGCTTTCTTCAATACTGGTGTCAAAGAAGCAGGATCATTGGGAGCGACTGCAATCACATCTACTTTTTGGCTGATTAAATCTTCGATGACTTTAACTTGTTGAGCAGCATCTGCTTCTGTTGGGCCAGTATAAATAACATCGACCCCTAAATCTTTTCCAGCTTGCACTGCTCCTTTTTCTGCTGCATTGAAATAAGGAATACCAACAAGTTTTGGGACTACAGCGATTTTTAATTTGCCGTTGTTGGTTTCCTTATTTTCGCCAGCTTGATTGTTGTTAGTTCCAGCATTTTCGGAAACACAGCCTGCAAGAAAACCAACTAAAAGAATAAGTGAAATCAGTGGTGCTAGAACTTTTTTCAACTTCACGTAAAGTTCCCCCTTTACATTAGTAAAGTTTTATCGTTAATCCCACTAAATTAGTCAGAATAACTTCGTGTTCTACAAAGTAGCCTGTAGTTTTTTCTTTTGTTCTAACTTCACTTTAATAAAATTGATTACAAGAACAGAAATGAGAATTGCACCCATAATAACATTAACAATGGCGCGCGGAACACCAAGCAAGTTCAATCCGTTGGAAAGTACTTGAAAAATGATGACCGCGTAGATGGTCCCTGCTACTTTCCCATACCCCCCTTGTATTTCTGTCCCTCCTAAAACGGCAGCGGCCACGCTTTGCAGAAGATAGGAAGACCCAAGGTCCACCTTAGCCATATTGTATCTTGAAGTCATAATAATCGCTGCTATCGTTGCAAGGAATGAAGCATAAAGGTAGACTTTCAGAAGAACCCTGCTATTGTTAACTCCTGAAAAAAGAGTAGCAATAGGATTACTTCCAATCATGTACACACATCTTCCCCAGTTTGTTTTTCCTAGAAGAATGGCGGTGAAAATGGCAAATAAAACGAAGATGATCATAGACAGCGGAACTAACCCAAGATAGTAACCATTTCCTATCAATCCATAAGCTTCACTAAAACCAGAAATCGAATTCCCTTTAGTTATACTTAATATCACCCCCTCAAATAAAACCATCGTTCCTAGCGTGACAAGAATCGGTGATACACCGATTTTTGAAATAACAAATCCGTTAACAAAACCACAAATTAAACCAACGAAGATGCCGACAAGTATGGCTGTAATCATGGAATAACCATGGCTCTGCATGATGGCAATCGCCACTCCAGCTAGCGCTGCAGTATAAGTGATGGATAAATCAATACCTCCTGTTATAATGACAATCATCATGGCCAAGGAGATTAATCCGAACTCAGGTAACTGGAACATCATATTATTTAGATTCTCCATACTTAAAAATCCTGGGGCTATAATCGCCATAACCCCAAACAATCCCACAGCAATCAACCCTAATATGTTTTCTTTTGATAACACTCTCATTGTATGTTCCCTCCTTTCTATGACTCTACCTCAATTTTTGACAGTTTGTCTTTGGTCCGTTTATATTGAATGTGATCATATGAAACAGCAATAAGAATAATAGTTCCAATTACTATTTTTTGCCAAAAAGTATCAATTCGTGCTAAAATGAGACCATTTTGCATAATCCCCAACAACAAAACCCCTAAAAATGTTCCTAAAATTGTTCCGCGTCCCCCCATAATATTGGCACCGCCCAACACAACGGCTGCAATAACTGAAAGTTCGAATCCAACTAGGCCGTTTGGGTCGACTGCCTTTGTGTAAGCGACTTGTGCAATGGCTGCAATCCCAGCTAAAAATCCCATATAGGCAAAGACGAAAATTTGAACTTTATCAAAGTTAATACCAACCCTTATGGCTGATTCCTTGTTTCCACCAACCGCTAAAATTTCACGGCCAATAACGGTGTATTTCAAAATAAACCAAGTTAAAAGCGCAACAACAAGAAATATTAAAATGAGAATAGATACTCCAAAAATTTTAAAATTGGCAAATTCAATAAAGATTTGTGGGAAGTTTGTGCTATTTAAATATTGACCGTTGGTGATATACAAAACTAACCCATTAATCATACTCATTGTTCCAAGCGTTACTACAATAGCTGGAATCTGAATTTTGGACACAAGAAAACCATTGATTCCCCCCAGCACTGCTCCGAGTAAAGGAGCAATGAAAAATAAAAGAAGAAGTGATATTAGATTGTCTGGAAGGATCAACAAAAGTCTTCCAATAATTACGCAAACAGCACTGGTTACCGCCGCTACCGATACATCGATCCCCCCGGTTATAATGACTAGTGTCATCCCTACAGCTAAAATGCCGAGAACAGCACTTCCTTTCATAATATCAAGAATATTATCAAATGTTAAAAATACAGGACTGATACATGACAGCACTATAGAAAGCATAATTACAATCACTGCAATACTGATTTCTTTCGATTTAAAAACAGCCTTCACATTTGCACCTCCCTATCTGCTACGTATGTTACTGAATACTCGTAGTTTGTCTGTTGCTTTGCTCCGAGTAACGCATAGTTCATAATATTTTCCTGGGTGGCCTCTTGAATTCCTAGTTCACCCACTATTCTCCCATGTCTCATGACTAAAACTCGATCACTTACCGCTAAAATCTCCGGGAGTTCCGAGGAGATTACAATAATCCCTATTCCTTCTGAGGCAAGCTGACGAAGAAGTTGATGAATTTCTGTTTTAGCCCCAATATCAATGCCGTTCGTCGGTTCGTCAACAATTAAAACTCTCGGTTTGGTTGAAAGCCATTTTCCAATGACAACCTTTTGCTGGTTTCCACCTGACAACTGGCCCACAGCCATTTCCGGTATGGGTGGTCTGACATCAAGCGTTTTCATATAGTGGTGGGCTAAATCAACTTCCTTTTTACGATTAATTAAACCAAGCATATTTCGAAACGTTTTCAAAATGGGCAGAGAGATATTATTAATAATTGATTGCCGTAGAATAAGCCCTTGAGTTTTTTGACTTTCAGGAATATAGGCGATTCCCATTTTCACTGCATCTTCCGGTGACCTTATATTTACTGTTCTTCCGTTAATTTTAATTTCACCTGTATAAGGTCTATTAATTCCAAATATCGCTTGGGCAAGTTCCGTTCTTCCTGATCCAACCAGACCGGTAATCCCCAAAATTTCTCCTTCTCTTAACTCAAAAGAAATATCCTTAAAATTCCCTTCCTTTGATAACCCCTTCACTTCTAAGACTGTATTTCCTATCTTTCTAGCTCTTTGATTTCTCTCATACTGGACTTTGCGTCCGACCATTAAAGTAATAAGTTTTTCCTCATCAAGTTCCTCTTTCAAAAATGTTCCAACGTATTTGCCATCCCGCAAAACAGTAAACCGATCGGAAACGGTAAATAGTTCTTTTAATTTATGACTGACAAATATAATAGAAATTCCTTTTTGTTTAAGATTATTTATTACTCTATAGAGCTTTTCAACTTCTCCCGAGGATAACGACGATGTCGGCTCATCCATCACAATGAGCTTAGAATCAAATGCAATAGCCCTTGCAATCTCAACGAGCTGTTGTTGAGCAATGCTTAAACGTTCAACTGGAATGTCTAAATCAAGATGAACATCAAGTTCTGCTAGCGCTTTCTCCGCTATCCCCCTGACTTTTCTCCAGTTTATTTTTTTCCATGACTTGCTGTTGCTATCTCTTCCTATACATATATTTTCCGCTACTGATAAGTTGGGGAATAAGCTTAAGTCTTGATAGATAACCGATATACCCTTCAAAGTCGCATCTAATGGCCTTTTTATATGCACCTTCTGCCCCTCAAAGTGAAATTCCCCACCAGGATCCGGCTGATAAATTCCTGCCAATATTTTAATAAGTGTGGATTTCCCAGCGCCATTTTCTCCAATTAAAGCATGAACTTCACCACGTCTCACCTCGAGACTGACCTCATCAAGCGCTTTAACTCCAGGGAACGTTTTGCTAATACGATTCATCCTCAATAAATATTCAGACATAGTCCTTCCCCTTTCGTCTCACATCAACCATTCGCTTTCTTCTTGCTCATTCTCTTTCTTCAACTTATAGTACATAAGATTCCTTTCTTTACAGAACTCATCTACTTCCTCAAGAGTCGGAATACCAACTTGTGCACCTAACCTCGTCACCTTCAATGCACCAACGATGGTCGCAAATTGTGCAGCGCTTACAAGATCCTCCCCATCAACAATAGCACATGCCAGTGCACCCGCGTAGGAATCACCCGCTCCAACAGTATCTACTGGGGTTACTGGAACAGCGTCGATATACTCAAACTTTCCGTCATTGCAGACCAATGAACCTTTATCAGCCATTTTAATAATCAACTTTTTTACTCCCATTAACTCAAAACATTTGGCGGCTTCATATGCTGTGTCCACCGATACTACATCAATTCCAGTTAATTCCTTTGTCTCTTGACGGTTTGGGATAATTAAATCAGCATATTCTAACGCACGCACCGTAATCCCATCAGCTGGCGCAGGATCAAGAATCACAAACATACCCTTCTTTTTTGCTTCAATCATAGATTGAATGACTATTTCTTCTGGAACTTCCATTTGAACTAATAGAACTTGGCTGTTGGACATACCAGAAAAAGCGTCGCATACATCTGCAACCCGTAGCTGATCATTCGCCCCTTTGACCACAAGCATGGTGTTCTCAGCTGTACGATCAATAGTAATAATGGCACAACCTGTTGGGCTATCTTCTATACGTTTTACATAGGTTGTGTCAACTTTGCTTTTTTGTAACGACTTTAACACAATCTCCCCATACAAATCCTTTCCGATAGCGCCGACCATATGGACAGTTTTCCCCAGACGAGCGCATGCCGTCGCCTGATTTGCCCCTTTCCCTCCTGGCAGCAGCTCGATTTTTTTTCCAAAAACCGTATCCCCATGGCTAGGATATCGATCTGTAAGAGCTACTATATCAATGTTTATACTTCCAACGACGACAATATCAGCCATTTCCTTATTTCTCCTTTGATCTTAGACTCGATTGCATCTGAAAACGATCAATAAACCGTCTTAGCCTAAGAACTGCATTTTCTAAAGTCAGTTCCTGCTTAAATAGACATGAGGTTCCCAAGACTAGCATATTTGCTCCATTTTGTAAAACCTCTGGCATTGTTTGATACCCTATATTTCCATCTACTTGAATATTCACATCATAGTCTGCCTCTGTGATCAACTCTTTCAGTTTGCTAATTTTTTTCTTCATTAAAGGGATAAATTTTTGTCCAGCAAACCCCGGATTGACCGTCATCACTGTAATATAGTCTACCGTATCCAAAACGTATTCAATGGTGGAAATAGGGGTCGATGGATTTAATGCTACCCCTGCCTTCAAGCCACTATCACGAATTTTTTTCAATGTCCTTTGGAGATGAGGTGTGGCTTCGACATGAACTGAGATCATATCCGCTCCAGCATCAATAAATAATCCCAAATGCTCTTCCGGCCTTTCAATCATTAGGTGAACATCAAACGGTTTGTTTGTAGAATTCCTTAGAGCTCGAATCATATCCGGCCCCATTGTAAAGTTCGGAACAAATTTCCCATCCATAATATCAAAATGAAAATAGTCAACTCCTGCTCTATCTAAACGAATGACATTATCCCTGAGATTTCCCATGTCAGCACACATAAGAGATGGGCCGATTAAAATCACGCACTATCTCCCCTCAGGCAAGTTTCCACTTTTAATAGACAAAAGGTTTTTCATCAACTTTGCTCTTCCAAAATAATCATACAAAAACTCGTATTGGATAAATAATTGATGATAGATCTTTCTATTTTCTTCATTTACTTCGTAAATGATAGGTTCATAGTGAATCATATGGCGCTGGGCCTCCTCAATCGTATCCCATCCTCCTCTTGTTTTCCCTGCCGCAACAGCAGCAAGCACAGCTGCTCCCATAGCACATGTATGTGGTAATGTCACAACGTGCACATTTTTACCTGTTATATCTGCAAGCAATTTCATCAATAGCTTATTTTTTTCCGCCAAGCCTCCACATGCATATATTTCATCTATATTGATACCGTTTTCAATAAAAACGTTTAAAATCTTCTTTGTGCCAAAAGCGAGAGATTCCATCAGTGCTCTATATATATGCTCTGGTTTGGTTTGCAAAGTGAAACCAACAATAAGCCCTGTGAGATTCGGATCTTTCAAAACAGAACGATTGCCATTCCACCAATCGAGCGCCAACAACCCATTCTCTCCTGGTCGGAGGTGGGATGCTTTTTCTTCCAAAACGCGGTACATCATCTCCGATGTTGCTTCTCTCATCAAATGGGCGGGTGCACCATTTTTGACAAACCATGATAATAAGTCTCCTCCGGCACTCTGTCCAGCTTCGTATCCAAAATAACCAGGCAGAATACCATCTTCAACTACACCGCTGATCCCTGGTACAAAAATTTCTTTTTTATCCACACACATATGGCATATCGATGTTCCCATCGCCATAACCATGATTCTAGGTTTATTTATTCCAGCACCCAACAAGGCAGCATGGGCATCAATAATTGCAACAGATACAGCGACATTCTCAGTTAATCCTAATTCCGAAGCCATTTTTTGAGATAGAAAACCTGCTCTTGAACCGATTGGATAAATATCGCCCGATAATTTCTCATCAATTAAATTTTCGAGGCGCGGATGAACGGATTTCAAATATTCCTTAGATGGGAATCCTTCATGCTTACTCCATATCCCTTTATATCCCGCCATACACGAACTCCGTTTTTCTTCTCCAACCAACTGCATGACAACCCAGTCCCCGGCTTCGATAAATTTATCAGCAGCCTCATAAATTTCTGGGGACTCATGCAATATCTGCAAAATCTTAGGCAACATCCACTCCTCAGATATTTCCCCTCCATATCTGCGCAAAAAGGGCTCGTTTCTCTTGAATGCTACTTTGTTGATAAGCTGAGCTTGTTTATGTGCTGCATGATGCTTCCATAACTTAACCCAGCTATGTGGGTTTCTTTTGTATTTCTGATCAAAACAAAGAGGAATCCCATTTTTAAAAATAGGTAGAATTGTACTTGCAGTAAAATCGATTCCAATACCTATCACATTTTGAACGTTAATCCCTGAACCTTTTAAACATTGTTTTACTATATCTTTTAGTACATATAAATAATCTCTTGGATGCTGAAGTGCCCAATCGGCCTCAAGTGGTTGTCCAGATTCAGGTAGCCTTTCCGTGATTACCCCATGAGGATAATAGGAGACAGCTGAGGCGACGACTTCCCCTAATTTCACACTTACTAGTACACCTCTAGCGGATTCAGTGCCAAAATCTATTCCAAATACATATTGGTCTTCCAAAGGTTCTCACCTCTATATTGTTTGATTATTATTATAATTAACTCATTTTTGTTTTTCAACATTATATTTTTTATTTTTTTTGATTTTAAAATTAAAAAAACAAAAAAATAAGTTTAAGTGTGTTTGTTTTTTGTGGAGGTGAGTCTTTGTTAAGACAGAACAACATTGACCCCTAAACTTCTGATACTTCTCATATCATTCACAGACATTTTGTCGTCCGTAATTAAATAATCAACATCCTCCAAATTAGCTACACGAATCAATGATTTTGTCCCGTATTTGCTGTGATCAGCAAGCAAAAAAAGTTGATCCGATATAGAAATAAATTTTTTCTTTGTCTGAGCCTGCATTTCGTGAGCTTCGCTAATTCCTCTCTGCACATCAAATCCAGTGCATGAGAAAAATAACTTATCCACATGATAATCATCGATAACTTTTTGAGCAGATATCCCAACAAATGACATCGATTTATCTAAAAGATAGCCTCCTATAGTAATCAGGGTGATTTCTTCTCTTCCAGCTAACTCCAACGTTACGGCAATCGAATTTGTGATCACCGTAATCTCTTTATCTTGGATATATTTCGCCATCTGTAGTGAGGTAGTACTAGCATCCAAAGCAATAATATCACCGTTTTCAATAAAAGTTGCCGCTTTTTGTGCTATTGCTTGTTTTTCTTTTATATTAATCGATTGACGTTTAAAAAACGGAATTTCTGTTTGACTTTTTTTTATGGATATCGCTCCTCCGTGTACCCGTTTTATCAACCCCTCCTTTTCTAACCTTTCAAGATCTCTGCGAATCGTCTCTTCGGTTACGTTAAATTTTTTGCTCATATCCGCCACCCGAACTGACCCAAATTCCTCGACAAGTTTTAAAATATGTGCCTGTCTCTCATTCCCCACCCACATCATATCCAATTGGCCATGTTTTATCATTATAGCAATCCATCCTTATCTAAATAAGTTTATGAAACCTACAAAAAACAACATTTTTTATGTTTTTATTATTATCTATTTTCTAATATATCATACAAATGGTTCTTTAGGAATTTTACAGTTTCAGGATTCTTTTCCTACATTCAACCTTATTCTTATCATGCGAATGAATAACAACATAATTCATAAAATACGGATGATTTATACCTGAATATAGGAAAATTTAACAATATAAAGAAAACAGCGACCCCTCTTACAAAGCCGCTGTTTAAGCTTACTGAGATATTTATGTTTTTTCTCCCAATCTCGGCGTGTTTATTTCTTCTCTTCCATCCAGCGAAAAAACGTTGCAAAGATCAATCAGGCCGGGCGCTGAAACGCACGCTTGGAACAGCAGGCATAGGCGAAACGTTCGCCGTGGCGATGGCCGCTTCGCCTTCCCCCTCGATGGCGATCGCTTTTGCTTGGCCCGATTGATGCCGAGAGGTGAAGGATACAGCACCGTTCGTGTTTCCGATGCGGCGCTCGCTGCTCTTTCCTTAACAGATCGATCCTTCGCTCGTTGCGATATCTTCCTCCTGCCGGAATGCGACGTCGATCGCAATCCGCAATCCTTTCACCACCGTTTCCAACGCCATGCTCGGCTGCCCTGGATGACGGGCGGCTTGTTCCGGCAAATACGGGATATGGATGAACCCTCCTCGAATGGGCCGTTGCGACTCAGCGATATAGTGCATGAGTCCATAAAACAGGTGATTGCACACAAACGTTCCAGCCGTATGCGAGACGGAAGCCGGTATACCGTGCCGTCTTAACTCATGGACCATCGCCTTGACCGGCAATGTGGACCAATAACCGACCGGACCATTGGGAACAATCGGCGTGTCAATCGGCTGATTGCCTTCATTACCCGGAATGCGCGCATCATTCACATTGAGCGCCACTCTTTCAATCGAAAGATCAGGCCGTCCTCCCGCTTGACCAACGCAAATGACAAGATCAGGAACCACGTCTTCCATCGCGGCATACAACGTCTCAATCGCTTTGCCAAACACCGTTGGAATCTCCCTTGTCTCAACCGTATACGTATCGGTTTTCCAACCGGCTAATGGCTTGATCGCCTCTAGCGATGGATTCACGGTTTCTCCTCCAAACGGCGCAAATCCGGTGACAAGTACGGTTTTCATCGCATCTCCATCCCCTTTTGATCATGACTTTATAAGTCCATGAGCGTGACCACATACATCGCCACAATGTTAAACGCCAAAAGAATGAGCGCGGTCGGCACTTGCACGCGAATGACATGATGTTGATCTCGTAGATCAAGCAAGGCGGCGGGAACGATGTTGAAATTCGCTGCCATCGGCGTCATCAACGTGCCGCAGTAGCCGGAAAACATCCCGAGAGCGGCGACATGATTCGCGTCGACGCCAAATTGTTGAATCAGCAGCGGGACCGCGATTCCAGCGGTCATAACAGGGAAGGCGGCAAAAGCATTGCCCATGATCATGGTAAAATTTGTTATTATCATTATATAATTGAGAAAAGTAGAAAATCAATAAATATTTACGAAAATTTCCCGTGTCCAACTTGGCTTCATGGCAAAATGACTCCTCCATTCCTTTCTCCATCTTTACGTTCGCCAACCTCCGCTTCCTCGACGTCAGAAAAACGGAAGCGCCCATCCTTTCTTTCGGATATGATATAATGGAAAAACAGGGAGAACCGTGTTGGATCTTCCAGCCCTGATGCCCGATGCGGGGAGAAGCCGTTGCCACCGAAAAACAACGGACGTCATGCCGGCCGACAAAACCGATGAGCATGACCCATGGTCCATTGGGCGGACGGCAATGCCGGCAACAAAGGAAAATGACGTCTGTTCGCTTCCCTTGCGCTGATGTTCGATCATCAATCATAAAGGAGTGGCTGCTTATGTCGAAACAACTCCCTCCTGGCCAATTTGAAACGGAAAAATGGCCGATTTTGCACGAAGGAGACGTATACTCATTTGATGAAGCGACGTGGAATTTTCGGCTGTTCGGTGACGTGAAAGAGGAAGTGTCGCTGTCATATGGGGAAGTGATGCGGCTGCCGAAGACGATTTCGACCGTGGATATGCACTGCGTAACGACGTGGTCAAAATTCGACACGACGTTCGAAGGCATCGCCTTCCGCGAATTTTTGCGCTTTGTGGAGCTGCATCCCGATGTCAAATACGTGAAAATTTACGGATATTTAAACGGCGACCGGTTTGGCTATTCGGCGAACTTGCCGCTTGACGCGTTGATGGGCGATGATGCACTGTTTGTCTACCGCTGGAAAGACAAGCATCACGATTGGCAAGACATCTCGCCGAAGCACGGCTATCCGCTCCGCTTTATTCCGCCGGCGACGTTTTACTTATGGAAAGGGGCGAAATGGGCGTCCGGCATCCGCTTCATGAAAAAGGACGAGCCGGGCTACTGGGAAGAGCGCGGTTATTCGATGACCGCCAATCCGTTTAAAGAAGAGCGGTTCGCCGAATCGGTATCCAAGTTTCGGTTTTGGTGAAGAGAATCGAATCTCCCCACTCATCGACAGCAGAAATGAAAAAACGAGGGGTTGGAACAGAACCCCTCGTTTTTTCGCTATGCTGCCCGGCGTGCGACAGCCTGTTTTTGTAGCCACGGGCGAAGACGCAAAAAGAGAAGCATAAACACAACCGCCATAAGCACTCCTTTTGCCGCGTTAAACGGCAAAATCGCAGAAATGACCAATGCTTTTGTTTCCGGCGCACTCATCGCCGGAGCGCCGAGAAAAAGCGTATACGCCGGCAAAAAAACGTAGTAGTTCAGCACGCTCATGATCAGAACCATTGTCGCTGTTCCCGCCGCCAGTCCAAGCAGCATGCCTTTTTTCGATGCCGCTTTTTTTCCCACGTTATCCTACTCCGCCAATTTATCCATTCTCCTTTGGAAGCACATCCCCCGGCTCGAGCACCGGCGGGGCGACTTGAATCAAATCGGCGTATTTCAATCCCGTCCCCGTGTTGAGTACGACGACCGTCTCCCCGTCGCGAATCCAGCCGCTCTCGCGCAGCTTGCGGGCCGCGGCAAACGCCGCCGCCCCTTCCGGACAAATGAACGCCCCTTCCAGTTTCGCCACCGCCCGCTGTTCCGCTAAAATGTCCTTATCGCTGATCGCAATGGCGCAGCCGTCCGTTTCATACACCGCCTCAAGCACAAGGAAATCGCCGAGCGCTTTCGGGACATTGATGCCAAACGCCACCGTATGGGAATTCGGCCAAAACTCCGATTCGCGCTTTTTCTCGTTCCACGCCTTCACGATCGGCGCGCAATGCTCAGCCTGCACGGCGACCAGCCGCGGCATCTTGCCGTCCACCCAGCCGAGCGCTTTCAGTTCTTTGAACGCCTTGTAAATGCCGATAATTCCGACCCCGCCGCCGGTCGGGTACAAAATGACATCCGGAAGCTGCCAAGAGAACTGCTCGGCGATCTCAAGCCCCATCGTTTTCTTCCCTTCAATCCGGTAGGGTTCTTTTAATGTAGAAGCATCGTACCACCCGTATTCGCGGATCGCTTTCGCCACGATTTGCCCAGCGTCGCTGATGAGGCCGTTGACGAAATACAACTCCGCCCCAGCGATGGCGCATTCTTTTCGCGTCAGTTCCGGCGCATCGACCGGCATGACGACCGTCGCGCGGATGCCCGCCCGCGCCGCGTACAGCGACCACGCCGCTCCCGCATTGCCGTTGGTCGGCATCGCGAGCTGTTTGACGCCCAGTTCTTTCGCCTTGGAAACTCCGACCGCCGCCCCGCGAGCTTTAAACGTCCCTGTTGGAATAACCCCCTCGTCTTTCATGTACAGCGCTTCAATGCCGATTTCCTTCCCTAAGCGCGGCATCGGCACGAGCGGCGTCATCCCTTCACCGAGCGACACGATATGTTCCGGGCGTTTCACCGGCAGCAACTCATGATATCGCCATAAGCTCGGTTCGCGTTCCTTGAGCACTTCCCTCACCACTTCTTGGCGCATCGCCTCCAAATCATAGGCGACCAAAAGCGGCGAGCCGCATTCGCAAAGTTGATGAACTTGATCGACATCATATGTACGTGCACATTTGGGGCAATACAGATGGGACACATAGCTGAATCGCATCGTTTGGCTTCTCCTTTCCGTTTGTTTCATCCGCACGAGGCAGAAAGCACCTACGTTCGCGTTCCTGACGAGGCACTGGCCTTTTCATTATACCATAACCGTCCTCTGCCACCGGCGCCTGTAATGGAAGCGGCCGTACGCCAACTTTGGGGCACCATAGCGCCAAGCAGGAAATGGTCCCCATACCCGTCAAGTTTAGCGGTATAAAATTTTTAAGACGATCCTCGTGTTGATCCCCCCGGTGAATGATGGGGATCACATCCATTATTAGGCATGGAAATGGCCCCCCTCTTTTTTACCGTTTGAAGCCGCCTATGGTAAAATAAAACGGGAACCGCCTCTTTTTTCTTACTGCATCGGCGGAATGATTCGCTCATCCAGAAAAACTTGTACATAAGGAGATGAACCAATGAAACACGAACTCATCGAACGCTTCATCCGCTACGCGAAAATCAACACTCAATCCGATCCAGAAAGCGATACGTGCCCGTCGACTCAAGGACAATGGGAGTTGGCGAACATGCTGGTCGAGGAGCTGAAAGCGATCGGGATGGAAGAAGTGACGGTCGACGAAAACGGCTACGTGATGGCGACATTGCCGGCCAATACGGACAAAAACGTGCCAGTGATCGGTTTTTTGGCTCATATGGACACCGCGCCGGAATTTACCGGGGCCAACGTCAACCCGCAATTGATCGACTCATACGACGGCGGCGACATCGTGTTAAACAAGGAACAAGGCATCATCTTGTCGCCAAACGATTTCCCGGAGCTTGCCCACTACAAAGGGCATACGCTCATTACAACGGACGGAACAACGCTATTGGGGGCCGATGATAAAGCGGGAATCGCGGAAATTATGGCGGCGATGCACTACCTCATTCAGCATCCGGACATCAAACACGGCAAAGTGCGCGTCGCCTTTACGCCGGATGAAGAAATCGGCCGCGGTCCGCACAAGTTTGACGTCGCCAAATTCGGCGCCCAATTTGCCTACACGGTCGATGGCGGGCCGCTCGGCGAATTGGAATACGAAAGTTTCAACGCGGCGGAAGCAAAAATCACGATCAAAGGCAAAAACGTCCATCCGGGCACGGCGAAAGGAAAAATGATCAACTCGATCAAAATCGCCATGGAGTTCCAGCAACAGCTGCCAGCGAACGAAGCGCCCGAGCATACAGAAGGATATGAAGGGTTTTACCATTTGCTTTCGTTCCAAGGCAGTGTAGAGGAAACGAAGCTCCATTACATCATCCGCGATTTTGACCGCGAACAGTTTGAAGCGCGGAAGACGAAAATGAAAGACATCGCGGCTTCGCTCGCCCAAAAATATGGAACCGATCGAATCACGCTCGAAATCAACGACCAATATTACAACATGCGCGAAAAAATCGAACCGGTGCGCCACATTGTTGACATCGCCCACGAAGCGATGACGAACTTGGGCATCGAGCCGAAGGTGAAACCGATCCGCGGCGGCACGGACGGGTCGCAGCTCTCCTATATGGGACTGCCGACGCCGAACATTTTCGCCGGCGGCGAAAACTTCCACGGCCGCTACGAATACATTTCCGCCGACAATATGGTGAAAGCGGCCGAAGTGATCGTCGAGATCATCAAGCTATTCGAGCAAAAATCATCTTGATCTGCGGAAACCAATCGCTTGAACGATCTGTTTTCGGTCGTTCAAGCACAAGCGGCAGCAACCCCGCCATTCGAAGCGAAGAAAAGGTGTCCCCGGGCCTTTGGGGGACACCTTCTTCATTCGCTTGGCGAGCGTTCGCCTTGAGTCAACACGTGTTACGGAAGGCGGTTGATCCGCCCCTCAATCCGTGCCGAAAACGGCTGCGCAAGGCCGCGAATGTACGAGACGAGAGCATCCAAATCGACCGGCCCTACTTCGCGGTTCGTCCCTTGCGTCAGCACCGTGAACCCATCGCCACCGTCGGCGAGGAAGCTGTTGACCGTCACCGTGTACTCGCCGTTCGGATTCAGCGGTGTGCCATCAAGAAGCTGAATGTCGACGACTTTGTTCCCTGCCGGTCTGCTGGCGCTCCATGTATAGCGGAGGCCGGAGATTTGCAGCATACGCGTTTGTGTCGGCTGCCATTGTTGATTCAAAAGCTCGCGGATTTGCGCGCCGGTGAGCGTCATTTTCACGAGCTGGTTGTTGAACGGCTGAACGTTGTACAGCTCTCCCCACGTTACCTCACCTTGTTCAATATCCGCGCGAATGCCGCCCGGGTTCATAAAGGCAAAATCGGTGTTCATCGCCGCCCGCTGGGCATCGGCGATCAAATTGCCCAAAGCGGACTCGCCGCTCGCGTTTTGCTCGTCGGTGATCGTTTCAGCCGCCGTGCCGACGACTTGGTTGACAAGCGGCGCGACTTTCGCTTCATATTTTTCGACGAGGGCCCGGATTTCCGGATCCGGCGTGATGCCGTCATGATACGTCGTCACGATTTCCGCTTGTTTCGCCACGACATCTTTTGTGCACGGGTCGATTTTCAGATCGACATCAGAAAACGCCGTGCCGTACGAATACGACTGAACGAGCAGCTTGCCGTCCACCACCGCATTTAAATAGGCATGGTTATGACCGGCGAAAATCACATCGACTTCATCATCGACCGTTTTGGCGATATCGACGATTTCTCCGCTTGCGTTTGTTCCATCCGGATTGGATGCACCTGGGTTATGGGCGAGAACGACGATCGTGCGCACCCCTTTTTTCTTCAGTTCCCGCACGGCTTTGTTAATCGCCGTCGCTTCGTCGATGAATTCCACCCCAGCGACGCCGCTCGGTGTCACGATCGATGGTGTATCTGTCAATGTCACCCCGATGAACCCGATTGGCATGCCGTTGACCCGCTTAATGACGTACGGCGGAAGAATCGGTTGTTTCGTTTCTTTGTCAACGACGTTGGCGCTCACGTACGGAAAATCCGCCCCAGAGAAATCGCCGGTCGCCGGGTGATAACCGCCATGGATCAGGCGGAGCATTTCCGCTACTCCTTCATCAAACTCATGGTTGCCAAGGGTGCCGACGTCAAAGCCGAGTTTGTTCAGCACTTCGATCGTCGGCTCGTCCTGCAACAGCGCCGATACCGGCGGGCTGGCGCCGACCGCATCGCCGGCATGGACGAGCAGCGTGTTTTTGTTTTCTGCCTCCCGCTGTTTCAAATAAGCGGCCAAATAATCCGCTCGCCCGACTTCCCGCCCGCCGACTTTTCTCGTCACGTTGAGCTGACCGTGAAAATCGTTGATTCCGAGGAGCTGCACCTCAATATAACGGTGCGAAGAAGCAGGCGGCTTTCCTTTGCTTTTCCCGTTCCCTGCCGCCCCAACCGGCGTTGCCGCCAATACAGCGGCTGCCGTCAATGCCGACAACATTCGTTTTCCCCATCGTTCCGAACCCTTCATCGTTTCGTCTCCTTCCCTGTGTATCTTTCCTTCATCTACCGATTATATCTTTATGAATAAGTAGAATAATAGGGACAAAAGGATTCTTTTTTGTAAATTTTTTGTAAATTAGAAAAATAGAAAAAGAGGCTGTCCGCCAAAGGCCATCAGGCAGGCCTTTTCGAACAACCTCTGCAATCTTATCCGACGGCGTTTTTATTGTTTAACGGAGCAACACGAATGCCGGTCGTCTCCTCAAAATCGTACAACCCGCCCGGGAGATCGGCAAACCGTTCGAGTTCATTGTAAGCTGGAATGCCGTGGTACGCCATATCAAGCCCTTCTTCTTCCTCGCGCTCTGTCGCCCGCAGCCCAACTGTGCGGTCGCACACATTGGCGATGAGCGCACCGCTGACAAAGCCCCAAATGACGACGGTCAACGCGCCAAGCAGTTGGGTGGTGAACAGCGACACATGGCCGGTCGTCAACAATCCTTGCGTCGAGTCGAACAAACCGACGGCGAGCGTGCCAAACACCCCATTAAACCCATGGACCGCCACCGCACCGACCGGGTCGTCGATTTTCAACGCATCGACCAACAGCGTCGCATAGACGACGATGACGCCGCTCACCAGACCGATCAGCACCGCGCTCCATTGCGAGACGAACGCACAGCCGGCCGTAATGGCCACCAGACCGGACAACACACCATTCATGACCATGCTTGGATCGGCTTTTCCGTACTTTTTCATCGTCACGAGGAGCGCCGACGTGCCCCCGGCTGCCCCTGACAACATTGTGTTGAGGGCGATCGACGCCAGCGCTTCATTGGACGCATCGAGTGTACTGCCCGCATTAAACGCAAACCAGCCAAACCATAAAATGAACGCCCCCGCCGAAGCAAGCGGAATATTGCTCGGCGCAAATACGTTCACACTGCCGTCCGAGTTGAACCGCCCTTTTCGCGGTCCAAGCCGCTTGGCGAGCGCCAGCGCCGCAAAACCGCCGAGCGCATGAATCGCTGCTGACCCTGCGAAATCTTTCATCCCGAGTTTCGCCAACCAGCCGTCACTATGCCAAATCCAATGGCCTGATAATGGGTAAACGGCAGCGCAAACAAGAAGAACCGTCACAATGTATGCCTTAAAATTCATCCGCTCGGCGACTGCTCCGGAAATAATTGACACACACGCTACGGCAAACCCGATTTGGAATAGAACAAATGCCGCGCTTGGCAGCGGAACAGACAAAGAGATGGCTTCCGGTGTTCCGAACAGCGTGGTGCCGATCCAGCCGAACGCATCATCTCCGAACATCAGCCCAAAGCCAATGAGCCAAAACGCTAGCGCTCCGATGGTCAAATCAACGAAAATTTTCATTGTTACATTGACGGCGTTTTTCGTCCGCACCAACCCTGCTTCCAGCAAGCTGAATCCGCCTTCCATAAACAGCACCATGGCGGCCGCGATGACGATCCATACAGCATTCACATGTTCCATCATGCCCGTCCCTCCCGTTTTTCCGCCAGTTCATCAATATCAAAGTCAAGCGTGCCGGTGCGAATGTTGTACGCTTCCAGCACCGGATAGACAAAAATTTTCCCGTCCCCGTCTTCGCCGGTTTGCGCAGCGGCCACAATCGATTGGATCGTCCGCTCGACCATATAGTCGGACAGAACAATTTCAAGTTTGACTTTCGGATGGAGCGTCACTTTGTAGTTTTTTCCCCGATACACTCCTTGTGTATCCTTCTGTTTCCCACGGCCGACAACCTGCGAAACGGTGAACCCGGTAATCCCGATTTGTTTCAATGCTTTAATGGTATCGGTTAATCTCTCCGGCCGGATGATGGCCTCAATTTTTTTCACTTCCCGCCGCCCCCTCAACCTTTTGCGTAATAAAAATTAACGTATTTATGTTAAAAATTATAACAATTAAAAGATCGGTGTCAAGTATGAGGACAAAGTTTTTTGGCGCGCCGCCTATCGGGCATAACTTGAAAGAAAGCGGATCGGCAGGGCATCCATCCAAACGACTGATCACCGTTATCTGTTCTAACACAAAAAAGGTGTTCCGCAAACGATCGGAACACCTTGTTCATCATATGGTCATCCGGCGCTATGCCACACGAAACGGCCATGAACGTCAAACCCTCCTCCTTGTTAGATCGTCTCCTTCCCGCGCACGCCGTTGATCGAATAGCTCGCTGTAATGGCAGCGTTTAACGAATGGGAAACAGAACAATATTTTTCTTTGGACAGCCGGATGGCGCGGACAACTTTTTCTTCCGGCAAATCGCCTTCAAGGGCGTAATGGATATGAATCTCTGTAAACCGCTTCGGGTGGTCATCGGCGCGCGTTCCTTCCACTTCCATCGAAAACGCCCGGACATCCAGGCGCATTTTGCGCAAGATCAGGATGATATCAATGCCGGTGCAACCGGCTAAGGCGTGAAGCAAAAGCTCCATCGGCCGCGCGCCCGAATCGTTGCCGCCGACATCCTTCGCGGCATCCATCGGGATCACCACACCGGAGGCGCTTTGGCCGCTGAATGACATGTTTCCGTTCCATACAACCGTCGTTTTCATCATGGTCGCTCCTTTCTCATCTGTCCGGAGTCGGACGAACTTTCCGACAGCCCGTTTCTTCTTTTCAGTTTAGCGGCTATGTCCTTGAAATGCAAAATTCCTGTCTACCGTTTTCTATCATGCATGGTAAAATAGAAACATGCACAAACTTGTTGAGTAAAGGGTGTTGGGCTTCATGACTGCACTGATTTTGCTTCTTGCTTATCTTCTCGGTTCGATTCCGTTTGGCCTTCTTGTCGGAAAGATCGGCTACGGAATCGACATCCGCGAACATGGAAGCGGCAATCTTGGGGGAACGAACACGTTCCGCGTGCTTGGGGCGAAAGCGGGAACGATCGTCATTGTCGGTGACATGCTAAAAGGAACACTGGCGGCGAGCTTGCCGATGTTTTTTTCCGTCCCTGTTCATCCGCTGTTAGCCGGTGCGGTCGCTGTCGTCGGCCATATGTACCCGGTGTTCGCCAAATTCCGCGGCGGCAAGGCGGTGGCGACATCGGGCGGGGTGATGCTGTTTTATTCGCCGTTGTTCTTTTTGTCGCTCATCGCTGTGTTTCTTGTTGTCTTGGCGATTTCGCGCTACGTCTCGCTGTCATCGATGACCGCCGCGCTGTATGCGGTCGTGTACACCGTCTTTTTCACGGACGACATCCCGTTGACGGCGGCGGTGTTGTTGCTCGCCTCGTTTATCTTTTACCGTCATCGCGCCAACATTCAACGCATCTTGAACAAAACGGAGCCGAAAGTGAAATGGCCAGGCAAACGCTCATGACAGACGTGTTGATGAACCAATAAAAACGATTTGAGAAAGCACTGTTTCCATCTTTTCCGCCGGCGTTCTTGTTCGAGGGAGGGGTCAGAAAAACTTGTGTTCAGCCATATGATGCTGTGCTTTTTAAACACTCGTGCGCCCATGATGATACGCCGAGAAAGGAGTTTGTTGCGTTGAGACTGCCCGAATCGTTTGTTGCGAAGATGAAAACGCTGCTTCAGGAAGAAGCGGATGAGTTTTTCACCGTCTATGAGCAGGAAAAAACGAACGGCTTGCGCGTCAATCCGTTGAAAACCGACCCGGACGCATGGACAAAAACGGCGCCCTTTTCCCTTTCCCCGGTGCCGTTTTGCCCGACCGGGTTTTATTATGAGCGGAATGAACAACCAGGAAAACATCCATACCACGCGGCCGGCCTGTATTACATTCAAGAGCCGAGCGCCATGGCGGTCGCTGAGGCGCTGCACCCTGAGCCTGGAGAAATGGTGCTTGACTTATGCGCCGCTCCCGGGGGAAAAACAACCCAACTTGGCGCGATGATGGAAAACAAAGGGTTGCTGATGGCCAATGAAATCCATCCGAAGAGGGTCAAAGCGCTCGCGGAGAACGTCGAACGGTTCGGCTTGGCGAACACGATTGTCGTCAATGAAACTCCTGAGGCGCTTGCCGAGCGGTTTCCAGGCTTTTTTGACAAAATTTTGGTCGACGCCCCCTGTTCCGGCGAAGGCATGTTTCGCAAAGAGGAAGAAGCCGTTTCCTTTTGGAGTCCGGCTTATGTGGAAGAATGTGCGGCCAGACAGCGGCGCATTTTGGAAAGCGCCTATGCGATGCTGAAAGAAGGCGGCATTCTCGTTTACTCGACGTGCACGTTCTCTCCCGAAGAAAACGAACAAACGATTGAATGGCTGCTTGAGACGTACGAGGATTTGCAGTTGTTGCCGATTGCGAAAATCGGCGGCATCGAGCCGGGGCGGCCGGAGTGGACGAAAACGAATCGATTTGATCTCGCACACGCCGCCCGCCTTTGGCCGCACCGCGTCAAAGGGGAAGGGCATTTTGTCGCCAAACTCCAAAAACAGCGGCCCACCCCGTCTTGGCGGGGGAGGTGGGCGAAATCGAGCGCGCCAAAAACTGCCCTTCGCCTGTATCGCCAGTTTGAACAAGAGGCATTGCGGACAGAGCGAGACGGCACATTTGCCTCGTTTGGAGCACATTTCGTGTTGTTGCCGGAGCGCTGTCCGGATTTATCTGGCATCAAAGTCGTGCGCGCTGGATTGCACTTGGGTGAAGTAAAAAAAGAGCGGCTGGAGCCGAATCACGCCCTCGCGTTATCGCTGCGGACGGAAGAAGCACGACATGTGCTGGATCTGGCAAGCACAAGCGAGGAAATCGTCCGCTATTGGCGCGGGGAGACGCTGTCCACGGGCGGCGATCGCGGTTGGCTGCTCGTGACCGTGGATGGATTTCCATTCGCCTGGGGGAAAGAAGTGAAAGGAACGGTGAAAAACTTTTACCCAAAAGGGTTGCGTCTCATCTGAAGCATCGGAAAAGCGGGTGACAAAGAAGCTCCTAACCGCAAAAAAGACTGTCCTGCACACGCGGACAGTCTTTTTTACTGGTGCTGCTTCGTCGGAATCGTTAAGGTAAACACGATCTCATCGGCGGCCAAATCGATTTTTTTGGCCGCCACTTGATAGCCGTTGCCAAAGCGAATGCCCGTGAGCGCGACGTAGACGCGGGTGTGCTCCGGGTCAATCGCCACTTCATCGGGCAGCGGGGCGTGCTTTTGCAAGTAGCGAAGCACATACGTCACCGGCAGCTTCCAATCGCCAAGCGAAATCATCGGCTCTGTGAGCTCGACATTCCCTCCTTTGACTACTTTTGGCACAAACGAGACGACGAGTTCGACCGGACGGCCTAAAATCGGGATTTCGCTTGAAACATAGACGCGGTCGGCAAGCCAAACATCGTACCGGAGCGGATGGTCTTTCGTTTTTTCCGCCAAATAGTCGTTAATGACGGCGTTCAAATGCTCTTTCTTCGAGTATACCGTAAACGAAGCCCCTTCCACGTCCGGGCGCGCCGGCCACTTCACCGGTGAAGCGGGCTCGAACAGCCAAGCGACAGCCCAAACAAGAACCGCGGCGTTGACAGCCGCCAACATCCAAAACGCTCGTTTCCAATTCATTGCAGCAATCTCCCTATCCACCATTCTTTTCGTTCCTTTAACGCTTCATACACCCGTATGGCAATCTGTTCGTATCCTGCGGCATTCGGATGAAATTCATCGCGGTAGAGCAAATCATCGCGGTCAGCAAAAATGTCTTGGATATCGACAAAAATCGTTCGCTCATACTGTGAAAGCACCGCCGCGCTCGCTTGATTCCATTCGGCGATGACGTCATCGATTTCCGAAATGGTCGGCAATGTGCTGGAAAACGGATTGTATAGGCCCACAAGCACAATGACCGCATCCGGATTAATCGTGCGCAACGAGATCAATAGATGGTCCAGTCGGTCGGCAAATATTTCCGTGGCTTGCTGAAACCGCTGGCGCGACAAGTCTAAAAAGTGCGAGCGGACGACGTTCATCACATCGTTGCCGCCAATCGTCAGCAAAATCAAATCCGCCCGTTTGAGCTCATCTTGGTGAGCGTTGATCACCGGCTCCAGCTCCGCGATGCGCCGACCGCGCTTTCCTAAATTCGTCACGGTGGCCGTCCGAACCCCATCTTCTGCCGAAAGGAGCGGGACAAGGCGGCCAATATAGCCTCCTTTCCCTTCGCCGTCCCCCACTCCTTCTGTCAACGAATCGCCTAAAGCGACCAAATGAATATCTTTCGGAAGCGGCTTTGCTTCCGTCTGCTTGACGGCGGCTTCATGCGGGCGCTCCGGCTTTCCGCCCGTCGAAAGCGACACGCATCCGGCGAGCAGCCAGCAGCACAACAACCATCCCCACCGTTTCATTGTTTGACACCTGCCTTTTGCCGCAACAGGGGAAAAACGAAAAGAAGGCAAAAAGGCGGTAGCCGTTTTTGCCTCATTGCGACGACTGCACGATTTTGATATGCTCTAAAATCGTTTCGTATGGCACATCTTGTACGCCGCTGTACGTCTGAACTACTTTTCCGTCTGGCCCGACCAAATAAAAACTGGTGCCATGCACGACTTGGTCGTCATTGGCCGGCTTTTGCACAATCGTTTTAAAGCTTTTTTGCGCCAACTCGCTGATCTCGGCCGGGCTGTATCCGGTAAGCAAATGCCAGTTTGATAGGTCATCTGTAAATTGTTTCGCATACGCTGCCAGTTTTTCCGGCGTGTCGACTTCCGGATCAACGCTGAAGGAGACAAACTCGACATCCAGTCCTTCTTTCTTTGCCATTTGCTTTAGTTTAGCCATATGGGCCGTCATCGGCGGACAAACGGTCTCGCAGTTTGTAAAAATAAAATCCGCAACCCACACTTTTCCTTTTAAGTCGCGAAGCCCAAACGGCTTGCCCGTCTGATCGACAAACGTAAAGTCCTCCACCGGCCAGTTTTTCGCATCCGGAATCGTTTTTCCGCATGCAGCGAGCAAACAAATGGCCGCGATCATCATCATTCGTTTCCACATCGATCGTTCGTTCCTTTCTGCCTGCACCGCTTTGTTTTACCCGACGTCATCTCGTTTCCATTATATAATGAAACCAACGAAAATCCCACAAAAAAAGTTGTTTTGCCGCCAAGGGCAAAACAACAACGGTCATGCATTATGCTTTAGCACCGTTTCTTTAAAGATCTGTTCATATACCGGCCATTTCAGCACTTTCTTCAAATGTTCGCGGAACGAGTAAACGGAACGGTTCGTTCTCGACCGATACACTTTTGCAATAAACGCCTCCAAGCGCAGTTGGATCATGAATCGGTATGTGTTCTCTTCCTCCAATACAGGAATTTCGATAATCTTGACCTTCTGTCCATATGCGTTTTTGAACTCGAGGCTTTTGAATAGCAAAATATCAATCCTCTTTTTCACCGATTTATTTTTATTATACACCAATCCGGTGAAAAAGTATGTCGGAATGCGGCGAATTTGTTCCGACTTTTTTCGTCAAATCAATAGATGGAACAAGTTCGGGTCTTTGTTGACCTCTTGGAACGGGAAGCCTTTTTTCTTCATCCGCTCGATGAGCGGTGCGTAGTCTTCGCGCCGTTTCAGCTCGATGCCGACGAGCGCCGGTCCGCTTTCTTTGTTGTTTTTCTTCGTGTATTCAAACCGGGTGATATCATCCGTCGGACCAAGCACTTCATCCAAAAACTCGCGCAGCGCCCCGGCCCGCTGCGGGAAGTTGACGATGAAATAGTGTTGCAGTCCTTCGTAAATCATCGAGCGCTCTTTGATTTCCTGCATCCGGTCAATGTCGTTGTTGCCACCGCTGACGACGCAGACGACCGTCTTGCCGCGGATTTGTTCCTTGTAAAAATCAAGCGCCGCGATCGGCAACGCCCCCGCTGGTTCGGCGACAATGGCGTTTTCGTTGTACAACTCCAAAATCGTCGTACACACTTTCCCTTCCGGAACAACGACAATGTCATCAAGCACCCCGCGGCATAAGGCGAACGTCTTTTCCCCGACCGTCTTGACGGCAGCCCCGTCCACAAACTTGTCGATTTCCGCAAGCGTTACGACATGTCCGCGCTCGAGCGCCGCTTTCATCGACGGGGCGCCGGCCGGCTCGACGCCGATGACTTTGGTGGACGGAGAAATGCTTTTCACATACGTTCCCAGCCCGGCCATCAATCCCCCGCCGCCAATGCTGGCGAACAAAAAGTCGATCGGTTCATCGCAGTCGTTGAGCACCTCGACGCCAATCGTCCCCTGTCCGGCGATGACGTATTCATCATCAAACGGGTGAATGAACGTCCGTCCTTCCGCTTCGGCGCATTTCACCGCTTCGTTGTATGAATCATCAAACGTGTCGCCGACAAGGACGATCTCGACCATGTCTTTGCCAAACAGCTGCACTTGCGACACTTTTTGCCGAGGCGTCGTCGCCGGCATATAAATTTTCCCATGCACGCCAAGCGCCCGGCATGAATAGGCCACCCCTTGGGCATGGTTGCCGGCGCTGGCGCATACAATTCCGTTGCGCCGCTCCTCATCGGTTAAATGCTTCATCCGGTTGTACGCCCCCCGCAGCTTAAACGAGCGCACGACTTGCAAATCCTCGCGCTTTAAATAAACGTTGCACCCGTAACGCTCGGATAACAGCGGGTTTTTTTGCAGCGGCGTATGGAAAACAACATCCTTCAACGTATGATACGCGATCAAAATGTCCTCGACGTATACCGCCCCTTGCTTCCGTTTCAGCTGTTGTTCCATGCTCTCGTTCCCTTTCTTTTCTAAGTTGTCTTTGATTTGTAGATTATATCACAAATTCGCAAAAAGAAAAGGGAATTTTCGAAAAGTTTTATGAGGATGAGGGGAAGCGGACTCGTGAACATCGCGATGGCCCCGCTTTACCGGATACTGGACGCTTCCGCCGGCCAGATTCGCGCTTTTGGCCTGACGCCATCCGATGAACGCTGTCCTTCCTGCTCGACCCCTCACCCTAGCCGTCCTGTCAGACCGCAACGCGGCGAATTGCGCAGCATAGGTGCGGCGAACTATATTAGATGCCATTTGAAGCTTTCCTATTTGCAGCTTTTACCGAGGATTGGATCAACTGTCGGGTCACCCGCTTCCAGACCCATCGATGGGTCTGTGAAGCAGGCGGTTGTTCGGTCTTCCGTCATGCCAAGGCGTGATGGAGACAAGCCACAGGCTTGCTTCGACAGTCGAAAATGGACAAACCGCTTTTTCATCAAAGATCGTTCAACTTCTTCGTTGCATCTATCCTGAAAATACTCGAATTCCAAAATGCGTAGAGTTCCAGCATTCAACATAAGGACATTTTCATCCTTCCGATGGTGACGAAAATGTTTCGTCATGGAAGTCTATATACTTCTTAATGCGCAAGCGGCCAGAAAAAACGACCGGCGCTACGCCCGGTCGTCCTCCTCTTTTTTGAACTCTTCTTCCTCGGCAAATTCCGTCGCCCATCTTCCTTCATCATACCAGCGGTGCGCTTCTTCCCGCCCCGCTTCTTCAAGCACATGGTTTTCCATATACAAATGGAAAAACGCTTCAACCGCCCCGATCGCCAAGGCGCTGAAAAACGCGCCGTACGCCATGTTGACGGACGGGGCAATGAGGGCAAAGCTGACCGGCCAAATAAGCAAAAAGGAAAGCGGCACGTCAAGAGCGGCGGCGACAAAATGGCCGACGCGCGGCAACACGAACAGATCGCCGATGATATAAGAAACAAGCGCCGTCACCATCGTCATGAGCGAAATCAAGGAAAGCGGGGCGTTAAAGATCGTAAACAGCGAAAACAAGACGACGCTCCAAGCGGCGAGCTTGACGACAAACGGAACGATATGTTTCATCGTCTTCCTCCATTTCCATTGTAGTTCTATTGATTATCGTTCCTTCTTCGCCCCGCTTCTATGCAGAAACATTGACGCAGACGTTTTCAAAATGTTCGGATCCCAAACAAAAAGACGCCCCATTTTGGGGCTGTCTCCGCAAACATTTCGTACGCCAACGACAAACGCATATCCATGCCCGTGTCTCATCTATTTCGCCTTTTTCCGCTCATAAATGACAAAGGCGTGTTCATACGGATTTTTTTCGTCTTTCCTTCCTGGCGTATAGGAAACAATTTCCCATTCATCGTCAGAAATGGGCGGATAAAATGTATCGCCGGGGAAGGAAGCAAAAATGTTCGTCACATACAGCCGGTCGACAATCGGCATTGTCACCCGAAACAGTTCGGCCCCGCCGATGATAAACACCTCATCGGCGCGCGATGCGGTCCATTGCTTGACCTCTTCAAGCGAATGAAGCACAACGCAGCCTTCCGGGCGAAACGAGCGGTTGCGCGTCACGACGATATTTTCCCGCCCGGGAAGCGGGCGGCCAATCGCCTCAAACGTTTTGCGCCCCATCACGATGGCATGGCCCATCGTCACCCGTTTAAAATACGCCAAATCGGCCGGCAAATGCCAAGGCAAGCGGTTGTCTTTGCCGATCACCCGGTTTTCGTCCATCGCCACAATGTGCGAAATCATGCCGCCCCTCTCCTTTACACCGCCACCGGTGCTTTAATCGCCGGATGCGGGTCATAGCCGACAATCTCGAAATCGTCGTATTCGTAGTCGAAAATGGACGGCGGCTTCCGCTTGATCACGAGCTTTGGCAGCGGGCGCGGCTCGCGCGTCAGCTGCAGTTTCGCTTGCTCAAGATGGTTTTTGTACAAATGGACGTCGCCGCCGGTGAAAATGAGTTCGCCGACATCTAAATCGCATTGCTGGGCGATCATATGCGTCAACAGCGCGTAGCTGGCAATGTTAAAAGGCAGTCCTAAAAACGTATCGACGGAGCGTTGCTGCCACATGCACGACAGCCGACCGTTTGCGACATAAAATTGAAACGCATAATGGCATGGCGGCAGCTTCATTTCATCCAGCTCCGCCACGTTCCATGCGCTCACCAGCAGCCGGCGCGAATTCGGATTTCGTTTGATCTCCTCAACGACCCAGGCGATCTGGTCGATCGTTTTCCCATCTGCTCCTTTCCACGACCGCCATTGCGCGCCGTAAATGGGACCGAGATCGCCGTTTTCATCCGCCCACTCGTCCCAAATCGTCACGCCGTTCTCCTGCAAATAGCGGACATTCGTATCGCCTTTTAAAAACCAGAGCAGTTCATAAATGATGGAGCGGATATGCAACTTTTTCGTTGTCACGAGCGGGAATCCGTCCCGCAAGTTGAAGCGGAGCTGGCGGCCAAACACCGACAGCGTGCCGACGCCCGTGCGGTCCTCTTTTTCGACGCCGTTTTCCAAAATATCCTCCAATAACTGCAAATATTGCCGCAATGTTCTCACCTCACGCTTTATCATACCATAAAGCACCGCTCTCATCACGAAAAAAAAGAGCCTTCTATGAGGCCCGTTCCGCGAGTCCACGGATGAACGCATATGTGTTCGGCGCTGCCGCCCGCAACGTTCGCCGCGTCTCTTCGCTTGCGTAATAATAAGCAAACGCCTCGGCAAAATACTCTTCCGGATAAGTCAAAAAATAAGATTCACCCGGAAAGAGCCGCGGCGCCTCCTCCCGCCAAATCGCTTGAAATTCGTCCGTTTCATGAATGCGGTCAAATACGATGTAATCGAGCGAATGAGCAAACTCATGCAACTCCAAATTGACCGAGCCGTGCCCTTTTCCTTTTTCGCTATGGCCGAGGCGGACGAGCACTAAATGCGACCCGCCGATGCCCGGCACGTCATCCCATGTTTTGGATCCCGGCGCATAGCCGCGCGGGGTTTTCCCACGCAAGTGGCGAGCTGTCGGTTCATTCGTAATAGGGCCTGTCAACAGCTGGATGTAAATATGATGAGCAGCCGCCTGCTCCAAAATGCTTCGATCAATGCGGGCAAGCGTCTGAAAAGTCTTGTTCGCCTCCGCAGCCGGAAACGCTGTCTCGGGCACGATAACGATGCGGCCGAGCACGTCACGGGACGGAATGCTCCGAAGATCAAGGCCACTTTCTTGAAGAAGCACGCCGTGGGCGGCCGGGTACGGCGAAAGCGATAGAAGCGGAATCGCGAACAGCGCCGCCAGCAAGCTCATGAGCAGCCGTTTCATCATGGTTTCCCCCGCTTCTTTTTCTTTCAATCTATGAAAATCATATCATAGAACGAAGCGGGGAAAAATGCGCAAAATCAGGAAAGAACCGCAGGTGATTATGTACGCCAGTTCGGCGGCGTATTTTTGGACCAGTAAATTTTCCCAAGCTCATGATGGGCTTGAAAGCCGTCCTCACAAGTGTGATAGTGGAACTGAAACCAATAGCCATCTTGCGGCGGATGCTCGCGGCGGACGTGAAAGCGGATCAGATCTTCTCCCGTATCGGCCCGATACAAGTGAAACATGCGCTCCCCTTGCCCGCCGGACGGATTTTCTGAAACCGCCAAATAGCGGAGTTCGTCTTCCGGATAACGCTCGGCAAGCTCGGCGATCACCGTTTCGATGCGCGGCAAAATGACGGCGCGAAACTCCTCTTCAATAACCGGAGCGATTTTGCGACCGAATTTTTCATGGGACTGGGCAACGGCCTTTTCTATCGTCTGCTCAATGAATTGAGCGCGCGTCAAGGAGCCGGCTTCATCGGCACGACCGACTGGACTGTGCTGCCAGTCGGGAGACGAGGCATCGTCTGACGGCGGCTCTTTGGCGGCAAGCAATGAGGCGGGCGGCGTGACGAGTCCAAACGTGGAAACGGTAATGGCGGCAACAAGCGCTTTTCGCAGCCAAGACGGCAGTTTCATCACCTTCACCTCCCGTTACCGCCGCTCAGCGGCTGAAGACGCGAACAAGCCGGTCGCTTTTAATTTGGCGACCGCCCGGCGCAACACTTCTTCCGGCTGGACAAGGGCGATGCGCACATACCCTTCGCCGCTCGGCCCAAACGCGTGCCCAGGCGTCACAACGACGCCGGCTTGGTCGATGAGCGCCTTCGCAAACGAAAGCGACGTCCATCCTTCCGGAATTTTCGCCCACACGAACATGCCGGCTTGTGGACGGTCAACCGTCCAACCGATGTCAGCGAGTCCCTCCACGAGCACATCGCGGCGCGCTTGATAAATCATGCGGCTCTCAGCGCAAAAACCGGCGCCATGGCGGAGCACTTCCGCGGCGGCTTTTTGCAGCGGCCAAAAAATGCCGTAATCCAAATTTGATTTGAATTCAGCGAAGGCGCGGATCACCTCGGCATTGCCGCATACGTAGCCGACACGGCAGCCGGCCATATGATAGCTTTTTGACAACGAATTGATCTCCACGCCAACGTCCTTTGCGCCTGGAACAGAAAGAAAACTCACCGGTTTGTTTCCGTCATAATACAGCTCGCCGTAAGCAAAATCGGAAACAACGAGGAGATCGTACCGCTTCGCAAATTCGACCACTTCGCGGTAAAATGACTCTGTCGCCAGGGCCGGAACCGGGTTCCCGGGGAAGTTTAAAAAGAGCATCACCGCCCGTTTGGCGACTTCCTCCGGAATGGCGGCAAGATCAGGCAAAAATCCTCGTTCTTTTCGAAGAGGAAGGAAATACGGCTCCGCCTCAGCCATCGCCACTCCCGCCGCATACGCTGGATATCCGGGATCCGGCAGCAGAATGACATCGCCCGGGTCGGCGAACACCATCGGCAAATGCACAAGCCCATCCTGCGATCCGATGACGTACGTCACTTCCGTCTCCGGATCGAGCACGACGCCATGCGCCGTCCGATAATAATCGGCGACCGCTTCATGAAACTCGCGAATGCCTTTTAATGTATAGCCATACGCGTTTGGTTCATTGGCGTAGCGGGCGATCGCCTCACGCACAAACGGCGCCGGCGGCAAATCCGGGCTGCCAACGCTCAAGTCGATCCACTCATCATCAAGGTGGCGCCGCTTTTGACGATACGCCGTCAACTCGGCGAAAATCGATGCCGAAAACGCGTTCATTCGTTTCGCTTTTTTCATTTCATCTTCTCTCCCTTGACAAGACAAAAACTGCATTTTCTTTTTGCTTTTGTTGGTATATACTATGTTATATGAATAGTGTATCATATGTTATCGGGGAAAATATAGACAGAAAGGCGGGAAAACGGAGCGTGAACACAGTCTTTTTTGCGGCCAGTCTCATTACGTTGTTGTATTTCATTTACAGCTGCATCGCCAATGCCTAACAGGGGCAAAGAAAAAGGGGCTCCACATCGGGAGCTCCTTTTTTAGTCCACTTTCGTTTTTTTGCGGGCGGAGTCAAGCTCATAAGCGCCTGTTTCCGTTTGCGTCGTGCCTTGTCCTCTGACATCCGGGGCGCTGACGCCCGTTTTCGAACGGTCTTTTTTCCGCTTCGGCACGCCGATCACCTCCGTCTTTATCGTTCCCGCCGGCGCGCTGCTGTATGCGGAACGAAAGCGAATCAACGCCGCGCCGTTCGCTCCTCACTCGCACCGCATCAGCCGCAATATTGGTCAAACGCAGCCAAAATATTTTCCATCACGTCCTCCATCGAGTGAAACTCGATGTCTTCGCGCGGAATGAAGTGAACAACTTCTTTCCCCTTTAAGAGCGCCATCGACGGCGAAGACGGCGGATAACCGACAAAGTACTCGCGCATTTTCGCCGTCGCCTCTTTATCTTGGCCGGCGAACACCGTCACCAAATGATCCGGCTTTTTCTCGCTCCGCAGCACCGCCTGCGTCGCCGCCGGGCGCGCCAATCCAGCGGCGCAGCCGCACACCGAGTTGACAAAGACAAACGTCGTTCCTTCCACTTGTTCCATAAACTGCTCGACTTCTTCGCTTGTGCGCAATTCGCGGAAACCGGCGCGGACAAGTTCATCGCGCATCGGCTGCACAAGCTGGCGCATATAGTCTTCGTAAGCCATTGACATTGCCCTCATCCCTCCACATTCATCATCGCTGCGCTATCAGCATACTATATTTTCGTTTGAAAAATCAATGAAGAGAACCGTCCACTGCCGCATGTCTCTAAACGGCATCATTCAGAACAAACGGGGCTAAACACACCCGTTTGGCCGCCATCAAACGAGCGATTTCGTTTCGCTTTCTATCAACCGCCGCGGCCATTGTCAGCGACCAAACATATACTAAGCCATCGATGGCCATGAAAGGAGCGTGCACATGGGATACATTGAAGAACTGCGAAAAATCATTGGAACCCGGCCGATCATCTTGGCGGGAGCCGGGGTCGCTGTCACCGATGAATGCGGACGGATTTTATTGCAGAAACGCCGCGACGGCTTATGGGGACTGCCCGGCGGTTTGTTGGAGTTGGGGGAGTCCGCAGAAGAAGCAGCCCGGCGGGAAGTGTGGGAAGAAACAGGGCTGGAAATCGGCAAACTGGAACTAGTCGATGTGTTTTCTGGAAAAAAATATTTTGTTCGGCTGCCTAATGGAGATCAATATTACCCAGTCACTGTTGTTTATCTCACCCGTGATATCCGCGGTGGAGAACTGAAAGAAGACGGGGAAGAATCGCTTGAGGTAAAATTTTTCCCTCTTCATGCATTGCCAAACGAACTCTCTCCTCTTGTTAAAGATTTTATCGAACAATATTTCAGGGAATGACGAGCCAAGCCTTGGAGCTCTCTCCAAGGCTTCACCATTGTTGAAAACACTCTTTTCTAAGAAACAAATCCGCAGCTGGAGAAGCGAAAAAATTTAAAATCCCATTTTAATAGTAATGAAATTGAAGAATAATCGGCACCCCTTTCGATCATAAAAACAGGCGCACCGATGGGCGCGCCTGTTTTACTGTTCCGTTTCGTTTCCTTTCTTCCGGCTCTCCGTCATTTGCTTCCAGATGGAGCCTTTCGCTTCTTCGCCTCCTTCGATCCGTTCAATGGCCATTTTCACTTGCAAGCTCACTTCAAACTCCGGATCGTTTTCCGCCGCTTTTAACGCCGCGAGCGCCGATTTGTCGCCAACCTCGTACAAAAACATGGCCGCGCGCCAACGGACGAGCTTGCTTTCGTCCTTTAGCGCTTCGATCATGGCCGGAATGGCCTCCGGATCGCCGATGTCGGACAAACAGTCGCCGGCGGTGCGGCGGACCGCAACGGCCGGATCTTTTAACGCTTCATACAAATACGGAAGCACCTTTTTTCCGCCGATCATGCCAAGATATGCTGTTGCCAGACGACGGATGGCCATTTTTTCATCCTTAAGCGCCTTCGCCAACACCGGGATATCGTCCTCGGTCGGCTCAGCCATCTGTTCGAGCGCGGCATACCGTTTGCGCCAGTCCGGGTCATCGAGCATCTCGCTCGTCACTTTGAGGCTTGGACGCTTTTGCACCGTTTTTTCCTGCTCGCCGCGGCGGAACATGTTGACGATCCGCTCGAGCCGCTCGGGCGGATAGGCGGCCGACAGCTCATCGACGATTTCGCGGCCGATTTCCTCAAACGTGCCGTAGCGCACTCCTTTTTCGACCCATTTTCGCTCAAGCACGACATTTCCCGCGTATTTTTGCGCCTCAATGACCGCGTCCATAAACGGTTTCGGCAGCCCGATGCGGTGTTCGCGCTCCCCGTCGACAAGCTTCACTTGCATCGGCAGGCCATACAACATTTGCACGAACACTTTCACTTCGCCGAAGTGTTCGTTTCCTTTCGGCTTTGCCTCGGTGCCGTCATCCGCTTCCTCACCGAACACTTCGCGCACGTTCGCCAAAATGTCGCGCCAGTCGTATTTCGGATGGCGCTCAATCGCCAAAAAGTCGGCGACATGGTAGATGCTTTTCACCCCGTCAATGCGCAGCAATGCTTGAATAAGCGGCGGCGCTTCACTGATGTTGTCCGATTTATAGTTATGGCGCATGCCGGGTGGCAACTCTTCATCAAGCAAGATTTTCATCGTGTTCGGGCTTGGCGTCGGTTCAATCGCTTGAATGCGCAAGCGTTACCCCTCCTTGTTTGACAGCAGCTTTTCAATTTCCTTTCTCAACTCGTGCGGCTTCGTTTGCGGGGCGAAACGAGCGACAACCTTGCCGTTGCGGTCGACCAAAAACTTCGTAAAGTTCCATTTGATCGCTTTTGTTCCCAATGCCCCCGGTGCTTGCTCTTTCAAATATTGAAACAGCGGGTGGGCGTGATCGCCATTCACATCCACTTTCGCAAACAACGGGAACGTCACGCCATAATTGAGCTGGCAAAATTGCTCAATTTCCTCTTCCGTCCCCGGCTCTTGGCCGCCAAACTGGTTGCACGGAAAGCCGAGCACCACAAACCCGCGATCGCGATAGTCGTCATACAGCTCTTGCAGTTCTTTATACTGCGGCGTAAAACCGCAACGGCTCGCCGTGTTGACAATCAACAGCACCTTGCCTTGATAGACGGAAAGCGGTTGTTCCTCACCACGAATCGTTTTGGCGCTAAATTGATATACACTCATGATTTTTCACCTCATTCCCATCATAGCGGATTTCATCGTTTGTTTCCACTTTTTGCATCGCTACTGTCCAACAAACGATTGCAGCTGCTCGAGCGACGAAATCATATACGGCACCATCGCCGGCAAATCAGCAGCATTGTCCTCATAAATGAGGCGGGCAAACTCGACCACGGCTTCATTTTCATACGGACCGCGTTCATGCGGAAATGGAAAGCGGAGCGTTTGTCGGATGATTCGCTCCTGGCCCCAAATCGTCCGCAGTGTTCCTTCAATGAACGTACAAACGGACGAACGGCGAACCGGAAGGGTAAACAGAAGAGCGAGTCGGCAGCCGGCTTGGCCGCGATAGAGCCGCTCGTTGGCCAGCTCAGCAAAATCAAGCGAAAGCCGCGCAGTGCAGACGACGAACGGATCCGGCGCATCATTGAGCCGAAATGAAATGGCGTACTCCCGCAACAAACGGGCCAAATCGACAAGGTCGCGGCGATCGACCACGGCGATGCGCCCTTGCAAGTCCGCGTCGTACACAGCACCTTCCAGCACCGTCTTTAAATTATCAAACGCCGTCGGATCCAATCGCGATTCCCCCTTTTTGTTCACGAGCGGTTTCAAATCAAAAAAAGCAATTGAAGAATGTTGGCAAAGTTTTTATAATTAAGGTATTTAGTAACGAGACAGAAACGGAGGGGACACCATTGCCAATCAACATTCCAAAAGACTTGCCGGCGAAGGAAATACTCGAACAGGAAAACATTTTCGTCATGGACGAAGAACGGGCTTACTCGCAAGACATCCGTCCACTCAACATCGTCATTTTAAACTTGATGCCCGAAAAAGAAAAAGCAGAGACGCAGCTGCTGCGGCTGCTCGGTAACTCGCCGCTGCAAGTGAACGTCACCTTTTTGCGCCCGGCGACCCATGAGCCGAAAACGACAAGCAAACACCATTTAGAGCAATTTTACACGATTTTCCCGCACATTCGCCATCGAAAGTTCGACGGGATGATCATCACCGGAGCGCCGGTCGAGCAATTGCCGTTTGAAGAAGTCACGTATTGGGACGAGTTGACGGAGATTATGGAATGGACGACAAACAACGTCACCTCGACCTTACATATTTGTTGGGGTGCGCAAGCCGGCTTATATTACCATTACGGGATTCCGAAATATCCGTTGCCGGAAAAATGTTTCGGCGTGTTCAACCATACGGTGGAAGTGAAAAATGTCAAACTGTTGCGCGGCTTCGATGACGTGTTCCGCATGCCGCATTCGCGCCATACGGATGTCAAGCGCGAAGACATTGAAAAGGTGCCGGAGCTGACGATTTTATCGATGGCTGAAAAAGCAGGCGTTTGCCTCGTCGCCTCGAACGACGGGCGGCAAATTTTCTTGACCGGCCATCCGGAATATGACGCCACGACACTGAAAGAGGAGTATGAACGTGATTTGGCGAAAGGGCTGCCCATCCAACCGCCGGAATCGTATTTTCCAAACGACGACCCGAGCCAGATGCCGCTCAATACATGGCGTTCGCACGCCAATTTGCTGTTCATCAACTGGCTGAACTATTACGTCTATCAAGAGACGCCTTACGAGTGGGAATAAGGAACATGTCAGCTGAAAAACGTCCCGCTTGACAAACCGGTCGATGATGCTGTCTTGCGGAATAAAGGAAATGTCAGCAGAAAAACGCCTTCGCTGTTCTAGCAAGGCGCTTTTCTTATTTTTGTCGCCCATCGACAAATTCCCCAACCATTCGCGCCGGCGCTGCATATCATATTGTAGGCTTGATTGGGAGGTGAATCGGGATGGGCGCTTGGCATGGCAACGGATTTGCTTTGATCGTCGTCTTGTTTATTTTGTTGATTATTGTCGGTGCCGCTTTCGGCGGTTACGCTTACTAACCTGTTCGCCTTGGCCGCCGTGTTTGCCAGCATCCGGCCGGCTTGCACGTGGGAGGACGCCGTAAAAGCACTCCCCGTTTTTTTTTGCCGAATTCGCTTGAACGCTCTCCCACTTATGATAAAAATATGTGAACAGCCTATACTAATGATGGAGTGATAGCGCCTAAAAGGAGGTGGGAATCGTGACGAAGCGGCCAAATAAAGGAAGCCGGAATCAAAACACGCCGACGCAGGATCCGATGGCGCTGCTCGACGGCCCGGTTTCCGGCGACAACAGCAAAGGGCGGCGGCAAAACAAAATCCAAAATGACAAAACCGATGAACATGCCTAACCTGCAAAAAAAGCGGCCGTTTTTTCGCCGCTTTTTTGCTTCTAAAATTCAATCCCTTTCATCGCGGTCCTTCCTTGTTCATAATCATGCTTGACTAGCTTCATTTCCGTGACGATATCGGCAGCCGCCATCAGCTCGGGGTGCGCCGCGCGGCCCGTGATGACAAGGTGCAGCTCCGGCGGACGCGTGCGGATCAGTTCCAGCACATCGTTGACCGATAGGATATCACCAACCGGAAACCGATCAATCGCCAAGGCGTTGTTCAATTCATCCAACACGATGACGTCATACCGGCCGGAATGGACATATTCTTTCGCCACCGTCCAAGCGCGCTGCAACGCTTCGCGGTGCACCTCCGGCGTTTTCGTCCATGTGAAGCCGGCGCCGAGCTGACGGACGTCGACGCCAAGACGCTGCAAGGCCAACTGCTCGCCATACGTGCGCTCGGGCGACTTGATAAACTGCAGCACAGCGACTCGCATTCCTCGGCCGACGGCGCGCAGCGCCAAGCCAAAAGCAGCTGTCGTTTTTCCTTTTCCGTCGCCCGTATAAACGATGACCCGCCCGCTACGACGAGGCGTCGGCATCGACCATGCCCCCTTGCCGCTCCGGAAACCATTGGAGCGTCTCACGCAGACGAACGACATCGCCGATGATGATGATGGCCGGATGGGAAATGCCCGCCTTTTCCGCCTCGTCTGACAGCGTCGAAAGCGTCACCGCTACCGTGCGCTGCCGCTCGGTCGTCCCCCATTCAATGATGGCCGCCGGCGTATTCGCCGGCTTTCCGGCCGCCATCAGCCGGCCGCAAATATCCGACAAGTTGGCCGCCCCCATGTACACGACGATTGTATCGCATCCGCGGGCGAGCGCCTCCCAGTCAATCCGCTCGCTCCGATGTCCGCTGACCATCACCACCGAGGCGGCGTAATCACGGTGGGTGACGGGAATGCCAGCGTACGCCGGCACAGCGATGCCGGATGTCACCCCTGGAACGATTTCAAACGGAATCCTGGCTTTCGCCAACACTTCCGCCTCTTCACCAACGCGGCCAAAGACGCATGGATCGCCGCCTTTTAAACGGACGACCGTCTTTCCTTGTTGCGCATGCTGAACGAGCAACTCATGAATTTGTTCTTGAACCGTGTCATGTTTTCCCGGCTCTTTACCGCAGTAAAGAAGCTCGGCGCCGGGCTTCGCATAGCGCAGCAGCTTCCGGTTGATGAGCCGGTCGTAAACGACGACATCCGCCCGTTCCAGGCATTCGCGGCCGTAAACCGTGATGAGCTTTTCATCCCCCGGACCAGCGCCGACTAAATACACTTTGCCGACGGTCATGCTTGTCTCTCCCCTTTCTCCTCAACCGTCGAAATGCCTGCGGACGCAAACGTCGCCATCTCATTCATCATCGCTGTTGCCGACACTAAGAGTGGAAACGCCACAGCGGCTCCGCTTCCTTCGCCAAGGCGCATGTGCAAATCCAACAGCGGCTCTTTCCCAAGCAAACGAAGGGCAATGCTGTGGCCCGGCTCTTGCGAACGATGGCCAGCGATCATATACTCTGCGACGTTGGGGGCAAATTGGCGGGCCACAAGGGCAGCCACCGTGCAAATAAAGCCATCAAGCAAGATCGGAATGCGCCGCTCAGCCGCGGCCAACATCGCTCCGGCCATCGCCGCGATCTCCAGCCCGCCAATTTTCGCCAGCCATTCGAGCGGCTTCGCTGGATCCGGTCGATGAAGCAAAAGCGCCCGTCGGATGACGTCCCGTTTATGAGCCAATCTCTCTTCCCGAATCCCGCTTCCTTTGCCAACGATGCGCTCAAGCGGCTCATCGGTCAACGCAGCCAATAAGGCGCTCGCGGCGGTCGTATTGCCGATGCCCATCTCGCCGACAATGAGCGTGCGGACGCCTTGTTCAATGATGGACGCCGCCTGTTCATAACCGACGGAAAGCGCCTGTTCAGCCTCGGACGTCGTCATCGCTTCCATTTTGGCGAAATTGTTTGTTCCTGGGCGCACCTTTTTCTGAATAACGCGTTCATCAGCGATCGGTGCGGCGACACCGACATCGATCACCTGAAGCAACGCGCCGATTTGCCGGCTGAAGGCGTTGATCGCCGCTCCGCCATTCGCGAAATTGTGCACCATTTGTGCCGTCACTTCGGCCGGATAGGCAGACACCCCTTCTTCGGTGACGCCATGATCGGCCGCAAACACAAGCACTCCGGGCGGAGTGACGCGCGGGAGAAGCTCCCCGGTCATGCCAGCGAGCTCAGCCGCCACTTCTTCAAGCCGGCCAAGGCTGCCGGGTGGTTTGGTCAATTGATCAATATAGGCACGCGCTTGTTCAACCATTTCGCAGCGGATCGGTGGGATTGAAACATTCATCATGAACGCACAATATTCCCCATCAAGCGGGAATATGCGCTTCCTCCTTTCTCGTCTATGATTGTGGGAACGAAAAAGCAGCTTTCCTTCGTCACGCCTTAGCGCGACGGGAGACCGAACGTGTGATCGTGGTCATGGATTCACCTCCTTGCGGCGATTACAGAATACCGTTATAAGAAAACGGCTCGCTTTCATCCCACCCCTAAAGGAGCGGGCTTTCTCGCTCGCAGGTCCTGTAAAAACGGTCAGTTTCGCCCGTTCATCCATACCGCAATGATCGTTTTCCATATCGCTCATTGTTGCTGAAATTGACGCATCATCTGTTCGATCCGCCCGACGTCGACATGCTCGCGGACATGGGCGGCAAGCCGGTCAAACGCCTTTTCTTTGAGCGATCGAAAGAGCCGGACGCCAGAAGGAGCGATTCCTTTGTGGCGGCGAATACTGTTGAGAAACGCGGTGCGGAACGCATCATTATGAAACAAATCATGCATGTACGTGCCCAGCACCCGCTCATCACTGCGCTTCGCCCCTTCATGGCGGCCATCCGCTTCAATGAGCGGCGCATAACCAGGAAGCGGCGCCGAGCGGCCCATATGAATCTCGTATCCTTGCACGGCAAATCGCTCGCCTTCCCATGTAAGCACTCCTTCGGAACGGACCGTGATTTTCGTCCGCTCGAGCGTTGTCTCCACCGGAAGCAGCCCGAGCCCCGCGACTTCCGGAAGCGGCGTTTCCACTCCATATGGATCGCGGATGACGGCGCCAAGCATTTGGTAGCCGCCGCATAAACCGACGACTTTTGTTTTCCCCTCACTAGCAAGTGACACGATGCGGGAGGTGAGCCCCCGTTTTTTCATATAAATCAAATCTTCGATCGTGTTTTTACTGCCGGGAAGCACGATCACATCCGGCTCGCCAAGTTCGGCGGCGTGCGTCACCAACCGGACGCGGCAGTCCGGTTCTGCCAACAGCGGGTCGATGTCGGTGAAATTGGCGATTTTCGGACAGCGGATCACCGCAATATCAATCGCCCTATGATCGTCGGACGATGCGGCAAACCGTTCAAGCGCCAGCGAATCTTCAGCATCGATCGCCAAATCGGGCAAATACGGGACGACGCCGAGCACCGGCACGCCAGTATGTTGCTCAAACCAATCAAGCCCCGGCTGCAATAGCGCCACATCGCCGCGAAACTTGTTAATGATGACGCCAATGACCCGCTTTCGGTCTTCAGGCTCAAGCAGCGCCAGCGTCCCAACGAGGCTCGCGAACACCCCGCCCCGCTCAATATCGCCGATCAACACGACCGGGGCGTTGGCGAGACGGGCGATGCGCATGTTGACCAGCTCGCGGTCGTTTAAGTTGACTTCCGCCGGGCTTCCCGCTCCTTCCATGACAATTCGGTCATACTCGTTCATCAACGTTTCAAGCGACTGGTGGATGACGACCAGCCCTTGATGGAAAAACTCGTTCCGATAAGCGAACGCCTGCATATTGCCGTACGGTTTGCCGAGCACAACGATTTGCGCTTCATGTTCGCGGCTTGGCTTAATCAAAATCGGGTTCATCTCGGCGCGGGCCGGCACGCCAGCCGCTTCGGCTTGAATGCCTTGCGCCCGCCCGATTTCTTTCCCGTCCGGCGTCACATAGGAGTTTAACGACATATTTTGCGACTTGAACGGCGCCGTCTTCCAGCCGTCTTGGGCGAACAGGCGGCAAAAGGCGGTGGCGATCACGCTTTTGCCGGCATCGGAATGAGTGCCTTGAAACATGATTGGCAACGCCTTACCCATTGGCGGTCACCTTCTCACATTCGGCGAGCCACCGCTCGACCATCGCCGGGGCGGACGCAAAATGGAAGTGGACGTAGCCGGCGACAAGACGGTGCGCCAAATAACCATCCGGTTTTGTTCCTTTCCGGCCGCTCGTTTCGTAGGCAAACGGCACCTCGCCCCGCGGTTCGTACACGGAATAGTGAAACTCATGGCCGCGCGCCCGCTCCCCTTCCGACAAAAGAAAGTTTCCTCTTCTTCCGTGCACTTCACGGTACCCGAGGGCCGCAAGCTTCGTTTTCATCACGACCCGCCCCGGAATGACGCCGGCCATCTCATAGGCCGTGCCGTCCGTCGCGACAAGCTGTTCCGTGAGAAACATAAACCCACCGCATTCGGCGAGCGTCGGCACCCCGCGTTCGATGGCGGCGCGGATCGACTGTTTGACCGCAGTTTGCTTGGCAAGCACGGCGGCAAACTCTTCCGGAAACCCGCCGCCGATGTACAAGCCGTTCACCCCATCCGGAAGTGGTTCGCCGGCGAGCGGGGAAAAGTAGACAAGCTCCGCGCCGCAGGCAGAAAGCATCTCCAGATTTTCGGGATAGTAAAAATGGAAGGCGGCGTCTTTCGCGACAGCAAGACGCACCCGATAGCGCCGGACCGGTCGAAAGAGCGGGCGCGGCTCCCGAAGCAGCGGGGCGTCGGCGATGCGAAGCAAAGCATCCCAATCGACCGCCTGTGCAACCTTCCGGCCCAGTTCGGCAAAAAACGCATCCAGCTCGCCGCGCTCCACCGACGGCACAAGCCCTAAATGGCGCTCCGGCAGCGCCAACGCTTCGTCTTGCGTAAGAAACCCGATGACCGGCACTCCGCACGTTTGCTCGACCGCCGCTTTGACGAGCCGGAAATGCCCTTCGCTGCCGACACGGTTGGCAAATACGCCAGCAATGTGCACATCGGGACGAAACGTCTGAAAGCCGCGGACGATGGCGGCAGCGCTGCGGGCCATGCCGGAACAATCAACGACAAGCAGCACCGGGCTTTTCGTCAGCACCGCAATCTCCGCCGTCGATCCTTCATCGGAGAGCGGCTGTTTCCCGTCAAACAACCCCATCACCCCCTCGATGATGGCGATATCCGCTCCTTGACAGCCGTTGGCGAGCACCGTTTTGACCGCTTCGCTTCCCATCATCCAGCTGTCCAAGTTGCGCGCCGGCCGGCCGGTGACCGCCGTATGGTAAGTCGGGTCGATGTAGTCCGGACCGCATTTAAACCCTTGCACCGTATATCCTCGCTGCTTCAGCGCCGCCATCAAGCCAAGCGTCACCGTTGTTTTGCCGGCGCCGCTTCCCGGGGCGGCGATGACCAATCGTCGCATGACTCGCTCCCCTTTCCTCGTCCATGGCGAATCAACGCCACCGAAATCGTCACATTGCCCGATTTCTTTTTCACGAGCGCCATCCGCTCGGCCCCGCTGTACAATTTCGCCGCCGGCTCGCTCACCCCATACGCGCCGGTGTAGCGGTAGACGGTCTCGGACGGCGCTTCGATCGGCATCGTGTTCAGCTCCTCTGGCGTGTACGTGACGAACTCCCAGCCGTATTTGCCGACAACTTCGCGAAGCCCAGGCTCGTCTTTTTTCAGGTCGATCGTGCACAGCGCTTTGACGCTTTTGAGCGAAAAACGCAGCTCATTGAGCGTCTCGAGGATGACCGCTTCGATTTCATCAGCCGATGTGCCGCGGTTGCAGCCGATGCCAAGGGCGATCACCTTCGGGCGGTACAGCACACCATTTTGCAAAATCGCCTCTTCTTCCGGCTCAAGCAGACGATGGGTGACCACAAGCGCGGCCGCCGGACGAGCGGCAAGCGCCTCCGCGATTGAGCCGTACACGGTGATGTTTTTCGGCAGCGGCCGCCCCTCCGGCCACCAATCGGGTTCCCCCGACTCTTGCACGATCGCCACCGGCTCTTCGTTCACGACCGCAGCGCTCACCGGCGTCAGTTTGTCATCCGACTCCCATTCCCAGCCAAACTCGCGGCCGAACAAATCAACGGCGATCGTCTGCTGCACGTCAGAAGCGGTCGTAATCACCGGGCGGGCGCCAAGAATCGCAGCGACGCGCCGCGTCAAGTCGTTCGCCCCGCCTAAATGACCGGACAGCACGCTGATCACATGCTCCGCCTTATCATCGATGACAACAACCGCCGGATCGGTCTTTTTGTCTTTTAAGAGCGGGGCGATCATCCGCACGACGGCGCCAAGCGAAATGATGCAAATAAGGCCGTCGTAGCGGGCGAACAGTTCCGGCAGCAGCGTCTTAACGTTGCCGGAAAACAGGCGGATCCCATACTTGGCTTCATCGCCGCGGGCGAATTTATCCGTATAATAAACGTCCGCTCCCGCAAGAGCACCGCCAAGACGTCGGGCGATCTCAACCCCGTGTTTTGTAATGGCCACGACGGCATAGGCGCCGTTTCTTTCGTTGTTGGCGGCAACAGTGCCCACCTTACTTCTCCCCCTTCCGGTATCCATGCGTAAACGTGCGGTCGTATAGCTTCGAACGGTAACCGCGCTCATGAACATGAGGATCGAGCGCCCAACCGGCCAACATGATCGCGTGTTTCGTCACGCCATGGCGCCGCATATCGTCAGCCATGGCGGCAACGGTAGAGCGAATCACCATCTCATCCGGCCACGTCGCCTTATAGACGATCACGACGGGCGTCTCACCGCTCCAGCCCGCTTCAAGGAGCGCCGCTCTTACTTTTTTTGCCAACGTTGCGCTTAAAAAGAGGACAAGGGTGCAATGATGTTTGGCCAGTTCTTGCAATTTCTCGCGCGGCGGCATCGGCGTCCGCCCCTCAGCGCGGGTGAAAATGACGGTTTGCGTCAATTCCGGGACGGTGAGCTCCGACTGCACAGCTGCCGCGGCGGCAAACGCCGAACTGACGCCGGGGACGATTTCCACTTCCATTCCTTCTTCTTTCAACAAAGCGATTTGCTCAAGCGTTGCCCCGTAAATCGATGGATCACCGGTATGAACACGCACGACAAGCCGGCCTTGTTTCGCTTGTTCCACCATCGCCGCGACCATTTCTTCTAAATGCATGCCGGCGGTATGAAAAACGTCAGCATCCGGCTTCCGGTAGCGTTCAATCAATTCCTCGCTCACCAACGAATCGGTGTAAAAAATGGCATCCGCCGCAGCCAAAAGCTCGGCGCCGCGGACGGTGATCAAGTCCGGCGCTCCCGGCCCCGCCCCTACGATATACAGCTTCACTTTCTCACCACCATCAATGTCAAATATTCCAGCGACGCGCCGTCCAATTCCTCAACGTTCCACACCACTTCCTCGCCGGACGTCACCTTCGTGATGACGGCGGCGCGCTGAAGCAAATCGAGCTCGCGCAGCAAGTCGATCAGGAGATCGATCACTTTCGCCACCTTAAAAAAAACGACGCAATCGTGTCGAAGAAGGGCGGCTTTCATCGCCTCATAATCATCGCGCGCCGGCACGATCGCCACGGTTTCATCCCCATCCGCCAACGGCAGACGCAGCCGAGCGGCGGCAGCGTTCGCCGAACTGACCCCTGGGATGACTTCAATCGGCGCTTCTGGATAACGCTGTTCCATCACGCGCATCAAATGGATGAACGTGCTGTACAGCAGCGGATCGCCTTCGGTCACAAACGCCACATCGCGTCCGGCCGCCAGTTCCGACCAGATGGCGTCCGCCGCCTCGTTCCACTTCGGCTCAAGCACTGCTGAGTCTTTTGTCATTGGAAAATGCAAGCCGAGACGCCGTTTTTCCTCTGGGGCAAAATACGCATCAATGATTTGTTCCGCATAACTTTTGCTTTGCCGTCCCTTTTTCGGATACGCGATGACGTCCGCTTCTTTCAGGCGGCGATACGCCTTCACCGTCATGAGCTCAGGATCGCCCGGGCCGACGCCAACGCCGTACAACGTGCCGGTCATTCGTCTCCCTCCCGCTTGGCTGTTATGATATACACCGGATTGAGCGCCTCAAAACGCGTCAACTCTAAAATCGGCTTGCTTCGCGACACTTGCGCGAGCGTGATGTCAACATGAAACCCACGGCTGCGCAGCTCGCGGCCCGCTTCGGCAAGCGTCTCAACCGTCGCCGCGTTGATCACGATGCGCCCGTTTTTCTTCAACCGTTTCGCACAGACGTCCAACAGCGGCGCCATCGCGCCTGACGTGCCGCCGATAAAGATGGCATCCGGGTCAGCAAACTCATCAAGCCGATCAGGGGCCTTGCCGTGCACAAGCGTGATGTCAACGCGGAATTTGCGCAAGTTTTGCCAGCAAATCTCCACATCGTGTTCATTTTTTTCAATCGCAAACACTGCCCCGTCGCGGGCGATTTTCGCCGCTTCAATGGCCACCGAACCGGTGCACGTGCCGATATCCCAGACGACGCTGTCCGGGCGCAAGCGCAAAGCACTCAAGCTGAGCACGCGCACTTCTTTTTTCGTAATCAACCCTTTGTCTGGTTTGCGCTGAAAAAACTCGTCATCCTCAATGCCGAGCGGCCAAGAAGGACTGGGCGCCGTCCTCCGCAGCACGACTATATTTAATGGAAGAAACTCGGCTTCCACCATTTCTTCTAGCTTGAAAAACCGGCAACGCTCATTCGGTCCGCCGAGCTCCTCGCCGACAAACGCCTCATACTCCGTCATGCCGTATTCAAGCAAGTAGCGGGCGATCACAGCCGGCGAATTGGTCTCATCGGTTAAAATGGCCACTTTGCGCTGTCCATCAATGCGTTGGGCGAGTCCAGTCAACGGCCGGCCGTGCACACTGATGAACGCGGCATCCTGCCATGATTCCCCCATTTTGGCAAACGCCCATTGCACCGAGCTGACGGCCGGATACACGTCGATCGGCAATTTGCCGGCCAAATAGCTGCCGATTCCATAAAAGAGCGGATCACCGGAAGCCAACACAACCGTCCGGCGCGTCTCATGACGGAGTCGCTCGACGAGCTCGCTCAGCCCGCTGCGAATCACGATCGTTTCTCCTTGATATGCCGGAAACATCGCCAGCTGCCGTTCGCCACCGACGAGCAGCTCGCTTTCCATGATCCAGCGCTGATATAGATCGGGAAGGCTCGCTGGCCCGTCAGCTCCCACTCCGATCAACTTCATCGTCGCCATCCAACAGCACCGCCTTTCCTAATCGTTGTCCGTTCATCGTGTAAATGGACGCAGCCACCGTCAGACCACCTCCGACTTCGTTGAGCGCCGCCTGGCAGCACGCCGCGCACAACAACTCGAAAAACTTCGTGCAACCGGCTTCTTGCATCATGTCGCCGACTTGCGCCGCCGTATTCGCCCCTCGCACGGCGTCAACCAGCTCCTCGGAAGCCCCGGCTTGTCGAGCGAGCGCTGCCAAAAAACCGAAGTCAACCGGAGCACTTTTCGAGTGCACCATCATCACCCCTTGGGCGACTTTCGAAAATTTTCCCATCATCCCAACCATCGACACCGTCCTAATGCCAAGACGTTTGCATTGTTTGAGCGTAAACCCGACAAAGTCGCCCATTTCAATAAACGCTTCTTCCGGCAAATGGGGATATTCTTGCATGGCGTATTTCTCGCTCCGCCCCCCGGTCGTAATGACGACATGGCGACAGCCGTTCGCTTTCGCCACTTGAAGCGCCTGCACGATGCTCGCCCGATAAGCGGCAGTGGAAAACGGAACGACGATGCCGCGCGTCCCTAAAATCGAAATGCCGCCGATGATCCCAAGACGAGCATTCAACGTTTTTTTCGCAATCTCTTCGCCGCCCGGCACGGAAATGACAACGTTCACCCCGCGGTCGATGCCGTGTTGCTTGAGCACTTCGTTGACGGCTTCATGAATCATTTTGCGCGGCACGGGATTGATCGCCGCTTCCCCGACCGGCACCGGCAAGCCGGGTTTGGTGACGCGCCCGACCCCTTCACCGCCATCGATATGAACGCCCGGCGACGAAGTCCACGAAACAGTGGAAACGATGAGCGCGCCATGCGTCGCATCCGGATCATCGCCGCCGTCTTTCACAACGGCCGCCGTCGCCGTTTCACCATTGAACGAACAAGAGGCAAGCGAAAAGGTCACCACCCGCCCGATCGGCAGACGGATCGTCGCCTCCGTCTGGGCCTCGCCCGTGATAAGCGCCTTGAGCGCGGCCTTCGTGGCGGCTGTTGCGCACGATCCGGTCGTATACCCTTCACGCAGTGTTTTTTTTGTTTCCATCGTGCGTCACGCTCGCTCGGCCAGCAGCGATAAAGCGTTCAAGGCGGCGACGGTCACCGTGCTTCCTCCTTTGCGGCCGCGGTTGGTGATAAACGGCACATCGAGCTTCGCCAATTCTTCTTTCGATTCCGCCGCCGAAACGAATCCGACCGGCAAGCCGATTACCAATCCGGGCCGCGCCTCTCCTTCTTTGATGAGGCGAATGAGCTCCAACAGCGCGGTCGGCGCGTTGCCGATGGCAAAAATGCCGCCTTCCGCTTCTTTCACCGCTTTGCGCATGGCGATGATCGCCCTTGTCGTATTGAGCCGCTTCGCTTCGGCGATGACGTCTTCATCGGAAATATACACGCGCACCGAACTCCCGAATTTCGCAAGGCGCGCTTGATTGACGCCAGCTTGCACCATCTGCACATCGGCGACGACGGGCTTGCCTTGGCGAATGGCGTCAATGCCTGAACGAATGGCATCCGGATGGAAAAGGAGGCTTTTTCCCAGCTCAAAATCAGCTGAGGCATGGATGACGCGCTGAACGATTCGGTATTGTTCTTCCGTAAACGAATGCTCGCCGATCTCTTCGTCAATGATTTGAAAGCTGCGCGCTTCAATTTGTTCCGGCTGCACCGTCGCCGGACGAAATGTGGTATGGAATTCCATTCCAATTTTCTCCTTTCTTCCTTATGATCGCTTGCATGAGCGGCCGCTAGAAGCCCTTTCTTCACACGGTTGGAAGCGGCGCGTGCTGCTTCAACGCCTCGAGCACGCCGGCAAAATCGTGGTGTACGATGCCGTATGGCAACCGCGGACGGCGGATGACGATGACCTCGATGCCGAGCTCCTCCGCGGCGGCGATTTTCTCATCGACAAACCCGACTTTGCCGCTTTCTTTCGTGACGACGACCGTGACACCGAAATGGCGGTAGAGCGCCCGATCGAGCTCTTTTGTAAACGGCCCTTGCATCATGACGATCTGCTCTTGGGAAAACCCGAGCCGCTCGCATTTGTCGAGATTGTCTTTTCGCGGCAGCATCCGCGCGATCACCTTGACGTTCGGCCGCCCGATGAGCCTCGCGGCAAAAATGTCGAGCGTTTTGCTGCCGGTCGTCAACATCACGACGCCGCCTTTTTCCGCCGCCAAGTCAGCCGCTTCTTCATAGCTGTCGACAAATGTCACCTTCTCGGATGAAAACGAGGACGCCTGCCGTTCGTAGCGGATGTACGGCAATCCGGCAGCGGCCGCCGCTTGCATGGCGTTTTTCGACGCTTCTTCGGCAAACGGATGGCTCGCATCCACGATCGCTTTGGCCCCCTCAGCTTGGGCCAGCTCGGCAAGCTGGGACGCATCCAAGCGGCCGACATGGGCGCGAATGCCAGCCGACCGGAGCTGTTCGGCCGCGTGGTCGGTGACGACCGTCGCAACGACATCATAGCCAGCATGCCGAATCATCACCGCCAATTCGCGGGCATCGCTTGTTCCGGCTAACATCAAAATCATCGACGCTTTCCTCCTTTAATGATGGTGATGGTGGTGATGATGGTGGGCGGCGTGCAGCCGATATTGGCAGACATCGCAATTCATCGCCACCGCTTGGCCGAGCACCTCGTTGAGGCGGTCAAGCACGATCGCCTCCAGCTTCGGATGAAAGCCGAAATAGCCGGCAAGCGCAAATGAGATATGCGAGTGCTCAGCTTGGTACTGCGCCACTTGCCGCTCGAGCCGCTTGATGAGCACGCCGGTGAACAAAAAATACGGCAAGATGACGATCCGTTTCGCTCCAAGAGCCAAACAGCGGCGGACGGCATCATCGAGCGACGGGGTGGTCACGCCCATAAACGCCGGCTCAATGAGCGCATAATCGGTCTGTTCCCAAAACAAGCGCGCGATTTTATACAAATCGCTGTTTGCATCCGGGTCACTTCCGCCGCGGCCGAGCAAAATGACCGCCGTTCCGTCGTCCGGCTGCTCCGGCCGTTCGCCGATTTCTTGCAATCGTTCGCGCAAAATCACAAACGTCTGCTCATGAACGCCGATGGGGCGGCCGTAGCGGAACACCATATGCGGGTAGCGTGCTTTCGCCTCGTCGATTTCCGCCGGGATATGCAGCTTCGAATGACCAGCCGGCAATAAAATGAGCGGAAGAACCGCCACTTCCGTTGCCCCGGCTTCGGCGCAACGTTCGATTCCTTCGCCGATCGACGGACGGCCAAATTCAAGGAAGCACGTTTCGACATGAAAGGAAGCGGCAAGGCGCGGCCGCAGCCGCTCAACAAACTGCACCACTTGCTCGTTCCCTTCCGGGTCGCGGCTTCCATGGCCGACAAACAAAATAGCTCTCATGTTCGTTCTCCTCTCTTTCGTGTCGCTCAATCTGACGGTTACTCGCCGCATGCCGGCGTTTCGATCATCGTCGCCGTCTTGGCCTCTTCGTGCGAAAAGCGGCCGATTTGTTTCACACGGGCAAAAAATTTATGAAATCGTTCATTCGGATGGGCGTGTTCTTTGTACTGCTCAATGATGTCCGTCACAACCGCCACCATCTCCTCCGGAGGAATGCCTTCCGCAACGAGCTGGCCGGGATGGGCGTTGCGGCCGACCGTTTTTCCACCCAAAAACAAATCAAATTTCCCTTTCCGATACACAAGCCCGATGTCTTCGCGCACCGCGCCATAGCACGCCATCCCGCAGCCGTTGATGCCGAGCTTCAACTCTTTCGGCAACGCCATGCCGCCCAATCGCCGCGCCAATTCCTCCGCGTACGGAATGGCGTCTTTTTTCTCCCCGTCGCAAAAATCACATGCCTTCACCGTCAGCACATCACCGATCGGCATGACCATCAGTCCGGCGGCCTCGAGCCGGGCGATCAGTCCATCCGGATCTTCCGTCACCCGTTCGATTTTCATATAATGATCGGGTGTGTAGGTCATTTTTCCATCCGGCCCTACCACTTCCGCGAGCACCATGAGCTGTTCCGGAGTGAACTGTTTATTGGCCACGCCCGGACTCACGGCGGCTTCGAACAGCACGGGGGCTGTCTGTCTTGTTTTCCGTCTCTCTAAAGCGGCGAGCGCGTCTTCGGCTGTTTCTTTCACCCGTTTTGACGCGGCGGCCGGCTGCCGTTCTGCTGTGTTGGCGAGCGATGTGGAAAAATTCGAAAAAACGGAAGCCGGCGGCGTTGGCTCGGCCTCCTTCGCGACCGTGGCAACAACCGAGGGGCGAACCGCGGTGGCCCAGGTGGTGAAAGCACGATCCTCCTGACTGCCCCCGGCGAGGACAGCCTCCTTGGACGACGCTGATGCCCTCGGCGCCTCCGTGCTTCCTTCGTCCTCATCTTTCAGCGGTCTCGTCTGGTCAAGCGCCCACGGCTCCGCTTCTTTGCGCAGCCGCTCATGCGGCTTGAGCGGCTGGACGGCCGCGGTTAGTTGATACTTGCGCTGGTAGCCGCGCGGCGTGATCATGAGCCCATCGTGAACGAATGTCGTCGAATTGCCGATAATGACCGTCGTCAACATGCCGATTTCATGGTCAAGCATATGCGCCAAGTCGGTGAGGACGATCTGCTGCCGCTCACGGTACGCGCTTTTCACTAGTCCGACTGGTGTCGTCGGCGCCCGGTGGCGGAGCAGGATGCGCTGCGCTTCCACAATCTGCCTAGTGCGCCGCCCGCTTTTCGGGTTGTAAAGCGCGATGACAAAATCGGCCGCCGCCGCGGCTTCGAGCCGCTTTTCAATCAGCTCCCACGGCGTCAAATGGTCGCTCAAGCTGATCGTGCATGCATCGTGCATAATCGGCGCCCCAAGCAAAGCGGCGCACGAGTGAATGGCGGAAATGCCCGGGATGACTTCCACTTGAATCGGATCGTCTTTCGTCCAGCCTTTTTCAATCAGCACTTCGTAGACAAGTCCCGCCATGCCGTACAGCCCGGCGTCACCGCTGGAAATGACGGCGACCGTTTTGCCGCGCTCCGCCCATTTCACCGCCGCTTGGGCGCGGCTCACCTCTTCGGTCATGCCGGTGCTGATGATTTCCTTGCCAACAATCAAGTCGCGCACCAGTTCGATGTACGTTTTATAGCCGATGATGACGTCGCTTTCTTCAATCGCTTCGCGGGCCCGCTTCGTCATATGGTCAACACTGCCTGGGCCGAAGCCGACAATGAGCAGTTTGCCGCTCACTTTACAGCCCCCCTCTCCATATCTCGATTATCATCGACATCCCTAACCATATGCTGTAAATCCCTGTGACCGCACCAAGGACATAAAACAGCCGTTCCCGTTGTTTTGCTTTCCAAAATCCCCATGATAATCCAGCCGCTGTGGCCATCGTCGCCATGAGCAGGCCGGCGACAAACAGCCCAAGCTGAAGGGCAGCGGCGCTCACATGCACTTTTCCGGCTGCGCGGGTGATAATGGCTAGCTGGGTCGGGCTTTCGACGCCAATGCCATGAATGATGCCGATGATCAAGGCGCCAGCCCAACCAACATGCGAAAAAGGACGGCAACTGCCCCTTTCTCTCCCTCCCCGCAACCATCGAGTAACCGTATAGCCGAACTCATAAAGGAGCTGAAACCGGCTTTTCACCTCACCCCGCCGAAAAAGAGAAAAAAGCATCATCCCGCCAAGCAGCACAAGCGTACCACCAACTAAGAGCTCAATGGCGGCGGCTGACGACTCGGGAAGCCGAGCACCAACTACGAGTGCCGCCATCCCCATGACAAACACGATCGCTCCGTGTCCAATAGCGTACATGATTCCGAGTGCCAACTGCTGTCTTCGCCGCGACTCGCTTCCGACCATATCCGCAATGGCCGCAACATGGTCGCTGTCCATCCCATGACGCATGCCGAGAAATATCGCTAACATTGCATAACTCGCCCATTCCATCATTACATCCTCCTCTTTTGAATGCCAATAACCGACTCCGTCCCGTCAAGACGGGCCAACCCGTCTTCACAATATTCATACGTCGCCCATGTACGAAGCAGCTCGCCGCTTTGCAAATGGCGATGGATGACCTCTTTTGCCTTCTCCGGCGTCATCTGCCGGTACCAGATGCCGTCCGGGTAGACGATCATCACGCACGCGTCCTGGCAGCGGCCGTTGCAGCGCGTTCGTGTCGTATGAACGAGGTCATCCAGCCCGAGGCGGGTGATCTCTTCACGGACCGCCAATGTGACGTCATCCCCGCCATGACGGAGGCACGTCCCCCCGTTGCAAATGAACACATGGTGCTTCATCCCTGTTAAGTCCCACGTCGCCATCGAATCCCCCCTTTTGGCTAGAATGATAGAATTCAGATGCAGACAGACGGGCAGGTTTCAGGCAAAAGAAAAAGCACCTCTACAGCAGAGGTGCAGAAAAATGTATACAAAAGTCATAAACGACCCAAACAGGCCTTATGCAGCCATCATTCTCCCGCACGTCTGCCTATAGTCCCGTAGGCATCCGTCCGATCCAAACAAGGCAGGTCTCCTGACTTAGGATCATCGCTTGGCGGCGTCTTCCCGAAGCATCCTTCAGTGACTTGCTGCCGCAAAGCTCCCCATCACAGTGGCGGGCACCGTGCCGGATTTTCACCGGGCTTCCCTTTTCACCCAAGCCCCTAAGCAGGCTTAGGCACCTTGTTTGTTCTTCGCCATATCTACACTGTCATGGAACAAGCATCCGTTTTCATCGTAGTACAACCTAGGGGCGTCCGTCAACCATTTTTGACTGACAAATCTTCGCGCGCGACGACAACGCCGTCCGCATCGGCGTACACGTATGCGCCCGGCTCCCAGCGCACGCCGCCAAACTCGAGCACAACGTCGCGGGCGCCTTTTCCTTCTTTTTTGCTTTTCACGGGACATGTGCCGATCGCCATTACTCCAATCGGCATGGCGCCAATTTCCGCTGAATCGCGGATGCAGCCGTGGATGATGACGCCAGCAAGCCCCCTCTCGCAAGCGATTTGCGCCAGCCGGTCGCCTAATAGCGCGGCGCGGCGCGACCCTTTTCCGTCAATGACAAGCACCGTCCCCGCTGGAACGGTCTCGAGCGCTTCCCGGACAAGAACGTTGTCCTCAAACACGTCGACCGTCGCAATCGGCCCGGAAAACATCTGTTTTCCGCCATATGATTGGAACGGCAACTCGCATACTTGCAACTCGTCTAAAAATTGATCGCATAAATCGGCTGTTTTCATTGTCGCTCTCCCCTTTCCCTTTTTGCATTCGCCGCCATTCGCCAAAGTCCTGCCGACTACGCCTTTTTTTGCGGCGCTGTTTATATTCGAAAATCGGATGTGGAGTCTTGCTAGACAACCGGACGTTGAAAGTATTTGCTCGTTCCCGCTGTCCGGCGAACGAAAAAACGGCCCCGCACGACATGGCGGAAGCCGTTTCTGCCTGCCGGCTACGTGGCGAATGCCGCCCCGTCCGGCCATTCAGCTGGGCTAGCTGGATTCGAACCAGCGCATCACGGAGTCAAAGTCCGTTGCCTTACCGCTTGGCTATAGCCCAACGTTGATTGCCATTTATAGTATGGAGCACCAATCGGCTCTTTATGCGCAAAAAACGAATATCATTTTGCTGCATGCGGCAAAATACAGATGCATTTTCCGCACGTTTTAACCAACTCTTTACAACTGCCGCATCCGGGCATTATGATGCAAAACAGAAAGGGGGGAACGACGTTGCGCCGAACCGCCGCCCTCCGCCAATGGCTTCATGTGTTGTTGTTATTGTGCCTGCCGCTCGGCCTCGCCGCATCAACCGCTGCACAGCCGTCCGTCGCCCCGAAACCGATCATCATCGCTCACCGCGGCGCATCCGGACACGCGCCGGAGCATACGCTCACGTCCTACCGCCTCGCCGCCCGCATGCAGGCGGACTATATCGAAGTCGATGTGCGGGCAACCCGAGGCGGGAAGCTCGTTGCTTTGCATGATGCCACACTCGTCCGGACGACAAATGCCGAAACAGTCTATCCGCGCCGATCGCCATGGCAGGTCAGCGATTTTTCAATTCGTGAGCTCAAAAAGTTGGATGCTGGGGCGTGGTTTGCTCCGCGCTTTGCCGGCGAGCGCGTCCCGACGCTTGATGAGGTCATTCAGCTGTTGAAAGCGGAGCGTGTGGAAGCCCCGTTGTACATCGAAACGAAACAGCCCGGCATCGAAAAGGCCGTCGCGCACCTGCTGCAAAGCCATCACATGTTGCGCCCCGACCGCGTCATGTTTCAATCGTTTTCCCGAAAAAGCCTTGAGGCGCTGCGCCGGCTCATTCCGCGCGGCATTCCGCTCATCCAATTGATCGACGGAAGGGAGGCGCAACATTGGAACGATCAACGGCTGAGACAAATCGCCTCCTACGCCGATGGCATCGGCTTGCCGCTTTCGGCCGTCACCAAAGAGCGAGTGCGCGCCGCCCATCGCCGCGGGCTCATCGTCCATGTCTATACCGTCAATGCGCCGCACGATCTGGCGCGCCTATGCGCCATGGGCGTGGACGGGATCTTTACCGACTATCCCGACCGCCCAGCTCGCATCGCCGCTTGCCGCCGGCCGCCCGACCATTGACTAGCCTTCAGGGAGACGGCCGGGATTTTAGTTTACATAATATTATTATTGTTTAAAAACAAAATCGTTTCCATCTGATCCGATTCGGTGTATCATTTATGAAAAAGGAGGCCGGATCATGTGGACGATCATCGACTACCAAAACGGACCGTTTACCGTGACAACGGACCGCCGTCGCGTGCAGCTTGAGCGCGTATACGGCTTTCTCGCTCGCTCGTATTGGGCGAATGAGCGCAGCCGGGAAACGATCGTCAAATCGCTCGACCATTCGCTTTGCTTTTCTCTTTTTCATGAAGAGGCACAAATCGGCATGGCGCGCGTCATCACCGATGGGGCGACATTCGCCTATCTCTGCGACGTGTTCATCGATGAAGCATACCGCGGGCATGGGCTCGGGAAATGGCTGTTGTCATGCGTGCTCGCCCATCCCGATGTCGCCGCGGTCCGCAAGGTGATGCTCGCGACCAAAGACGCGCACGGATTGTATGAGCGGTTCGGTTTTGCCGCGCCAAGCGAGCCGGAGCGGCTGATGGAACGGATTCAAGAGCCGCAAACGGAGTAACCCGCAAAAAAGGCGGGACGCCATCGGTCCGCCCTTGGGCCAAGCGCCCCGCCCCCTACTTCCTCTGTTGCCTTCATTACCGCTTCGGAAACTGAAACGACAATTTCTTCTCGTTTTCATCCCACACAAGGACAGCGTCAAACGTTTTTCCGCCTTTTTTGAATCCTTTAATGACATTGGTTTTTCCTTTTGCCAGCAGCTTTTTCACATTGGCCGCCGAAATCGATTTGCCGAGAATGCGTTTGGAGATCGTAAACGAGCATTTTGTTTTCGCGTACTGGTCGCAGCCGTACAACGTTCCTTTGTCGATGACGGTCCCTCCGCAAAGCGGGCACGGCCCGAGCTTCTCACCGATCGTTTTTTTCGTTCTCGTCCGCTGGATCGAGGCGGTGTCGACCCCGTTGAAATTCCAAGCTGGGGCGGCGGCGATGGCGTCAGCGACCACTTTTTGCGCCAGCTTTTTCACCTGTTCCATAAACGCGGCGGGCGAGGCCGCTCCTTCACCGATTTCGCTTAGGCGCTGCTCCCATTTCGCTGTCATTTCCGGCGAGGCGAGAATCGTGCCGCCAAGCGCCTCGATCAATACTTTCGCCTTTTCCGTCGGATGGACGAGGTTATTTTTTACTTCAATGTATTTTCGTTCCTTCAGCATCGTAATGATCGCCGCCCTTGTCGCTTCCGTGCCGAGCCCTTCCGTTTTGGCGAGCACTTTTTCCAGCTCCTCGTCGTCCAAAAATGTTCCCGCCGTTTTCATCAAGGTGATGAGTTCGCCTTCCGTATACCGTTTCGGCGGCTCGGTTTTCCCTTCTTTCACCTTGACAGCGGCCGCCTCCCCCGCTTCGCCCCGCTCGAGCGGGGGCAGCACCGCATCTTTCTCCTCCTCATGCGGACGGATGACGGTGCGCCACCCCTCCTCAACGACTTGCCTTCCTTTCGAAACGAAGCGAGCCCGACCGTCAACCAACGTCGTGACGGTCGTATAATCCATGACCGCCGCTTGGTGGTGGGCGGCGATCAAGCGGCGGACGACTAAATCGTACACTTTTCGCTCGTCGGCCGACAGCTTCTCCAGGTCAACGACCTGTTCCGTCGGGATGATCGCGTAGTGGTCGGTCACTTTTTTCTCGTTTACATAACGTTTATTCTGTAAAATCGACGGCCGCGGCAGCGGAAAATACGAAGCGTACGCCGGAAACGACGACAGCTTTTGCAAAATGGCCGGGAACGTTTCCGCCTCTCCCCTAGTCACATGCATCGAATCAGAACGCGGGTACGAAACGATTCCTTTTTGGTAGAGCGATTGCAGCACATCGAGCGTTTTTTTCGGCGAGAAGCGGTACAGCTTGTTCGCTGTCGCCTGCAGCGTCGACAAGTTGAACAACAGCGGCGGCTGATACGTTTTCCGCTCGGTGCGGACGTCGGCGACTTCCGCTCGTTTTCCTTGGCAAAAGGCCGCGATTTGTTTCGCCATCTCCTCGTCCTTGAGACGCGTTTGACCGTTTTCATCCGTCCATTTTCCTTCATAGCGCTTATCGCCGATGACAAACGAAGCGACGACTTCCCAAAACGGCTCAGGGCGGAACTGCTCAATTTCCCGCTCGCGCCGGACAATAAGAGCCAAGGTCGGCGTCTGCACGCGCCCGACGGAGAACACATCGTTCATCCCGCGCTCTTTCAGCAACAGGCTGTACACGCGCGAAGCGTTCATGCCGACGAGCCAATCCGCGCAGGCGCGGGCATACGCTTCTTCATAGAGCGGACGCGTCGTCTGCTCATCGAGCAGGCGGCGAAATCCTTCGGCAATGGCCTTTGGGGTCAACGATGACAGCCAAAGCCGCCTGATCGGCTTGTTAACGCCGCTCAGGCGGATCACGTTGCGCACAATGAGCTCCCCCTCGCGCCCGGCGTCTCCCGCATGGATGATTTCCGTCACTTCCGGCTTCCGCAGCAACTCCTTAATCACTTGAAACTGTTTCGCCTTCGCTTTTTCGATCTCATACTCGAACCGTTCCGGGACGATCGGCAACGTGTTGAGCGTCCACCGTTTCCACTCCGGGCGGTACCGCTCGGGCGGGGCGAGCTGGAACAAATGCCCGATCGCCCATGTCATATACGCCCCATCCGGAAACAAGTCATTCGGCAAAATTTCGATATAGCCTTGCCGTTTTTTCGTCTGAAAAATCGAGGCGAGCGTCGCCCCTTGGTCCGGTTTTTCCGCAATAATGACTTTCATCGGCTTCTCCCCTTATGGCACCTCATGCCCCATGGAGCTTTGCCAAATGGCGAACCATTGCTCGCGGGAAAGCGGCAAAGACAGCGCCCGCACCGCCCGCTCGATGCGTTCTCGTTTTCCCGATCCGACAATCGGCATCATCCGCGCTGGATGAACGAGAAGCCACGCATACAGCACTTCATCGATCGTCGCAGCGCCCGCTTCGCCCCGCACTTGTTCAAGCGTCCCGCGCAGACGCACCGCCCGGTCATCGTCAGCGGAAAAAATCGCTCCACCAGCGAGCGGCGACCACACCATCGGCGGAACCCGCTTTTCCAGACAAAGATCCACTGTGCCGTCTGCAAAATTTTCGAGCCGGTACGCCGATGCTTCGATTTGGTTGGTCACGAGAGGAAACGGCAAATACGACTGCAACATTTCCCACTGCGAACGTTTAAAGTTCGAGACGCCGAAATGGCGCACCTTTCCATCCTGTTTCAGCCGCAAAAACGCCTCGGCCACCTCTTCGGGGTTCATGAATGGATCGGGGCGGTGGATCAGCAGCACATCGATATAATCGGTGCGGAAATTCCGCAACGACTGCTCGACCGAAGCGATGATATGATCTTTGCTTGTATCGTACGACTTCATTCCGTACTTCGATGGCAACTTAATGCCACATTTCGTCACGATCTCAATCTGGCCGCGCAAGCTTGGCTGTAACGCCAACGCCTCGCCAAAGCGCGATTCGCACGTGTAGTTGCCGTAAATATCAGCATGGTCAAACGTGGTAATGCCTCGCTCAAGGCAAAATTCGATGAGCCCGAGCAGCTGCTCGGCCGAATAGCCCCAGCCGGCGAGCCGCCAACAGCCGTGAATCAGGCGAGAAAAAGTCAAATCGTCTGCTAAACGGATTCGTTCCATGGATCGTCTCCCTTTCTTTTTTTGGCTAAAATCGTTCTGCTTGCGCATACTACCAACAAGAGGAAAACAGGCAAAGGACGTGATAATATGAAGCGCTGGCTCCTTGGGCTCGCCGCCGGGCTTCTTTTGACCTCCCCATGGCCGACATCGGCCGCCGAAACCGCATACGAATGGAATGTAGCTGACATTTACCCATCCGAGCACGAGTGGATGCGCGACTATCAGGCGGTGCAAAACGCCTTGCCGAAACTGGCGGCGTTTGAAGGGAAGCTTGACGATGCCAAGACAATCGCCCAACTGTTCGCCCTCAACGAACAAACGGCCCGCAAGCTCGAAAAACTGTCGCTTTACGCCCATTTAAAACGCGACTTGAACATCGAAGACAAGACGGCCGCGCGGCTCGGGGCAAAAGTGGAAGCGCTCGCCGCCCACTATGCGGCGAAAACAGCGTTTATCGAGCCAGAGCTGCTCGCCCTCCCGGAGCGAACGCTCAGAAAGCTGCAAACAAGCGAGCCGCTGAAGGCGTACCGCTATTACTTCCATGAGTTGCGCGAACAAAAACCGCATACGCTCACGAAACGCGAAGAACAGCTGCTCGCGAAACTATCGCCGGCGCTCGGCGAAGCGGAGAACATTTATGACCACGCCGCCCGCGGCGATTATGAGCCGCCGTCTGTCAAGATGCCGAACGGAAAAACGGTGACATTGACCGACGATCAATACGCCGCCATGCTTGAACACTCGGACCGCCGCTATCGAAAAGCGGCGTTTGAAGCCAAAGCCAAAAGCTATGAAGCCCTGGAACAAACCGCAGCCGCGACGCTGTATGCCTCGGTCAAAGCGGATGAATTGTATGCGAACGTTCGCCGCTATCCGTCCGGCTTCGCCGCCGCCCTTGCCGCCGATGACGTACCGAAGGAAGTGTTTGATCACTTGATCGCCGCCACCCGCCGCCACTTGCCGGCGCTTCACCGCTATGTCGAACTGCGGCGGCGCGCGCTCGGGCTGGACCGCGTCCATAGCTATGACTTGTACGTACCGCTTGTCAGTGAAACAATGAAGCCGATTCCTGTTGAAACGGCCAAGACGCTCATTATGGAAGGGCTCAAGCCGCTCGGCGCCGACTATATTCGCCACGTGCACCGTGCGTTTCAAGAACGATGGTTGGACGTCTACCCGCGCCCGAAAAAACATACGGGCGGCTATAACACCGGAGCGTATGACACCCATCCGTTCATCTTGCTCAATTACAACGGTTCGCTTGACAGCGTGTTGACGATGGCCCACGAACTTGGACACGCCATGCATTCCGTGTACACGAACGAGGCGCAGCCGTACCATTATTCCGGCCATTCGATTTTCACCGCGGAAGTGGCATCAACGGCGAACGAATGGCTCATGCTCGATTATTTGTACAAACAGGCGAAAACAAAAGAAGAAAAACTCCGCCTGCTCATCGAACAAATCGAGCAAATTCGCGGCACATTGTACACGCAAGTGATGTATTCCGAATTTGAGCGAATGATTCACGACAAGGTGCGCCAAGGCGGCAGTCTCACAGCGGACGAATTGAACGATCTTTGGCTTGGCCTGCTCAAAACGTATTACGGCCCGGCGTACGCTGCCGATCCCGGCGCCGCGCGCGGCTGGCTGCGCATTCCGCATTTTTATGACGCCTTTTATGTATACAAATATGCCACTTCGCTCGCGGCCTCGCACGCCATTGTGAGCGATATCAAAACCGATCAAAGCGGCGAAGCGGTAAAGCGGTACAAACAATTTTTGCGCGCCGGCGCATCCGATGACCCGATCCGTCTGCTCAAGCGGGCCGGAGTGGATATGACAAGCCCCGAACCGATCGAGCGCGTCTTGCGCCACTTTACTGCTCTTGTCGATGAACTCGACAAACAGCTGGCAAGCAAACATTCCTCATCATGAACGAAAACGTGCCTCGCCTCGCCGCGGGACACGTTTTCCTTTGCCACCGCATCCGCCGCTCCACAAGCCGAGAACGAGGTGCAGCGAGACGCCTGGTGGGTTCACCATCCAATCGCCGCCTGTCGCGCGAGCGCCGATCCGCCTTTCGACTTGTCCGCGCCCGGCGGCCGGTTACTCTTTCGTCGACATGCGCGCGATCGTTTCTTTCACCTTGCGGATGTTTTCCATCTTATTGTCCCAGCACGCCTGGCTCAAATCGACCGGATATTGCTCGGGATTGAGCGTCCGTTTGTACTCCTCCCAAAACAAGCGCAAACTTTCTTTCGCATACGCCTGAATGTCCGGAAGCGGCGGCGACGTATACACAAGCCGTCCGTTATCAAAAATCGTCACATGCAAATCACGCGCTTCGAAATTGGTGACGAATTTGCTGATGAATGTATACACTGGATGAAACATTTTCAATCGTTCTTCTTGCTGCGGGTTTTCGCTCTCTAAGGCGATGTAGTCGCCTTCCGCTTTGTGGTTGATTTTGTTGACGATGCGGTACACCCGCTTCAACCCCGGGGTTGTCACTTTTTCCGGATTGCCGCTGATTTTGATCGTATCGACCATTTCTCCCTGTTCGTTTTCGATCGCCACCATTTTGTACACGGCACCGAGCGCTGGCTGATCGTACGCGGTAATGAGCTTTGTGCCGATCCCCCAGACATCGATTTTCGCCCCTTGCGATTTCAAGTTTAAAATCGTATCTTCGTCCAAATCGTTTGAGGCAAAAATTTTCGCATTCGGAAATCCAGCTTCATCGAGCATTTTCCGCGCTTCCTTCGACAAATAGGCCAAGTCGCCGCTGTCGATGCGGATGCCGATAAAGTTGATTTGGTCGCCCAACTCCTTGGCGACGCGAATGGCGTTTGGCACCCCCGACTTCAACGTATCATACGTATCGACAAGAAAGACACAATCTTTATGGCGGCGTGCATACTTCAAAAATGCGGTGTATTCATCCTGATACGCTTGAATCATCGAATGGGCGTGCGTTCCGGCGACCGGAATGCCAAACAGCTTCCCGGCGCGCACGTTCGATGTCGCCTCAATCCCGCCGATATACGCTGCGCGCGCGCCCCAAAGCGCGGCGTCCATCTCCTGCGCCCGCCGGCTGCCGAACTCCAAAGCCGGTTCGTCCCCGAGAATATGCTTAATGCGCGACGCTTTCGTGGCGATGAGCGTCTGGAAATTGATGATGTTTAAAATAGCCGTTTCGATGAGCTGCGCCTCGGCGAGCGGCGCCTCAATGCGCATAATCGGTTCGTTGGCAAACACCACTTCCCCTTCACGCATCGAACGGACCGTGCCGGTGAAGCGAAGCGTCCGCAAATAGTCTAAAAAGTCATCACGGTAGCCAAGTTCTTGGCGCAAATAGTCGATGTCGCTGTCAGAGAAGCGGAACTGTTGCAAAAACTGAATCACGCGCTCCAACCCAGCGAACACCGCATAGCCGTTGCCAAACGGCAGCTTGCGGAAAAACACCTCAAACACGGCGCGGCGCTCATGCATACGATCTTCCCAATACGTTTCGACCATATTGATTTGATATAAGTCCGTATGAAGCATCAGACTGTCGTCGGCATATTTTTTCATGAATTTGCAACCTCCAACAACGAATGACTGCGCCGCAGCAAAAGAGAACGTTCATCGTCTATTCTATCATGTTTTCTCCATTATTCCACTATTTCCGCGCCCAACGTATGGCGAAAATGGCGGAGCGCCCATTCGTGTCCCGCCGGGTCAAAACTCGCCACCGCCCGCTGGTGAACGACGATGCGAAACCCGTGTAGTCGATGATGATAAGTGCTCTCTCCATCAACATCCCTCCCGTGTATTTGTTTAACAAACGAGTTTAGGTTGTACATTGACGCTGCTATACTTTTACTCTACTCCAGCATGCAAAATCTGGGCAAGCAGAAGTCATCAACGAGCGGGGCCATGCGGCTAAACGGGCTTCCCTCACTTCATGGCTTTTTGTCCGAATCATCTTTGCAGCGATTTCTCATCGCATCACGATAAGGTCAGTGATTGAAAAGAACCGTCCGTTTCCTAGCCTCATTCTTGTAGCATCGGCGCTGCTTTGCCACGTTCACTCATCGATCAAGGAAACCGTTGATGTTCACCAACCTTTCTATGGCGAGAAACAAACATATCCCCTGCCTGCTTTTCTGTTTGGAAAGCAAACAGGGGATGTTGGCTAGTGTGCTAGCTGTTTTCCGCCGCTTTCGCCGCTTTCAGCTGACTGCGCAAAAGGAGCGACTGGATGATCGAGAAGCAGCCGCCGACGACCCAATAAAGCGACAGCGCCGATGGAACGGAGCTGGCGCCGATAAAGATCATCACCGGCATGATGTACGACATCATCGCCATTTGCGGCATTTGTTCTTCGGCCATGGATGGCGACAGGCGGAGTGAGATGAACGTCGTCAACGCCGCCAAAACCGGCAAAACGAAATACGGATCGCGATGGCCGAGCTCGACCCATAAGAACGAATGCGTTTTAATTTCCTGCGTCCGCGAAATCGCGTAATAGAGCGCCATAAAAATCGGCATTTGAATGAGCACCGGCAGGCAGCCGCTCGCCGGGTTGACGCCGTGCTTTTGATACAGCTGCATCATTTCTTGCTGGAGCTTGCGCTGCGTTTCCGGGTCTTTGCTTTTATACTTTTCTTGCAGCTTCAACAATTCCGGACGCAGTTTTTGCATGGCGAGTGATGCGCGGAACTGCTTCAAAATGAGCGGCAGCAAGCAAAACCGGACGATGAGCGTCAGCACGATAATGGCGATGCCGTAGTTGTCGCCAAACCAATGGCCAAGCGTCAACAAGAGCTTTGACATCGGGTAGACAAAATAATGGTCCCAAATGCCTTGACTATGTTCGTCGATCGGTTCGTTGCGGTTGCAGCCGGAAAGAAGCAACGCCGCGCCAAGCAGCACCAATACCCATTTTTTCATGAAAAGCCCTCCCTTATATCATGTTGCAAAATCATGCCGTTTCATCATAAAGGAAAGGGCCTTCCATCCTCATCCGCACGGCTTGTTCGTTCTCGAATCGGGATTTTCCGCCGCTGCGGCAAAAACAGCGGGCGCGATGGAAGCACCGCTCGTTTGGCGCCTCCCTCTGCTTCATGCTCGCGAACCGCAGCCAATGCCGGCTCATAAAACAGCGAACCCGCCATTCGACGCGCGCCCATATGCCCTTTCATGATGATCCATAACGCGCCGACAAGCGACATATAGACAAGCAAATCGATCGGCGCTTCCATGCGTCCACCTCCTTTTCATCCGACGGTTCTTCTCTTCCCATAACGATAACAAACTTTCCATCAAAAGAAAAGCAAAAATCCATCACGTTCTCCCCAAGGGGTGAAACACCGGTTCGTCAGCCGCCAACATGGCAAGCTCTCCGCTTTCATCGGCCGCTAACGCCTCCTCAAGCTCTTGCTTCGCCTCATCGAAGCGCCCAAGCAGCGCGAGATAGCGGGCTCGTTCATAGCGAAGTCGAGCATCTTTAGCCGCGTGGACGCACCGTTCAATTGCCGCGAGCGCCTGATCGATGAACCCTGCCGCTTCATAAGCAGCCGCCAGGTGCATATGAAATTCTTCGTCCTCGGGGTACCAATCAGCGTAGCGCTCCCAAAGCGACGCCGCTTCTTGAACGCGCCCCGTTTCCCGATACTGTTCGCCAAGCAACATGAGCGCCTCACGGGCGAGCGGTTCTTCCGCCACGATCTCCTGCAGCTGCCGCTCAGCTTTCTCGTGCTGCCCTTCTTGAAGCCAAACGACCGCCTGCCACACGCGCAGTTCGATATCGTCCGGGTCATCAGCCACTAGCCGCTCAAGCCACCGCTTGGCCTCTTGGCGCTTTTTCTCCTCATCGGCCTTCAACAAGTGTTCGACGAATTCACGCGCCAATGAAGGATCCCAAACGCGGGCAAGCGCTTTGCGCCACGTTTTGACGGCATCGTCCTCCAGCTCGATCGCCGCATAAAGGCGGGCGAGCTGCCCATAGGCTTCCGCATGGCTGGGATTGAGACGAATCGCCTCCTCATACAAATCAATGACGATCGAAAACAAGGAAAACCTGCCCATCCATTCTTTCGCTTTTGTCCACCACCGCACCGGCTCGTCGTTTTCGTTCCGTTCCTCTTCCAAATACGGAAGGAGAGAGGCGGCCGCGTTCCGATAAATAACGCTTTTCGCCTCGCGGCTTGTCTTTAGCCGCTCCAACCGATGGCGAAGCTTCCCTAAACCGCGCATCGTTTTCGGAAACAGAGCGACGTACGCCGGATACAACGATTCGTCGTCAGGATGCCGAGCGATCAGCTGTTCAAGCAGCTTGACCGCCTCTTTCGTGCGCCCTTGCCGGCCGAGCACACGGGCCCAATGACGGAGCACTTCACGGTCATCCGGCGCAAGGGCAAGCGCCTTCTCGACCGCCGTCTTTTCTTGATCGCGGCGTCCGAGCGCTTCATAGACGTATCCGAGGCTGTCATAATACCAAGCCTCACCTGCATGCGGACGGGCATCGGCCAATGCCTGAAGCAGCGCTGAAGGCTCTATGATCGCTGCGAGTTGTTCGATATCCACACGCAGCGGGGCAAGACGAACCGCCTGAAGCAAATGCGCGTGCTGCCGCTCTTCGTTTCCCTCCGCCTCATAGAGCGCAGCTAAGCGAAAATGGCAGGGGGCGAACGACGGATCGGCTTTGAGACACGCTTCATAATGTTGTTTCGCCTCTTCGTAGCGGCCAAGCGAGGCGCACAGCTCCGCCAGCCGGAAGAAGGAAAGCGCATGGCCCATGGCGGCGGCTTCCCGGTAAACATCCATGGCTTTGGACGGCCGTCCTTGCCGTTCATAAAGGACGCCAAGGGCGGAATAGGCCGAAGCGAGTTTCGGGCGTGTCGACACAAGCTGCTCCAAAAATGTCCGTCCGCGTTCGAAAAGAATCGGCGTTGTCAACAGCTCAAGATAAAACTCATACGCTTCTTCCGCATCAAACTCGGCAAGGCGCAACCCTTCCTCCAACAACGAAAGCGCTGTGTTCCGCTCTTCCTCTTCCTCGGCGAAGCCATGGGCGACAAGCCATCTTCCCGCATTGAGGCAATATTCGCTGTTGTCGGCAAAACGAGTGCGCTGCTCGATTACATACCGACGCGCCGCTTCCGCATCGCCACGCTCAGCAAGGGCGGCCGCCAAGCCGAGATGGGCGAACACGTCCTCACTATCGTGGCGGATCGCTTCTTCGTAACACGAAACGGCTCGTTCCGCCTCTCCTTCCTCCATATAGAGATCGCCAAGGCGGACGTAAAGCGGCGCCAACCGCCAGGCGGCGGCCAATCCCTCTTCCAGCACCGTTTTCGCTTTTTCCCGATCGCCGGCGTCATGATACAAGTCGGCCAACATCAAATACGGATACGGTTCCTGCGGGTCAAGCGTTTTGGCGACGCAAAAACCGCGTTCCGCCTTGCGTCGGCGGCCGAGCTCCTGATCGCAGCGGGCCCGCTCATACCAAAGCTGGGCATCCCGCCGTTCACGGCGAACAAGGTGGTCAAACCAGTCGCGCGCTTCCGCGAACCGCTTCGCGTAGAACAACAGTACACCATGGTTCGTTTCGATAAACAAATCGCCTGGATACAGGCTGACCGCCACGCGCGAAGAGACAAGCCCTTTCTCGATCTGGCCGGCGTACGCCGAGGCAAGCCCCCAATAGCTCCATACTTCCGGTTGGTCCGTATCAAGCTGGAGCGAGGCGCGAAAATAGCGGGCCGCCTCTTCGTAACGGCTGGCAAAAAAAGCGATTCGGCCGCGCAAATAATGGTAAATCGGGCTTTGCGCCTTTCCTTTCACCCGTTTGAGCACGTCTTCAGCCTGCTCCATTTCTTGTGTGTAAACGTACGCTTTCGCCGCCATCAGCAGCAAGTCGTTATGTTCGGGATACTCGCTCAAGACGCGCCCTGTGTAATCCAACACAAGCGGCTTCGCCTCATCGCTGCTAAAATGCTTCATGACATACAGCCATGTGTACGGGATGTGCTCATGCTTGCGCAAAAAGGCGACAAACGCGGCGAAATGCGCCTGTTCGTCCTCATCCATCTTTTCGGCTAACGCGTGCAATTCGCGGAAATAGCGGTCTTCCTCTTCGGGGAGCTCGGCGGCGAGCGCCGCTTTTTCCCGGGGAAGCGCAACAATCGACAAATAATGCGTCCCTGCATACCATTTGGCAAGCTCGTCCTCAGAAACGACAAACGGATCGAATAAATTGGGATCTTGCACGTAAAACGCCTCGAGCCGCTCGTCATAGCCAAAGAGCACCTGCACGTGCGATGACTGTTCATAATCGACGCTTAACAGCACCGGAACGCCTTCGTCAATCAACCGTTTCCAACGCAACGGCGAACCAATAAAAAAACGGCAAGTAAATCCAAGATCCTCCAAATATCGAACCGTCGTGGACAATTTTGATCCACGGACATCAAAAATATGTTGGGCCACTTCATCCTGCGTGCGGGGAGATCCAAGCAATCGAAGCATCATTTCCAAACTCGCCGGCACGCAATAGTTATGCTTTTGCACGACCGGCACAAGCGGCAGCACCACCGCCCGTTTACTTTGCCGCCCAAGCGCGCGGGCGTACGGCGTTTTTTCAAGCTGCGGCTCCGCTTTCACAAGCGATTCAAGTTTCTCCCACTCCCCAAGCCGATAATGCAGCTCTGCGCGCAAATGAGTAAAATAGCGGCGATGCATATGAAGCGGATTCAGGCGGTCAAGTTCATCCATCGCCGCGAGCGCCTCGCGGTAGGCGCGCACATCGCGCAGGCGGCGTACACGCTCAGCGTAAAACGCCAACACTTGCGGAAAGCGCCGCTTTCCTTCCTCCAAAACGGCAAGCGCCTCTTGATGACGGCCATCCAGAGCGTACAAATCCGAAAGCAACAAATAGCACATATCGCCGCGCTCCGGATCATCCATCCCAGCGCGAACCGCCTGTTCGGCGCGCTTCCGGTCGCCGGTCTCGATATAAAAGTAGCCCCACTTGTCATGCATCGGCACCGTCTCATAGCGGGCAACCACATCCATCCATTCCCGCGCCTCATCGATCCGCTGCATATCGAGCAAAGCGCGCACCAACGCAAACGCCGCCCGGGCGATCGATTCCCTCGGCTCCTTCACCCGGCCTTCGAGCGCTTCTGTAAGGCGCGGGACAAGCGCTTCTTCCACATCGAGCGGCCGGCGGTTCTCGAGCCACTCGTCGCACACCCAAGCGAGCGTCTGCAGCGTGTTGAACTTCCGGTGGGCGTACCGCGCGACAAGCCCGCTATGCCGGTACATGAGCGCATAATCAAACAACCGGACGAACGTCCGAAACGGTTCGATCGCATTCCATGACGCCATGAGCGACCGCCACTCGAATAATCCTACGTTTTCCAAATGCGGTTTTATTTTGTCAAGCGCCTCTATAATTCTCTTTTCTTGAACGAGCAACGAAATTTGTTCAATCGTCATGCAACATGAAGCTCCTTTATCATTTTTCACTATCACTAGTTTAGAACAAGCCGCCAAAAACAGCCACCTATTTTTTTAGAAAAATAACGACAACAGAACAGGAAATGACCCGCCCTGTTTGGACAGGACGGGCTGGAAACAGGCGCGTGTTTAGTTGGCATGCTTGGAGAAAAATTTGAGTGATCGTTCGATAATGATGGATTGATCGTAGTCAAGCGTCGCCACGTGATAGCTGTTTCGGAGTCGGACGATTTCTTTCTCCGTCGATGGAATGCCTTGAAAAATGATGTCGGCGTTTTCGGGCGGCACGACATGGTCTTCATCGGAAACGAAAATCAGCGCCGGGCAGGTGATGCGTCCGAGCTCGTTTTTCACTTGCTCCATCAATTGAGCCAGCTGAAGAAGCGACGCCGTCGGCGTTTTTTCGTACGCCAGCTCTTTGACATCTGGATTTTTCAAATCCGAACCGATGGAATCAAGATACCGCGGCACCTCGCCCCCGGCCGTCAGACCAGCGCGGATGGCCGGAATATCGATGGCGGCGTTGATCGGCACGATGCCGCGGATTTCCGGGTGCTGTTCCGCCAAATAAAGCGTGAGCGTCCCGCCCATCGACAGCCCGGTGACAAAAATGGTTTGGCATCGTTGTTTCAGCCATTCATATCCTCCTTCGACCGAGGCAATCCAATCGTGGAACGTCGTCCGCTCCATGTCTTCGTAATGCGTTCCGTGCCCTTTTAAGCGCGGCAGGCAAACGGTATAGCCGGCTTTCGCGTACGCTTCAGCGAGCGGACGCATGCTGTGGGGCGTGCCCGTGAATCCGTGCACGAGCAACACCCCGACCGGCCCATGTTCGGCGTAAAACGGCTCGGCGCCAGGGAGCACCGGGTATTGTTCGCTCATCTTCCTCTCCCCCTTATCTAGTCAATCCCGTTCCTTTCACCATATTCGCCGCCGCTCCTCTTTTTTCCTTTTTTTATCGAGCGCCGTTACCACATCGACAACCATGACCGCCACCATTCGTGAAACAAGCCGTTGACGCCAAAATAGACGAACCCGATCCAAGCGACGCCAACCAATGCTTTTTCCATCCCTTTTCCCGTCCGGTACAGCGGCACTTTCCACCGCTTGGACGAAAACGGCCAAAACAACGGCACCCCTTGAACGGAAAAAAAGTCTTCTATAATATGAAACAAATAACCAAGCACCAACCCGACCGCCAATGGCGATGCCGAATCGCGCCAAACAAGCGCAGCAAGCACCCCCCAGACGATGAGCGAATGCGTCATGCCGCGATGGCCAAACGCCTCCTTCACTTTGCCAGACACGCCAAATGAACGGCGGCCGACATACGAAGACGGCTCGTCAATATCAGGAAGAAGGCTGCCGATGGCAAGTCCCATCGTATAGGCGGCGGTAAACGGCAGCTCGGTATGCGCGGACACCGCCGCGCCGAGACATAATGTAGCGATGACATGGCTGGAGTATCGCAACGAAATCCCCTCAAACTTTGATCGTTTTCCCTATTATACCACAAAAAAGAATATTCTCCGGCAGCTGGGCGGTTTTTTCTAAAAACATGGAAAGGCGCGCTTTTGCCTGTTCGTGTTCGTATTCCATGACGGCGATAGGTCCGGTCGTCCGCCCGATGTACCGAGCCATCATCGGGAACAATACGCTTTCTTCCCGCTCTGAATGCGGATCTAGGGCGGCGACGAACGATTCAACTATTTCCCTTAACCCGGCGAGCAGCTTACGCCAGTTGCGGTCATCTGTCCCTTGGCCGATCGCTTCCGCTGTGGCAAGCAGCTGCTTCATTTGGACGCGCAGCCGGCCGTGTTCTTGTTTGAATTGCGCCAGGCCGGCGCATAGTTTCACCCCTTCAGGGCCGCCCATCTGGCAAAATGAATGCATCATCGATTCCTCCTTTTTATGAGCCGTGCGTTGTCTCCATTATACCGTGGGCGGCGCCATGACTGTTGTGAGCGATATCACACACTGAAGCAAAAAAAAAAAAAGCCCCAGTGGGGCTTATCGTTGAAAATAACGGGCAAGCGTCACGATCATCGCTCCCATCCGCTCATGTTCCGGAGCGATGATGCGATGGACTCCCTCTTCTTCCAATGCCTCTTTTGTCACTTTGCCGACGGCGCAGGCGACAACATCGGTGCGGAACGCCTCAAGCAGCGGGGCGATCTCTTTTTTCTCGCGGGCAAAGGAAAAGAAAAAACGGACTTGCATCGCCGATGTAAAACAGACAGCATCGACCTCGCGACCGACAACTTCATTGTATAGCGTCTCAAGCGTCTCCTCATCCGGAGCGACATGCCGGTATGGAAGCAGTTCCGTATAGGACGCGCCACGCTCAAGAAAAAATTGTCGAAGCGCCGGAGCGGTGTCGCCGTACAGTTGCACAACCACGTTCTTGTTCGCAAAGTCGTGCCTGCGAAGAACAGCAATCAACCCTTTCGTCGTCCCGTCCTCGCTTGCGGCCACCGGGGTGACGCCGATTTGTTTCAACGCCGTCACCGTTTTATAGCCGCGGGCAGCCACGTTCGCTTCCTTGATCGTTCGATGCCATTCAGCATCCATTCCCTCCCTGTCGGCTGCTTCCAACAGCGCCTCAAAGCCAATTCCCGTCGTAAATACGATCCAGTCCGGCCGCATGGCGATGACAGTTCGCATTTCCTCTCCCAATTCGCTTCCCTTTGAAAAGACGGTCCCTTGCGCCGGGCGGATCACGGCCGTTCCTCCTTGCTTTTCAATAAGAGTCGTCATTTCATCCAGTTTGCGTGAGGCGCACAAGGCAATCCGTTTGCCATGCAATGTCCATCCCCCCTATGGTCAGTCGTTCATCTTTTCCATTCTAAAAGATGGCGTTTGGCTATGCAATCAAAACCGTTGCGCTTTGTGACAGGCTGCCTTCCTCCTCGAAAGAATGTGTAGGGCATAGACAGCTTCAAACGCCATGAAAAAAACACGCGTCCTAAGGCGCGTGCCGTTCAGCGAGTATGTACGACAGCTTCCTCTCCCCGGCGATCAAAGGATCCGGTGATGCGCGTCGGCTCAACAGAAATGATCCGATCCAACGGAATATTCATCAGCCGCATTTGACGGTTGTAGACAAACAATTTACGGGCTTCCTGGTATAACTTGACCGGCAGCACGACCGCTTCCCCTTGATAGGTTTTTACACGCAACGGCTGCTTCTCGGCAATCCACGCCGACAGCTGTTGGCACAATTCTTTCATTCATTCGCTCTCCCTTCTCAAACATTCCTACATATGATTATAAAAGAGACCAACGGAAAAAGGGGCGAAGAAAAATCAACAAATTCGACGAGCGGATGACAAATCATGTCGATAAAAATTCAGCGCACGGAAACGTTCCGTGCGCCTCAAGATTTTGTCAGCGATAGATCAACACGCGCGCCGCAGTGCGGTCAGCGCTTTCACCGATCACGCGAATGTTTAAGCCGTAATTCGGCACGTTCCGTCCGGCGTCAGCCGCCCCTTTATTGTCATACGTTCGGCTGTCATCAAACACCGGCATTGGCGACGCATCGTTGTCGATCAGTTGCGAGCCGCCCATCTCGACGCGGAACGGTGCGCCTTTTTTCAAGCTGAACGCCGCATCGTGCACTTGATAGCGCGTCGAGGCCGCCGTGTTGCCCGACCATTTCAACGTGTGCTGGTCCGCATCGACGACGCCAAGGAACCCTTCTCCCGGGTGAACGCCTGTCCAGTTGTTGTCGTATCCTTCGTCAACATACCAAATGACAAGTCCCGGGTCATACGACAGCAATCGGCCGCCGCGCAAAATGTGAGCCAGCCCTTGATCGACGCCCCGGTGATTGCGCCATTCAAGCAAATAATAATGCTTCGAGCGCACGATGCCGTCGCTTTTCACGAAACCGTCCAAGGCGAAGGCGCTGCCGCCTTCCGCATCATCCGCAAGCACGGTTGTTCCATCTGCCGCCACTTGAATATTATCAATATACCAGCCGGCTTCCGACACAGCCACATCCGTTACGTAATGGAAACGGAGATCGATGATTTTGCCCGCATAGGCCGACAAGTCAAATTCGGCCTTCACCCAACCGTTCGATGCGCCGGTAATGCCGTTGCCCGGGTTTTGCCCATATGGATTGTCGGTCGTTGTAATGTTTCCTTTGACGGTCGTCCACGCACCCGCCCCGTGCTCCTTCACCTCTACCGAGGCGTAATCCCAGTCTTTCTCGATCGCATACCATGTATCAAACGTCAATACCGCTTGCGATGCACTTGTCAAATCAATGACAGTGGACATGGAAACATCCAAATGGTTCCCTTTGCCGGAGAAATACGCATAAGCACCACTGGCCGGGGTCGTAACGACCGTTTCTTTGTCCGGCAAGTTGATGCGCACGGCATCGTTGTTCGTCCCTTTTGTGTTCGCTTCATCGAGCACGACTTCCACGCCGTTTTGTGTCACTTCGTTCCACTCAACGGTTGTTCCGCTCAGCCAGTTGCTTCCGGGCATAGTTGACTGCAAAAACTGCTTCGCCCAAGCGCTGAAGCCGGTCGGTTCAGTGCCCGGAATGCGCCCCGCCCAGCTGCCGCTCGACATGATGGACCAATACGCGATCGGCTCGCCTAAACCAGAGTAAATCGTATCGTATTCATCCGGCAGCCCTAAATCGTGGCCGTACTCATGAGCAAACACCCCCGCCGCCCCGTCGGCCGGCTCGATCGTATAATCGTAAGCTGCCAGTTGACCGCGCCAATACGGCACATCCGTCGTCGTGTTCGGAATGCGGTACACGGATCCTAAATTCCAACGGTGCGACCAAATGGCATCGCCGCCAAGTGAACCACCGCCCGCCTCTTCACCGACGCTTGAGTGGATGATCATGAGATGATCGATCAAGCCGTCCGGCTCACGCGTGTTGCCGTCGCCGTCCAAATCATAGCGGTCCTCTTGGTCAAATTCGCGCAAATTGATGCTCGGATCTTTCGCAGCCGCCGCGAGCGCCTCGCGCACAAGCGCGCGCGGGTTCGCATCGTTCCCGTCGGGCGCCGGCACGTTGCCGCCGTAGTATTTGGCCGGATATTTCGCCTGATACCAGCCCGCCACTTTTCCTTCAATGGAATAGCTGCCGCCCGATTGTTCTTCATAATATTTTTTCACCGAAATGAGTTTCTCGCTGTTCGGCCCTTCGTAATAGCCGTCATCGCCGCCAAAAATCATGTCTTCGTAGTGCTCGCGCGTATAGTCTTTGTAATACATATCGGTTTCATTGGGCTGGATGCGATTGTGCGGGAAATCCGGATATTCGATGAGCAAAACGAGCACCCGATCGACTCGCTTGCCTCCGTTCCACGGCTCCGGTTGGACGGACGGCACGGAAGTTGTTTTCGACTGGCCAAGTTTTTTTCCTTTCCCATTCAGCACGCCGTTTTTCCGCTGCTGATCCTGCAGCGCTTCCGCACGCTTCTTCTCGTATTCGTACAATTCCCCCTTCTCCCGCGGCATGTGAGCCGCCTTTTGCCGCAAATAGTCGCGCACCGCTTGTTCCGCCTCAGCCGGAGTCGCATCGGCGCGAAGCGTTCCGCTTTTTTTCAACATCTCCGCCAGCTTCTCGTCGTTGGCGATCGCAAAATCGATCGCTCCCCCTTGCTTCACAGCTGGAATGCCGGAGGTGTTGGCCGCTTTCGGTGCTTCCGCCGGAGATGTCCACAGCCCGATGCCGAGGGACATCGCGGCAACAAGTGAAGTGATCGAACGCTTAGACAGAAAAACCCCTCCTCCATCAATAGAATATATACAATTAAAATATTACAGAATAATTTAAAAATAATGAACAGTTGTTTTCTGATAAATAGAAAATAGTTCTTTTTCCCTGCTCTTGTCGAAAAAACAAGATTTATATCAAAAAAAGGCTATGAATTCGACCTTAACATGCGGGGCAGTTTCCGGTTACAATGTAATATATTCGCAAGTTTTGTAGAAATTCTGCCTATGCAGCTTGACGATGGGAAAGAAGGTGCCGCGATGCTGAATATTTTCAAAGACTTTTTGCTCAACTTGTTTTTCATCCTTCTGCCGGTGTTTCTCGTTCCCCTCTGTATGGATCGGGAGAAGGGAGGACAACGGCTCCGCCTTTATTTGCCGACCATTTGTTACGCCGTCGTCATCGTGTTATGCATCACCCTTCCGGTCGGAGCAGAGAGTGATTTCATCTTTGACTTGCGGCAAGTTCCGTTATGGCTTGGCGGTCTGTACGGCGGAGCTGGGGCAGCGACGGTTTTAGCGTTTACGGCGATCGCCTACCGCGCGCTGTTCGGCGGAGCTGGTGTCTTTGTCACCACCGTCGTTTCCATCGCCATCGCTGCAACGAGCAGTTTATTAACCAAACGGTTCATCCGAATGCCGTCCAAACAGCGCACGTTGCTCGCTACCTCACTCAGCTTCGGCTCTGGTCTATTGACCATCGCCATGGCGGAGTGGATGGCGGCCGCGGGTTCCCCTCCGCCTTCCGTGGCACTCATCTTTTTGTTTGTGCAGCCCATCAGCATGCTCGTCGTTTGTTCGTTCTGGGAAATGATGCATCATAGCATCGCGCTGCGCAAACGAGTGATTCGCGCCGAGAAAATGGAAGCCGTCACCCATTTGGCCGCCTCCATCTCCCATGAAATTCGCAATCCACTCACCGCGGCGCGTGGGTTTATCCAACTGATCGAAGAGCAGCCGCTCGCTGCCGATAAACGCCGCCAGTATGCGCGCATCGCCATTGAGGAGCTTGATCGAGCGGAAGCGATCATCACCGATTACTTAACGTTCGCCAAGCCGGCGCCCGAGACGCCGGAAAAGCTGAACGTGAAACTTGAGATCGAGCGGGTCATTGACATTCTCCGCCCGCTCGCCAATATGAGCTGCGTCAATATTCAAGCGACGCTTGCCCCCTTTTCCGTCATCGGTGAGCGCGAAAAATTCCGCCAATGTCTGCTCAACGTGATGAAAAACGCCATCGAAGCGATGCCCAACGGCGGGACCCTGCAAGTGTTCGTCTCCATTGACAGCGGCCGTGTGCTCATCCGCATTGCTGACACCGGCATCGTCATGACGAAAGAACAGCTCGATCGACTTGGCGAACCGTATTTTACGACGAAAGGCGCCAAAGGCACTGGGCTCGGGATGATGGTCGTTTACCGCATCGTCGAATCGATGAACGGAACGATCCTCATCGAAAGCGAAGTACATAAAGGGACAACGGTGTCCATTTATTTGCCGCTCGCACCGTCTCCTTCTTCCGCGGCGATTTCCGATAAAGAAAAACAGCTGTTTGCCGCCTTGTGACATAGCAGAGACCAGCCGTAAAAGCTTTTGCAGACAAGGACCAGCATATCGAAGTTCTGGATGCCCACCCATCAAAGGGGCTTTTCTTTTTTTCGGTCATCTTTTCCTTTCGTCGCCCCTTTCGCATACTATTTTGGGGTGAAATCTTGGAATAGATCCCCAGTTCAGAACGGATCGCCGCGGTTTCACATCACAGTTCTTTTTGCTACAATACTATCGAAGCGAAACACATCGAGGAAAAGGAGACAGTTGCATGATTCACGTCAAAACCGAACGGGAAATTCAATTGATGCACGAGGCGGGGAAACTCTTGGCCGCCTGTCATCAAGAGATTGCCAAGCGCATCAGACCGGGCGTCACAACAATGGACATCGACCGGTTCGTCGAAACGTTTTTGGCCAAATACGGCGCCAAACCGGAACAAAAAGGATACCGCGGCTATCCGTATGCAACATGCGCTTCCATTAACGATGAAATTTGCCACGGGTTTCCGCGCAATGAGCCGCTGAAAGAAGGCGATATCGTCACGATCGACCTTGTCGTCAATTTGCGTGGAGCGCTCGCCGATTCCGCCTGGACGTACGCCGTCGGCGACGTCGGCAAAGACGTGAAAAAGCTGCTTGACGTCACCGAACAGTCGCTCTATAAAGGGATCGAGCAAGCGGTTCTTGGCAATCGAATCGGCGACATCGGCCACGCCATTCAGACGTACGTCGAAGCGCACGGCTTTTCCGTCGTCCGCGATTTCACCGGACACGGCATCGGCCCGACGATCCACGAAGAGCCGTATGTCCCCCACTTCGGTGAAAAAGGAAAAGGGATGCGTTTAAAGGAAGGGATGGTCATCACGATCGAACCGATGGTCAACATGGGGGCATGGCAAAGCAAAATGGATCCGAACGGCTGGACGGCGCGGACGATCGACGGCTCGTATTCAGCGCAATATGAACATACGATCGCCATTACGAAAAACGGACCGCTCATTTTAACGACGCTGGCGTAAGATTGCGACGCCAGCCGGCTTTTTGCCAATAGAAAAACCCGGGCAAACGATTCGCCCGGGGCTTTTCTATGCTTTCTCCCATTGGCTGACGATATGATTCAGCCATCGTTTTTTCTTATTTTAATATTTACATAATATAATTATGGTTTCATCCTCTAATAACTTTCACGTAAAACGTGCGTTGGCGCGGCCCATCGTACTCGCAAAAATAGACCCCTTGCCACCGCCCAAGGAGCAGGCGGCCTTCATGAATGATGACGTGCTGCGAGGCACCAACCGTGCTCGCTTTCATGTGGGCAGCCGTGTTTCCTTCCATATGGCGATCAAGCGGATGCTCCCATGGATAGATTTCATCAAAGCGGCGCATCATGTCGCGCTTGACATCCGGATCCGCGTTTTCGTTAATGGTGATGCCAGCCGTTGTATGCGGACAATAGACAACAGCGACCCCTTCGGTCACGTTAGCCTGGCGCACCGTCTCCTCGACGAATGAAGTAATGTCGATCATCTCATCCCGCTTTGCTGTGCGGATTGTAAACGAACGAAGCATACATTCCACCACCTGCCTGGGCAAACATTTTGTATTTCGCAAGAAAGGTTTGCTACTCTAAATAATAATAACGCAAAAAAATGGAGTGAGAAACCGTTGGCGAAGCGCTATGAAAACTTAGACGGCGTCTCGACGCACAAAACATGGGCCGATTTTCGCCGTTGGCAGCGGGAGCGGAAACAAAAACAAAAAGATTTGTCCTATGTCGTGCCGCATGTTTCACCCCCTCAATACGAGCGGCTTCAGAAGCCGAACGGACGGCCGCAGCTCTGCTGGGTCGGCCATTCGACTTTTGTCGTTCAACTTCATGGCATCACCATCGTCACCGATCCCGTCTGGGCGAATTGGATGGGCGCGGTCAAACGCTTGACGGCTCCCGGTGTTCCGCTTGATAAGATGCCGCCTGTAGACGTTGTGCTCATTTCCCACGGCCACTATGACCATTTGCATTTCGGCAGCCTCCGCCGTTTGCACGGCGACCCGCACATATTCGTGCCCGAGGGGCTCGGCCGCCTATTCCGCCGCCGCGGCTACCGCCATGTCACCGAACTGTCATGGTGGGAAACGGTGTCTTTCCGCGGTCTGTCCTTGACGTTCGTTCCCGCCCAACATTGGACGCGGCGGACGTTATGGGACACGAACACCTCGCACTGGGGCGGATGGGTGATCAAGGCAGACGCCGCCCCCACCATCTACTTCGCCGGCGACAGCGGCTACTTCCGCGGCTTTCGCGACATCGGCGAACGCTTTTCCATCGACTATGCGCTCTTGCCGATCGGCGCGTATGAGCCGGAATGGTTTATGGGACCGCAGCACACCACACCGGAAGAAGCAGTGCAGGCGTTTTTGGACTGCCGGGCCCGCCTGTTTGTGCCGATGCATTACGGGGCGTTCCGCCTCGCCGATGACACGCCGAAAGAGGCGCTCGACCGCCTATGGACCGAGTGGCGGCGGCGCGGGTTGGAAGAGGAGCGCTTGCTTTGCTTGAAGCTCGGCGAGGTGATCGATGCCACCCAAGCGTTGACGGCCCTCTTCCAATTCAACCATACGTTCAGCCAAACAGGCGCAGTCACCACGGAGAAACAACAAGCATGGTAAAAAGAATGATCGAAACATTATCGAAAAGAGCGGGCCATTCCGTCCGCGGCCCGCTCTTATTCATTGAATTGGCGGTAAACGTATGGGTCCTTCGGTTTGGACACCCGCTCCCATGACGTCACCTTGACATACGGAAGCGTCATATGAAATGGCTGGTAATACATGGTGGATAGCGTACCTTTCACATGAACCCACTCATCATTTTGCAGCGGCACCGTCTTTGGAAACTGAAGAAGCAACCCATATACTCCGGAATCGGCAACACAATGAATGATCCCAAAGCGAAGGAGAAACGCCTCATTGGCGCGCGTCGTTTCCTCACGGTAGACAAACCCGGTGAATTCAATGTCGCGGGCGGCGAATGCACCGGGAAACTGATAAATCGTTTCCATGACATTTAAATAGTTTTGATCATTCAACTGCAAGCGAGCAAGACGACCGTATTTTTTCAGCTCTTTTTCCATGGCATTTTGATAATCGTCCCGCCCATAATACATGCTCGTATCCGGACGCAAAAACTGACGCTGGGCAAACGGATCGCTGCTGTCAGCCGCCATCCCAGGAACATGAATCCCTTTTGCCTTTACGATTTCAGAGTCTAGCGTCGCAACGGGAAACAAGAAGGCGGAAGCCAGCGGAAAAACAAAAATAAGGTAATTTACCGCCCGCTTCCAGCGCGCGGACGGCTCATGATGGTGATGGCCGCAGCACTCTTCCCCATGATCGCGCGGTTCCTCGTTGCGGCTTGCCAGCACAAATTGCACAATCGTTAAAAAAGCAAACACAAACATCGCACTAAACGAAATATACGAATACCGCATATTAATGTATTTGCTCAACTCTCCAGTAATGTATAAATGAAAAAACAAAAACGCAAACCCAAGCAAAATATACATGCGAATCATGCCGCCACCTCCTTGCTAGATCAATAGCGAACCAGCAAACACGAACAACGTGATATAAGCAATCAGCTTCCACACAAACCGGGCGCGGAACGACTGGAACAACATGAGCGTATTTTTCACATCGAGCATCGGCCCGTAAACGAGAAACGCGGCCAACGCGTGAAACGGAAACGTGCTTTGAAACGACGAGGCGATAAACGCGTCCGCCTCGGAACAGAGCGACAGGACAAAGGCAAGTGCCATCATGACCAAAGAGGCCGCCACTTTCCCATTGCCGATCGCCACAAGCGCCGACGTTTTCACATACGTTTGCATCGCCGAAGCAATGAACGCCCCAATGATCAAATACTTCCCGGTCGCAAAAAATTCATCGATCGTATGGCGCAGGGTGCCGACCATTTTCTCTTTCCACGTACGGGGCATCATCGGCATCTCACGCCGCTCATGGCGCAACTCGCTGCCTTCATGCCGAATTGCCATCACGGCGCCGACAGCGGCGGCGACAGCGCAAGCGAACAGCGCCCGACACAATACCATCGTCCAACTGCTTCCGAAAGCGATATACGTCGAAAACAGCACAACCGGATTGATGACCGGTGCCGTTAACATAAACGGCACCGCCGCGTAAAGCGGCACCCCTTTCGCGACGAGCCGCCGAGTGATCGGCACGATGCTGCATTCGCATGAAGGGAAAAACACCCCGAGCAACGTGGCATAAACAATGGCCCAAAAGCGGTTTTTCGGCACCCACCGTTGTACGGTCTCTTCACTGACAAACATTTGAATGACTCCGGAAACAAACACCCCGAGCACAACGAACGGCAACGATTCAATCAATATGCTGATAAAAATCGTATTCAGCTGCAAGAATGTGTTCATCATGGGTTCTCCTCTCATTTACAACCGTTCATTTTATCATGAGAAATGACCATTGTCATGAAAATTTGGTAAGAAAAATAGCAAACTCCATAACAAAAAAGGCGCTCCGCCTTTGGCGAAACGCCTCTTCTTCTATTATTCTTCCACTTCTATTATTCTTCCACTTCTTTTTTCCACAACCCGACCATCAATGCGGTTACGATGGAACCAATCAAAATAGCCAAGATATAAAGCCATGCGCTGCCTTTGACGATCGGGATGACGAAAATCCCGCCGTGCGGTGCCGGCAGCCCGATATGGAACCACATCGTCAACGCTCCAGCAACCGCCGAGCCGACGATAATCGATGGAATGACCCGCACCGGGTCAGCGGCGGCAAACGGAATCGCCCCTTCGGTAATGAACGAAGCGCCCATGATATAGCACGTTTTTCCGGCTTCCCGCTCGGCTTTCGTGAATTTCTTTTTAAAGAACGTTGTCGCCAGCGCCAATCCGAGCGGGGGCACCATCCCGCCAGCCATAATCGCTGCATGCGGCGCAAAGTTGCCAGCTTCAATCATCGCCAGGCCAAACGTATACGCCGCTTTGTTGATCGGTCCGCCCATATCGACCGCCATCATGCCGCCCAACACCGCGCCAAGCAGCACTAAGTTGGCGGTTCCCATGCCGGAAAGCCAATGTTTCAGCCCTTCATTCAACGCCTTGACAGGATCGATGACCACATACATCATAATGACGCCGGTGAGGAAAATGCCGAATACCGGATAGAGCAGCACCGGTTTAATCCCTTCAAGCGACTGCGGCAACCGGCTGAACAGTTTGCGTAGCCCGACGACCAAATACCCGGCCAGAAAGCCAGCGATCAATCCGCCCAAGAAACCCGCCCCGCCGTTCGCCGCCAGAAAACCGCCGACCATCCCCGGCGCAAACCCCGGCCGGTCGGCAATGCTCATGGCAATGAATGCGGCCAGCACAGGAACCATTAACGCAAACGCATTGCCGCCGCCAATGTCCATCAACAATTTAGCAAACGGATGATACGACGGGTCTTTCGGATCAAACGCTTTAATGCCGAAGGTGAAGGAAAGCGCAATCAAAATCCCGCCGCCGACGACAAACGGAAGCATATTCGATACACCGTTCATCAAATGCTTGTAAAAACCGGTGCGCGGCTTCGCCGCTCCCGCGCTGCCTCGCGCCTGGCCGCTCGCCCGATAAATCGGTGCGTCTTGACGCAACGCCTGCTCGATCAGCTTTTCCGGCTGACGAATCGCCTGGGCGACGGGCACTTGAATGACGTGTTTGCCGTCGAAGCGGTCCATTTCGACTTGTTTATCGGCTGCGACAATGATCGCCGTTGCCTCTTCAATCTCCTGCGCGGTCAGAGCGTTTTTCACTCCATCGGAGCCGTTTGTCTCGACTTTGATCGGCACCCCCATTTCCGCCGCTTTCGCTTTCAGCGCATCCGCCGCCATATACGTATGGGCAATCCCGGTCGGGCAGGCGGTGACGGCGAGCACCTTCCGGCCGCTGCTAGCCGATGCGGCCTGCGGCGACGATGCGTTCCCTTCGCTCTCTTTTGCCGCCAGCAAACCGATGACTTCCTCTTCACTTGAAGCGTTTTCAAGCTGAGCGCGGAACGACGCATCCATCAGCAGCGAAGACAATCGGGCCAGCGCCTGCAAATGCGTCTCCTCCCCACCTTCTGGAGCCGCGATCATGAAAAACAAATGGCTTGGCTTGCCGTCCAGCGACTCGTAATCAATGCCGGCGACTGAACGGCCGAACGCCACCGCTGGGCGCTTGACCGCCGCCGTTTTGGCGTGCGGAATGGCGATGCCCTCGCCGACGCCGGTCGTGCTTTGTTGTTCACGCGCCCAAATGGCTTGTTTGAACGCCTCGACATCGCTGACCGCTCCCGCTTCGGCGAGCTTCGCCGCCAACTCATCAATCACTTCGCTCTTTGTCTTCGCCTGAAGCTGAAGAATGATCGTTTCTTTCGTCAACAAATCGGTCATGTTCATTTTTGCGCTCCCCCTTTGTTTCTTATAAATGCATCATGCGGACACGGCCGACGAGCGTTTCCACTTCTTCTTTCGTGCATAAATCCTCGGAAAATGCGGTCGCGCTTCCGGCCGCCACGCTGTAGGCGAATGCTTCCTCGAGCGATTTTCCGCTCTCTTGGGCGGCTAAAAAGCCCGCTACCATGGAATCGCCCGCCCCGACCGAGTTTCTGACCGTTCCCTTGGGCGCTTCGGCAAACAGTTCCGCCTCCTCGCCGAAATAAAACGCTCCAGCGCCGCCCATCGACACAATGACATGACGAACGCCCATCTCGGTCAAACGGCGGCCATAGATGACGACTTCTTCTTTCGTCAGTGCAGAGACGCCAAACAGCTCAGCAAGCTCATGATGGTTCGGCTTGACAAGAAACGGTTGATACGCCAGCAGCGACTCGAGCGCCGAACCGCTCGTATCGATGACAAGACGGGCTTGCCGCTTCGCTGCCTCCGCGGCCAGCTGTTCATATACCTCCACTGGCAACGAAGGCGGGGCACTTCCCGCAAGCACAAGGACGTCACCAGCGGAAAGCGCCGCGATTTTCGCAGTCAGCCGCATAGCCTCCTCGCTGGCGATCACCGGGCCTTGACCGTTAATTTCCGTCTCAATCCCGGCTTTCAGCTTTACATTGATGCGCGTCGGGCCGGGAATACGAACGAAATCGCACGCGATTCCTTCGTTTCGGAGCTCGCTTTCGATAAACGCGCCGGTAAATCCGCCGGCAAACCCGAGCGCCGTGCTGTCGACGCCGAGGCGTTTGAGCACACGCGACACGTTAATGCCTTTGCCGCCCGGAAATGTCAACGTTTTCAAAGCACGATTCAGTTCACCGACGCGCAGTTCATCCATATGGACAATATAATCAACCGATGGATTGAGCGTACACGTGTAAATCATGGTGTCACAACCTCTACCGTCGTTTTTGCCTGATACCACTGCTGCCAATCTTCATCCAACTGATCGGTAATCAAAACCGCCTCATGCAAATCGGCAATTTTCGCGAACGCGCTTTCGTTCAACTTCGAATGGTCAGCTAGCACATACGCACGTTGCGCCAGCTGCATCGCCGTATATTTCACCAACGCCTCTTCCGGATCCGGCGTCGTATAGCCGTAGTCGTAATGAACACCGTTGGCGCCGATGAAGCATTGGTCAAAGCGGTACTGCCGCAGCGACTCGATGGCGCCGCGACCGATCAACGCCTTCGTTTTCGGCTTGATCATGCCGCCAATCAAATACGTCGTCACGTTGTGCTCAAGCAACCGATCGACATGCATCACGCCGTTCGTGACAACGATGACCTCTTTGTCAGCCAAGTGCGGAATCATTTCCCACGTCGTTGTCCCCGCATCTAAATAGATGCAGTTTCCTTTTTTCACCAAACTAGCCGCATGCGCGGCAATCCGCCGTTTTTCTTCGATATATTTCAGCGATTTTTCCGATACGCTTAACTCTTCGCGTTTCTGCTGCAACAAGGCCGCCCCGCCATGCACGCGGCGCAGTTTCTTTTCATTTTCAAGCTGCGTCAAATCACGGCGAATCGTCGACTCCGACGCTCCGGTAGCGTCAACGAGCTCTTGCAGCTTGATGACCCCTTTTTGCGCCAAAAGCTCCAAAATGAGGCGGTGGCGTTCTTCCGTCAGCACATTCCCACCTCCGATCATCGGCGATATCGCTTACAACTCTATCATATGCCAAGAGGGAGAAAAAATCAATCAAAAACATTCGTTTTCTATCAATATCAATCAAATAAAGAATTTAATCAATCAAAATCGATCAAAACCTCATCCATAAGTAAATGTTCCTCTCTACTCCCAGCACATGAACATCACAGCCCACCAACGCTTGATTTTTCACAGAAAGGTCCATGGGCAATGGTTTGCCCGCCACCCGAGGATTGAAAATCACCGCTTGCCGGCGCGGGATTTTCACGGAAAGCCAAAAATAAAAACACTTGCCATCGGCAAGTGCCTTCCTCCTAATCCAATTGTTGCATTTCCACCAGCGGCAAATAGCGCTCTCGCACAAACGCGATAAACTTCGCCGCATACACCGGATCAAACTGCGTCCCTGCGCAACGTTCGATTTCCTCAAGCGCCTCTTCAAACGTTTTCGTCGGCTGGTACGGCCGCTCGGTCGTCATAGCGTCAAACGAGTCGATAATACACAAAATGCGGGCCAGTTTCGGGATTTCTTCCCCTTTCAGCCCGTACGGATACCCTTTCCCATCATATCGTTCGTGGTGCAACTCAACGAGCGGAAGCAGATCATCAAACCGCTTCTCCGCCGCCACAATCTCGCGCCCCCACGTTACGTGCTTTTTGATAATCTCCCACTCATGCTTTTCCAGCTTTCCGCTCTTATTTAAAATATCGCGCGGCACTTCAATTTTGCCAATGTCATGGATAAGCGCCCCTAAAATGAGCGTCTGCCGCTCATGGTCGGTCAACCCGTCAAGGCGGCTGCCAAATTCGAGCGCATATTTAAACACCCGTTTGCTATGGCGATATGTATACACATCTTTGGAAAGAAAAAATTTCACTTGCTGCTCGAGCGCTTCCAAATCTTGCTTAAACTTAATCTCATCCAAGCACATATTGTGCTTGTCATACAATTGCACATTGTTTTTTCCTTGCGCCTTCGCGTAATACAACGCTTGATCGGCCCGATGAATCAGCTCCTCGCTTTCATACATATCCTTCTCCATCTCAGCGATGCCGCACGAAAACGACAAGCAGCGATACGGAATATGCTCGACGCCTTCAAAATATGTATCGTTCACTTCTTTGCGCAACCGGTTTAAAAACACGTACGCGTCTTCTTTCATGGTATTGGGCATTAAAATCGCAAACTCTTCTCCGCCATAGCGGGCGACCGTGAAATTCGTCCCTTCCACCGCTTTTTGCAACAGTTTCCCAAAAAACGTCAACAAGCGGTCGCCTTGCAAATGACCGTTCCGGTCGTTATATTTTTTAAAATCGTCCAAGTCAAGAAACGCCAGCGTCAGCGGCTGTTTGAGCATCTTGCAGTCAGAAAACTGTTGCTTGAGCGTTTCTTTGAAATAGCCGTGGTTGTATAGGCCGGTTAGATGATCATGATTTAGCTGATTAGATTTTTCTTGATATAAATATAAAAGTTTCCTAAACGCCATTGACAACATCACTATTAAAATCGTAAACAAAAAAACCCCGAAATACTTTTCAGTTTGTAATAAAACTAACAATACTAATGAGAGGATTAACGTTATAGAGTAGGTCATTCCTACTTCCTTTAGTAAACCGAAATGAAGAACCCCTTTAAATAATTGATTAGCTAAAAAAATAAAATAGAAACATAACAATAAAATATTAACTGAAAAGTATACAATTAAAGCCACTATATACGGTAGAATATTACGTATACCTGTTGTGCCAATTGACCCTCCAGTTTCAAGAAAAGTGTAATAGGCACTTGTAATCATCAAGTTATACATTGAAAAATTATATAAGTGCTTCCACCATTCTACCCGTCTTCTATATAGCGCATATATAAAACTGAATAGCCCTAAGATAAGCAACGCTGTGGACAAGCCAAACATAAACAAAGATGCTAGATAAATAGAAGAATCCATAGAAATCGAATTTCCTTTTGGAGGAAGATAAATCAAAAAATGGTTTACTATCAACACGGATGCTGTCAATACATAAATCATAACCCACTTATCTAAAGGCAAAAATAAGGAATCAACATGAAATGAATAAATTATAATTCCTACTAAAGTTATACAGAAAATATAGATCCTAAAAGCATAAGGGCTGTTACCAATAGATAACACTTTATTTTTATTCATGATAATCACTCTCAACAAATACAAATTTATCGTAAAATAACAAAATTATGTAAAAGTAATAAAGCTCGTAATAAAATATGTAAAAATATAAACAGAAAAGGTAATCTACATTGACTACCTTTTCTGTTTATAAGTTATCAAACAACTTTCATACCAGAGGTCAAAGCAATAATCACAGAACCAATAATTAACAGGTTGATAAGAGTTTGTTTTAATTTCATAAATAAATTCCTCCCCATATTTTATTGATTCGCAGGAGCGGCCGTGGTTTCTTTCTCAGCATCGTCTGCTCGATGCCGCGGCGCACTGAGCATGAGATGCTGGATGAACAAGAACGCCCCTACGTTCATCACGACGTCGCCGATGCTGATGACTTGTTGACGTGGGTACGGCGGAGACAGCGGAATGATGTCGCCGAGAAACGGCAGAAGTGTATCGGATGTGATCGCCTGGTGCTTGCCGTACAAACCGGCTTTTAACGCTTCGATGTATTCACGGCCGAGAAATTGGGCGGCTTCGATGGACACCGGCATCCGTCCACCATTTACGGCCATGACGATAAAGTTGAGCAAGACGCCGGCGAAGATGACCGGAAACCCCGGCTGATGGCGGTTGAGCCATAAAAACACCAATCCGGTCACATAAACAAGAAGGAAGATGCCGTTGCTCATTTTCGCGATCCATGCCACGTTTTCCTGAAGGAAAAAGACGACAATCTGCACCGCCAACAACAGCGGAAACAACCAACCGCCGCGCAATTTCATATGAGCCAAACCTTTGAAGCTGCCGCCGCGAAACCAGCCGATCAACAACGACAAAATGATTCCATCGTAAACCATGATGCTGTCCCCTTATAAACTGAATTTTCTTTTTTTTCTAAACTGCCGTCCTCACTTCTATTTTTACCGTTTTTTTCTTCCTTTGTAAATAGTCCATTCGTCCCATCTGCAAACAAATTTTGACGAATAGCGTTCTATTCTTTTTGTTTTCGTCATTCTTTGAAACAAGAAACGACAAAAGCAGCGCCATGTATATCGATTGTGGTGGTGAAAAAGACCCTACCCTCAATGGAGCGCTCTGCCGCCTACGCAAATACGATTCTTGGCGCGCCTGCCCACACCCAGTTGCCGACAAACCATCCTCGTGCATCTCACTCTTCCGCTGTCCGCGCTTGTGAACTACCCCCACTTAATTTTCTAGCGAAAATTTGAAGTGGAGGCTTCCAAAGAAGTTTGACTGCTTCAAGCAATCCTTATTCTTTGAGGCGTGTCCACTTCGCCGCTAGAGCATAAGACACTCA
>NZ_SDLA01000012.1:0-93650 GCF_013096845.1 Geobacillus sp. BMUD
AAAAGCTCTCCAACTGGTCTTTTGGGAAAGTCAAGCGATATCTTGCCTATAAATTAGCCCAACAAGGTATTCGTTTGAAAGAAGTCGACGAATCGTACACGAGTCAGACATGTCCTGTCTGCCAAAAGAGAAGAAAAAGTTCCACCCGAATCTTTGTCTGTTCTTGCGGATATCAAGAACATCGGGACATCCACGGCGCCCGCAACATTTTGAGCAAGGCGCTCTACCAAGAGATCGTTCCTTGGGATGTGCCAACGACGCTCACGTATCTACGGATTGCGTAAGCAAGAAGTAGTAGACGGGTGGGACCGCCCCATCGGTGGGAGACCGATGTTGCTTACTGAATCGGTCGGGAAGACTTCCGATCCTCCTATCGAGCCGAAGAAGACCGCCTTCTTCTGCGTTGAAGCTTCGTCGATCGAGTAGTAAGAAACTCCCACCTCTAAGCGAAGTGTAGGTGGGAGAGGTTCATAAACTTGGCGTTCTATTGATCAAACAGTTTTATCGTGGGTGGAACTCAATTTTGTAAATCAACAAATTCCACAAGAAATTGCTAATACGTTGTTCCTAAATTATTCTAACGGCATCAAGTAATGTGTAACGCAGAGCGATGGGGGAAGCTGGATGTAGACGGGCGGTGACGAAAGGGCACATCATGCTCTCGAGCATCGTTTCTTAAATCGAAAAGCTTTGTAGCATTGGGATCGCTTTTCACACGTTCTTCCCATCGATCAAGGGAAATTGCCGTTTTTCACCGGCCTCTTAGAAAAGTTCTATATACATGAAGGGAGTCGTATACATGATAATCCCTGAATTGTTTTGTTTAACGATAATGGAGGAAGACTGGGGAGAGAAGGTTGATGATTTTTGGATAGAAATTGAAGCGGATATTGGTATCAAGGGGAACTCGGATTCTGCTGAAGTATTTACTATTTATGTTACAAGTCCAAAAAGGTTAGAAAATATGGTGGAAAAGTCAGGATTGGAGATAGCGAGAGGATTGTTTATCATGAAAGACTTTAATATTAAAAGTGTAGAGGATCGTCTCAAAAAAATACTTGCCCATTGTTCAAGAAAAACTTGGGGCGAAACAGCTTTAGCTATTAGTCGTTACGCTATTTGGGAGTATGAAAATTAAATCGAAGTATAAATCAGAATTTTTTTAGAAGGCCGGTGAAAAACCGCTGCCACACACCAATTGGAGGCATTTTCATTCAGAAAAGAAAGCCGATTTTGCGAGGTTTCTCTCATTGAGAAATGGGTGGAACTCAGCGGTATTTTGCACGAAATCACTAGCCTCTTATATATAAAGGTGATGAAACGATCACGCACAATGTGAACGGCAACCGCTTCCAAGACGGCCAGTATCGGTATGAACGGAGCGCCGCCGATCCGCTTGTCGCGATCACCCGAGAAGGCGAAAGCGCGCCGTTTGTGACGTACAAATATGATGAAGATGGCCGCCGCTATTTTTTGCAAGCAAAAAACAACCTGAGACAAGAAAAAGCGGCGGAGGAGAGAGAAATTGTTTGGAGAAGACAACCATGATTGAAGTTTCAAGAGGCTGTCTCCAAAGGGCGTAAGGCGATCTTTGGAGGTCAGCCCCTTCTTTTTTGCCGCACCCGACCGTCAGTCAATGCTGCACAGCTCGGGCGGGCAGCCTTCGCAGGCGATCTCATCGCGCAAGTATTGCAAATGGTGGACGCGAATTTTTCCTTTTTGCACGGAGATGACGCCTTTTTTCCGCAAGTCGCCGAGCATGCGGTTGACGACTTCGCGGGAGGTGCCGCAAAAGTTGGCAAGTTCTTGGTTTGTAAGAGGCAGGTCGATCAAAATGCCGTCTTCTTTCATCACGCCGTAGCTGTTGCAAAGGCGGATGAGCGTGGAATAGAGCGCCCCTTTTTTGCCATGCAAAATCAAATCGCGGAATTTCGTTTGTGTTTTGCGGAAATGGAGGCTCATCCATTTCATGAACTCGATGGCCAGCTTCGGGTTGTTGGCGAGCTCTTGTTCGAGCGTCTCGCGCTTAATGGCGGAAACGACGCCATCTTCCAACACTTTCGCCGTCAACATGTAGCGGGCACCGGGGCAAAAGAGCGTCAGCTCGCCGATCAAATCGCCCTCGCTGCAAATGCGCAGCGTGAGCTCTCGTCCGTCCATGTCCATTTTGCTGATTTGGATTTTCCCCGATTGAATATAGTAAATCTCGTCTGCCTTTTCCCCTTCTTGAAACAAGTACGTTCCTTTCTCAAGGCGAAGATCATGTCCAAGTGATGTAAGCCATTTCTGCCATTCACGAGATTCAACCTCGTTCATCGGATCACAACCTTGCGTAGAATGTGTCGCTATATAACAGTGTACAGGAAAAAAGAGGGAAGTCAATATAAGGATAGTGGAAAGATTGAAAACTTGTTGAACATTGGTTGAATCTTTCGTGATCGTCTGTACGCTGGAGTCAATGGGGGATGGATAAAAGAATGGATTCCATCAGTGCAGTCAGAGCAGGTTTGGCCGCTCCATTGGGAGGTGAATGAGAAAGAAAAAAATTCCTCAAAAATTATTAAATATACATTTGATTTTATTTTTATACAGTATTATAATGGGTACTACATGAGGCACACGGGTGAGGGGGAACGTCATGAAAGTGGCAATCATCGGGGCGACGGGATACAGCGGCGCGGAGCTGTTTCGCTTGTTGCACGGGCATCCGCACGTTGACCGCTGTGACGTCTATTCGTCGTCGCAAGATGGGATTCATTTGTCGGAGAGCTTCCCGCACGTCGGCGCGGTTGACGGGGCGGTGTTGTATAAACTGGATATCGAGGCGCTCGCCAAGTATGACGCGGTCTTTTTCGCCACGCCGCCCGGGGTGTCGGGGGAGTGGGCGCCGGCGCTTGTTGACCGTGGAGTGAAAGTGATTGACTTATCGGGTGATTTCCGTTTGAAAGACGGCGCGCTGTACGCACAATGGTACGGGCGTGAGGCGGCGCCGGCCGCGTATTTGGAGCGGGCGGTGTACGGATTGACCGAGTGGAACCGGGAAGCGATCCGCGAGGCCGAGCTTTTATCCAACCCGGGCTGCTATCCGACGGCGACGCTGCTTGGTCTGGCTCCGCTTGTCAGAGAAGGATGGGTCAGCGAAGACTCGGTCATCGTTGATGCGAAGTCGGGCGTGTCGGGCGCGGGACGGAAAGCAGGGCTCGGGACGCATTTTTCCGAAGTCAACGAAAACGTGAAAATTTATAAAGTGAATACCCATCAGCACATTCCGGAAATTGAACAAATGCTCGGAACATGGAACGAGGCGATGGAGCCGATCACGTTCAGCACCCATTTGATCCCGATGACAAGAGGCATTATGGCGACGATGTACGCGAAGGCGAAACAGCCGCTTTCCCTTAGCGATTTACTAGATTTATATAAAACAAGTTACGAAGATTCGCCGTTTGTCCGCATTCGCAAGCCAGGGCAGTTTCCGGCAACGAAAGAAGTGTACGGCTCGAACTATTGCGACATCGGCCTCGCCTATGATGAGCGGACGGGACGGGTGACGGTCGTGGCGGTGATCGATAACTTGATGAAAGGGGCTGCCGGGCAGGCGGTGCAAAACTTCAATTTGATGATGGGGTGGGATGAGGCGGCGGGCCTCCCATCCTTGCCGATCTATCCGTGAGGAAGGGGAACGAACGATGACAATGACGAAACAAACGGCGCAAGTGACGGCGCTTGCCGATGGAACGATCGTCACGCCGAAAGGATTTCAAGCGGCCGGAGTGCAAGCCGGGCTGCGCTATTCGAAAAACGATTTAGGAGTCATTATCTGCGACGTGCCAGCTTCGGCCGCCGCTGTGTATACCCAAAGCCATTTTCAGGCCGCGCCGCTGAAAGTGACGCAGGAAAGCCTTGCGGTCGAGCAAACATTGCAGGCGGTCATCGTCAACAGCGCCTGCGCGAACGCCTGCACCGGTGCGCGAGGGCTTCGCGACGCGTATGAAATGCGCGACCTGTGCGCGAAACAATTCGGCCTCGCGCCGCATCATGTGGCCGTCGCTTCAACGGGCGTGATCGGGGAATATTTGCCGATGGAGAAAATCCGCGCCGGCATCGAAACGCTTGTCCCGGGAGCGGCGATGGCGGATGCCGAAGCGTTTCAAACCGCCATTTTAACGACCGATACGGTGATGAAGCGCGCTTGTTACCAAACGACGGTGGACGGCAAAACGGTGACGATCGGCGGGGCGGCGAAAGGGTCGGGGATGATTCACCCGAACATGGCGACGATGCTTGCATTCATTACGACCGATGCCAATATTTCGCCGCCGGTGCTGCAGGCGGCGCTGCGAGCGGCTACGGACGTTTCGTTTAACCAAATTACGGTCGACGGCGATACGTCGACGAACGATATGGTCATCGTCATGGCAAGCGGCTTGGCTGGGAATAACGAGCTGACGCCCGATCATCCGGATTGGGGGAACTTTTACGAAGCGCTGCGAAAAACGTGCGAGGACTTGGCCAAACAAATTGCGAGAGACGGCGAGGGAGCGACAAAGCTCATTGAAGTGCGCGTGCGCGGCGCGAAAACGGATGACGAAGCGAAAAAAATCGCCAAGCAAATCGTCGGCTCCAACTTGGTGAAAACGGCCGTTTACGGCGCAGACGCCAACTGGGGGCGAATCATCGGCGCGATCGGCTATGCGGATGCCGACGTGAACCCGGACAACGTCGATGTTGCCATCGGGCCGATCGTGATGTTGAAAGGGAGCGAGCCGCAGCCGTTTTCCGAAGAGGAAGCGGCCGCCTACCTGAAAAACGACATGATCGTCATTGACGTCGATCTTCATATCGGCGATGGCGTTGGGATCGCTTGGGGCTGCGACTTGACGTACGATTACGTGAAAATTAACGCCAGCTACCGGACATAAGGGGAGAGAGAAATGGGGAACACGGTCGTGATCAAATGCGGCGGCAGCGTGCTTGATGAGCTGTCTCCCGCCTTTTTTGCCAGCGTGAAAACGATGCGCGAACAAGGGATGAATGTCGTCATCGTCCACGGCGGCGGCCCGGAAATAGGGCGAATGTTGAAAAAACTGGCGGTGCCGAGCGAGTTTGTCAACGGCTTGCGGAAAACGACCAAAGACGTGCTTGCCGTTGTAGAAATGGTGCTCTCGGGCCAAGTGAACAAACAGCTCGTCGCCATGCTCACCCAGCGCGGCTTGCCGGCGGTCGGCGTTTCGGGCGTGGACGGAGGGCTGCTCGAAGCGGAACCGATTGACTTGAATCAACTTGGCTATGTCGGCCGGGTGAAAACGGTTCGTTCCCGTCTTTTGCGCACGCTGCTTGAAGCGGGCTACATCCCGGTTATTTCCCCGCTTGGCATCGACCAAAGCGGGCAAACGTACAACATTAACGCTGACACGGCGGCCGGGGCGGTGGCCGCAGCCATCAGCGCGAGCCAGCTCGCCTTTGTGACGAACGTGCCTGGCATTTTGCAAGACGGCGCGCTCGTCGAGGAAGTGACAGCGGAGATGGTCGAGCAGTTGCTCGAAGCCGGCGTCATCACCGGCGGGATGATCCCGAAAGTGAAGGCAGCGCTCTCCGCCTTGTCCGATGCGCTGCCGGAAGTGGTGATCGTCAGCGGCAAAACGCCGTTTTATGAGCAAGGAAGATGGCACGGGACAACGATTCGAAAAGAAAACGAAGTGGGGGTCTACTCATCATGAGCGCGCTGTTTCCGACATACAACCGCTGGAAGATTGCTGTGCAATCGGCGGAAGGCACGGTGGTGACCGATGTCAACGGAAAACGATATCTCGATTTCGTTTCCGGCATTGCTGTTTGCAACCTCGGCCATCGTCATCCGCACGTCCAAAAGGCGATTGAACAACAGCTCAACCAATATTGGCACGTATCGAATCTGTTTACGATCCCGATTCAGGAAGAAGTCGCTTCCTTGCTTGTCGCTCATAGCGCCGGAGATTGCGTCTTTTTCTGCAACAGCGGGGCCGAGGCAAACGAAGCGGCGTTAAAGCTGGCGCGCAAACATACGGGAAGGCACAAAGTGATTACGTTCCAGCAATCGTTTCACGGCCGGACGTTTGCGACGATGGCGGCGACCGGGCAGGAGAAAGTGCATAGCGGATTCGGACCGCTCCTTCCGGAATTTATCCATTTGCCGTTCAATGATGTGGCTGCGCTGAAAGAAGCCATGAGCGATGAGATCGCGGCGGTGATGCTTGAGGTCGTCCAAGGCGAAGGGGGCGTCCGCCCGGTGGACTCGGCGTTTTTGCAAGCGGCGGCCGAGCTGTGCCAAACATACGGCGCGCTCCTGATCATTGACGAAGTGCAAACCGGCATCGGCCGGACCGGGAAGCCGTTTGCTTACCAGCATTTTGGCATTGAGCCGGATATCATGACGGTCGCCAAAGGACTTGGCAGCGGCATTCCGGTGGGTGCGATGATCGGCAAGGCGTTTTTAAAGGAGTCGTTCGGTCCTGGGGTGCACGGATCGACGTTTGGCGGCAACCCGATCGCGATGGCCGCCGCCAAGGCGACGCTTGAGGTCGTGTTCGATCCGGCGTTTTTGCAAGAGGTGCAAGAAAAGGGGAGCTACTTGCTTGGACGGTTAAACGAGGCGCTCTCCCCGCTTGACATCGTCACGGACGTGCGCGGGCTCGGACTGCTGGTCGGTGTGGAATGCCAAATGGATGTCGGGCCGCTTTTGCCGCTGATCCATGAAAACGGCCTGCTTGTTTTGCCGGCCGGACCGAAGGTGATCCGCCTGCTGCCGCCGCTTGTCGTCACGAAAGCGGAAATCGATCGAGCGGTCGAGATGTTGGCAGCGGTGTTGAAAAACGCGGAGGCGTCGGCCGTGTTGTCACCTGATGGTTGAAGGGGCTCATTTTTATTCCTGTTCATGCATAAAAATTCGATAACGGTTATAAAAATCAAACGATGAGGTGGCGCCAATGAAAGCGTACTTGCATCTGGCCAGCGGAAAAACGTTCAGCGGCGAGCTCGCCGTTCCGCTGGTGGAAAAGGTGAGCGGGGAGATCGTCTTTTTCACCGGCATGACCGGGTACCAAGAGGTGCTGACCGATCCGTCGTATAAAAATCAAATGATCGTCTTTACGTATCCGCTCATCGGCAATTATGGCATCAACGAAGAAGACTTTGAAAGCAAGCGCCCGCATGTGGAGGCGGTCATCGTCTACGAGGCGAGCCGTGAAGGGTTTCATTACGGGGCGAAATACAGCCTGGCAGAATATTTGCGGCATTGGAACATTCCGCTGCTCACCCACGTCGATACGCGCGCCCTTGTCAAAGAAATCCGCACCGAAGGGACGATGATGGCGGAGTTAAGCTTGTCGTCCGTTCCCTCTGTCTTCCGTGAAGAAGCAGCGTTCCCGGTGCGCGCTGTGTCGACGAAAAGAATGGAGACGTATGGCCACGGAGGGCCGCATATTGTGCTTCTCGATTTCGGCTATAAAAAATCGATTTTGCGCTCGCTCGTTGCGCGCGGCTGCCAGGTGACGGTCGTGCCGCACGATACGACGCCGGAAGCGATTGAGGCGCTCAAGCCGGATGGGCTTGTCCTCTCCAACGGCCCTGGCGATCCGAAACAGCTGCGCCATCAGCTTCCCGTTATTCGCCAGCTGATCGATCGGTATCCGACGCTCGCCATCTGCCTTGGCCATCAGCTTGTCGCCCTGGCGTACGGGGCGGATACGGAAAAGCTCCGCTTCGGTCATCGCGGAGCGAATCAGCCGGTGTGGGACGCGGTGAAACAAAACGTCGTCATGACATCGCAAAACCATAGCTATGTTGTCAAAGAGGGCAGTTTGGCGGCCACACCGTTTGCCATTCGCTTCATCAACGTCAACGACGGCTCCATCGAAGGGATGATCCATCGCCATAAGCCGATTTTATCGGTGCAATACCATCCGGAGGCGCATCCGGGGCCGCACGATACCGGCTATATTTTCGATGAGTTTTTGCAAACCGTCGCAAAGGGAGAGAAAGTCTATGCCTAAAGATTCCTCGCTTCAATCGATTCTCCTGATCGGGTCGGGGCCGATCGTCATCGGCCAAGCGGCTGAGTTTGACTATTCCGGCACGCAGGCGTGCATCGCCTTAAAAGAAGAAGGATACCGCGTCATTTTAGTGAACAACAATCCGGCAACGATCATGACCGATGACGTCCACGCCGATGCCGTCTATTTCGAACCGCTCACCGTCGACGCCGTCGAAGCGATCATCGCCAAGGAACGGCCGGATGGGCTGCTGGCCACATTCGGCGGCCAGACTGGGCTCAACTTAGCGTTTCAGCTGCATGAAGCCGGCGTGCTGGAAACATACGGGGTGAGACTGCTCGGAACACCGATTGAAGCCATTCAGCGCGGAGAAGACCGCGAAGCGTTCCGCGCGCTGATGCAGGAGCTTGGCGAACCGGTGCCGGAGAGCGAAATTGTCACAAGCGTCGAAGAAGCGGTCGCGTTTGCCGAAAAAATCGGTTTTCCGATCATTATTCGTCCTGCATATACGCTCGGTGGGACGGGCGGCGGCATTGTCGACAACATGGAGCAGTTCATTGCGCTGGTGGAAAAAGGCTTGGCCGAAAGCCCGATTCGCCAATGTTTAATCGAGCGGAGCGTCGCCGGATTTAAAGAGATTGAATATGAAGTGATGCGCGACCAATCGAATACGTGCATCACGGTTTGCAATATGGAAAACGTTGATCCCGTCGGCATCCATACCGGCGATTCGATCGTCGTCGCGCCGTCGCAGACGCTGACGGATGAGGAATACCAAATGCTTCGTTCTTCAGCGGTGAAAATCATTTCGGCCTTAGGGATCATCGGCGGTTGCAACATTCAATTCGCCCTTGATCCGAACAGCAAGCAATACTACTTAATCGAAGTCAACCCGCGCGTCAGCCGTTCGTCAGCGCTCGCCTCGAAAGCGACCGGCTATCCGATCGCCCGCATCGCCGCCAAGCTGGCTGTCGGCTATACGCTGGCCGAGCTCGTCAATCCGGTGACGAAAACGACGTATGCCAGCTTCGAGCCAGCCTTGGATTATGTCGTCGTCAAGTTTCCGCGCTTGCCGTTTGACAAGTTTCCGTACGCCGACCGCAAGCTTGGCACGCAGATGAAGGCGACCGGAGAAGTGATGGCGATCGACCGCAACATGGAGCGAGCGTTCCAAAAAGCAGTGCAGTCGCTTGAAGGCAAAAACAACGGGCTGTTTTGGCCGGAACTTGCGGCGAAAACGAACGATGAGCTGAAACAACTGCTTGTTGACAAAGACGACCGCCGCTTTTTCGCCATGTTGGAATTGCTCCGCCGCGGGGTGACGGTCGAAGACATTCACGCATGGACGAAAATCGACCGCTTTTTCCTTCGCTCGTTTGAGCGGCTCGTGGCGCTCGAAAAACAGGCGGCAGCTGCGTCAATCGATACGATTGATGAAGCGACCTTCCGCTTTTTGAAAGAAAAAGGATGCAGCGACGCCTTTTTGGCCGAAACGTGGGGCGTGACCGAGCTTGACGTGCGCCGCAAGCGGAAAGAGCTTGGCATCGTGCCGTCGTACAAAATGGTTGACACGTGTGCGGCCGAGTTCCATTCGGAAACGGATTACTACTACTCGACGTATTTCGGCGAAGACGAGCGGAAGAAAGCGAGCGGCAAGGAGAAAGTGCTGATCATCGGCGCCGGACCGATTCGCATCGGCCAAGGGATTGAGTTTGATTACAGCTCTGTTCACAGCGTGTTCGCGTTGCAACAAGAAGGGTATGAGACGGTGATGATCAACAACAATCCGGAAACGGTGTCGACCGATTTTGCCGTCGCTGACCGCCTGTACTTTGAGCCATTGACCTTAGAGAGCGTCCTCGATGTCATTGAAGCCGAACAAATCAAGCATATCATTGTTCAATTCGGCGGCCAGACGGCGATCAATTTGGTCAAAGGACTCGAGGAAGCCGGTGTGCCGCTGCTTGGCGTCACCTACGATATCATTGACCAGCTGGAAGATCGCGACCGTTTTTACCAGTTGCTTGAGGAGCTTGACATTCCGCACGTCCCCGGCTTGATGGCGAACAACGCCGAAGAGCTCGCCGCCAAAGCGGCCGAGATCGGCTATCCGGTGCTGCTCCGCCCGTCGTATGTGATCGGCGGCCGCGGCATGTTCATCGTCCGGAACGAGATCCAGCTTGCCGCGTTGATCGAACAAGGTGAGTTGACGTATCCGATTTTGATCGATGCGTATTTGGACGGGAAAGAGGCGGAGGCAGACATCGTGACAGACGGAACGGACCTGTTGCTGCCGACGATCATCGAACATGTCGAAAAAGCCGGCGTCCACTCCGGCGACAGCTACGCTTGGCTGCCGGCGCAGACGCTCACAGACGAAGAAAAAGCGAAAATCATCGACTATGCGGGCCGAATTGCCAACAAACTCGGCTTCAAAGGAATCATGAACATTCAATATGTCATTGCCGATGGCCATGTGTATGTGCTTGAAGTCAATCCGCGCGCGAGCCGGACGGTGCCGATCGTCAGCAAAACGACCGGCGTACCGCTGGCGCAAATTGCGACAAAATTATTGCTTGGGAAATCGCTTGTCGACATGGTCGATGAAAACATGCGTAAATTGGCGGTCATGCCGTACGTTGTGTTGAAGTACCCCGTATTTTCCACGTACAAACTGCCGGGCGTTGACCCGACCGTTGGGCCGGAAATGAAATCGACCGGTGAAGGCATCAGCATCGCCGCGACGAAGGAAGAAGCGGCGTACAAGGCGTTTTACGCCTACTTGCAAAAGAAAGCGAACGCCAATGAAATTTACGTCATCGGCGGCATCGATGAAGCGCTGGCGGCGGAAATCGAAGCGAAACAGCTGGTGATTGTGTCCGAGCTCCCGTTTGCTGAGTGGGTGAAACGCGATGCGGCGCTGGCGGTGATCGACTTGGGCAAAGAGGAAGGCGAGGCGCCGAAACGAATGGCTGCGTTGTCCCGACAATTGCTCGTCTTCACAGAGCCCGAGACGTTGAAGCTCTTCTTGCAGGCGCTCGATGTCGATCAGCTGGATGTGCAGCCGATCCACGGCTGGCTGGAAAAGAAAAAACAGGCAGAACAGGCGGTGATTTTATGAATGCAGTCATGTCACTGAAAGGAAGAGATGTGTTAACGCTGCTTGATTTTTCCACAGACGAAATTTTCGATTTGTTGGCGCTCGCCGCCGACTTAAAGGCGAAACAAAAAGCGGGGATTCCGTATACGCCGCTTGTCGGCAAAACGATGGCGATGATTTTTGAAAAGCCGTCAACGCGCACGCGCGTGTCGTTTGAAGTCGGCATGATCCAGCTCGGCGGCCAAGCGCTCTACTTGAATGGCAACGACCTGCAGCTCGGCCGCGGCGAAACGATCGCCGATACGGCGCGCGTCTTATCGCAATACGTGGATGTCATGATGATCCGGACGTTTGCCCACGAAAAGGTCGAAGAATTGGCGGAATACGCGTCGGTTCCGGTCATCAACGGCTTGACCGATGACGACCATCCGTGCCAAGCGCTGGCGGATTTGCTGACGATTTATGAAGTGAAGAAAACGTTCCAAGGCGTCAAGCTCGCCTATGTCGGCGACGGCAACAACGTCGCCAACGCGCTCCTAGCAGCCGCGGCGAAAGTGGGCATGGATGTGGCCATCGCCTGTCCGCCCGGCTATGAACCGAAAGCCGCCTATGTGGAGGCGGCGCGCCAAATAGGGGAAAAAACGGGCGCCGCTGTCACGGTGACCCACGACCCGCTTGAGGCCGTGGCGGGGGCTGATGCGATTTATACCGATGTCTGGACGAGCATGGGCCAAGAGAGCGAAAGCGCCGAGCGGCTTCGCGTGTTTCAGCCGTACCAAGTGAATGAAGAGCTCGTCAAAGCGGCAAAACCCGATTACCTCTTTTTGCACTGCCTGCCGGCCCACCGCGGCGAGGAAGTGACCGCCGGCGTTATAGACGGACCGAACTCGTTCGTCTTTGAGCAGGCCGGCAACCGGCTTCATGCCCAAAAAGCGATTTTAGTGTCGATCCTATAGAAAAAGGAATTCCCGCTTCGGGAGTTCCTTTTTCGCTCTGACTAAGAGGGGCGGTGATTTCGTACAAAATGCTGCGATTCCATCTGTTTCTCAGTTAGAGAAGCCTAGCGAAATCAGCCTTCTTTTTTGGCCAAATGCCGCTGATTGATTTGCTTGTGGCCGCCGTTTTTCACCGGCCTGTAAGAGCGTGTCCCGATCCTTTGGGGACACGCTCTTTGACGGCTTTGGCCGCACGATAGGTTTTGCCTCATCTTAAAGGCAGACAACCGTTTCCGTCTGCCCTTTTGTAAAAGGGTTAGCGCTCCGTGTGCGGCGGCCCCATCATTTCCCTTCTTATGAACAGCGGCGAAACTGGGAATGCTAACAAATGCAATCGAAGCAAGGGGGATGAAACAAATGGGTCAACCGCGCCATTTTAAACCGGGAGACAAAGCGCCGAACAACGGCATTTACATTGAGATCGGCGAAACGGGAGACAATGTGAAACATCCAAAAAAGCTGAAACTGAAAGCCGGTGACACGTTTCCGGAAACGTCGAACCATAACCGGCATTGGACGTATTTGCGCAAGCCGTAAGGCGGATGAAACGAAAAGCCATTCCCATCGCGGAGTGGCTTTTGGTTTGCTTACCGGGCGGTGGATCCGCTATAATCATTTATAGTCAAAAAAGGTCAAATGGAGGGAACGGCATGGATGCAAGCCGTTTGACGGAAAAACTGCAAGAGGCGTTCATGGCGGCGCAATCGCTCGCCAAAGAACGGCATCATCAACAGCTCGATGTCGAGCACCTGCTGTTGGCGCTCTTTGAACAAGAAGGCGGCCTGGCGCCGCGGTTGTTGGAGCTTTCGGGCGCTGACAAGGAAAAGGCCGCTGACTGGCTGCGCCACCAGCTTCGTCAAAAACCGGAAGTGCATGGGGCGAATGGGCAGCTATATGTTGCGCCCGCCTTGGCGCGGCTGCTTGAGGAAGCCGAAGCGGAAGCAAAACGAATGCAAGACGAGTACATATCGGTTGAACATGTGTTGCTCGCGTTGCCTCGCGGCGCCGAGCCGGTCGCCCGGCAGCTGGCGCCGTTTGGGGTGACTCGTGAAGCGCTGTTGGCCGCATTGACAAAAGTAAGGGGGAATCAACGCGTGACAAGTCCGAATCCAGAGGCGACGTACGAGGCATTGACCAAATACGGACGCGATTTAGTGGCGGAAGCCAGAGCAGGGAAAATCGACCCGGTCATCGGCCGCGACAGTGAAATTCGCCGTGTCATCCGCATTTTGTCGCGCAAAACGAAAAACAATCCGGTGTTGATCGGCGAGCCGGGCGTGGGGAAAACGGCCATTGTGGAAGGGCTCGCCCAGCGCATCGTGCGCAAAGACGTCCCGGAAGGCTTGAAAGACAAAACGATTTTCGCACTTGATATGAGTGCGCTTGTTGCTGGAGCGAAGTTTCGCGGTGAATTTGAAGAGCGGCTGAAAGCGGTGCTCAATGAAATCAAAAAAAGCGACGGCCGCATCATTTTGTTCATTGACGAGCTGCATACGATCGTCGGCGCCGGCCGGGCCGAGGGGGCGATGGACGCCGGCAATATGTTAAAGCCGATGCTCGCCCGAGGCGAGCTGCGCTGTATCGGAGCGACGACGCTTGATGAGTACCGGCAATACATCGAAAAAGACCCGGCGCTCGAGCGCCGCTTCCAACAAGTATTGGTCCAAGAGCCGAGCGTCGAAGACACGATTTCGATTTTGCGCGGGCTGAAAGAGCGGTACGAAGTGCACCATGGCGTGAAAATTCACGATCGCGCGCTCGTCGCGGCTGCGGTGTTGTCCGACCGTTACATCTCTGACCGCTTTTTGCCTGACAAAGCGATTGATTTGGTCGATGAAGCGTGCGCGACGATCCGCACGGAAATGGATTCGATGCCGTCCGAACTCGATGAAGTGATGCGCCGCGTCATGCAGCTCGAGATTGAAGAGGCGGCATTAAGCAAAGAAACGGATGAAGCGAGCCGCGAGCGGCTTGCGGCATTGCAAAAAGAACTCGCTGATTTGCGTGAAAAAGCGAATGCCATGAAAGCGCAATGGCAGCAGGAAAAAGAAGCGCTTGACCGCGTCCGCCGTCTGCGCGAGGCGCTCGAGCGGGCAAAACGTGAACTGGAAGAGGCGGAAAACGAGTATGATTTAAACAAGGCGGCCGAGCTTCGCCATGGCCGCATTCCGCAGCTGGAAAAGCAACTCAAACAGCTTGAGCAGGAAATCAGTGAGCAAAGTGAAGGGAAATTACTGCGTGAGGAAGTGACGGAAGAAGAGATTGCCGAAATCGTGTCGCGCTGGACAGGCATTCCGCTCACCCGCCTTGTCGAAGGGGAGCGGGAAAAGCTGCTTCGCCTTCATGAATGGCTGCACAGGCGGGTCATCGGTCAAGAGGAGGCGGTCGGGCTCGTCGCCGATGCCATCTTGCGGGCGCGCGCCGGCTTGAAAGATCCGCACCGCCCGATCGGCTCGTTTTTGTTCCTTGGACCGACCGGCGTCGGCAAAACGGAACTGGCCAAAGCGCTCGCCGAAGCACTGTTTGACAGTGAGGAGCAACTGATTCGTCTGGACATGTCCGAGTATATGGAAAAACACGCTGTCTCCCGCTTGATCGGAGCGCCGCCCGGCTATGTCGGCTATGAGGAAGGCGGCCAGCTGACCGAGGCGGTGCGGCGCAAGCCATATTCCGTTCTGTTGTTTGATGAAATCGAAAAAGCGCATCCGGACGTGTTCAACATCCTGCTGCAACTGCTGGATGACGGGCGGCTCACCGATTCGCACGGACGGACGGTCGATTTTAAAAACACGGTTATCATCATGACATCGAACATCGGCTCGCCGCTGTTATTGGAAAACAACCAGGGCGGCATCGATGAGGGCACGCGCAACCAAGTGCTTGGCCAATTGCGCGCCCATTTCCGCCCCGAGTTTTTAAACCGCATCGACGATATCGTCTTGTTCAAGCCGTTGTCGATGAACGAAGTAAAAGGCATCGTCGACAAATTCGCCCGCGAATTGTCGGGCCGTTTGGCCGATCGGCATATCGAACTCGCGCTGACCGAAGCGGCGAAGCAATACATCGCCGAAGCGGGCTTCGACCCGGTGTACGGCGCCCGCCCGCTCAAACGGTTTATGCAAAAGCAAATCGAAACGCCTCTTGCCAAAGAGTTGATCGCCGGGCGGGTGAAAGAGTATAGCACCGTCATGGTTGATGTTGACAACGGACGGCTCGTCATTCGTCCGTCGGTATAGACAAACCGAAGGGGCCCGCCGATGCGGAGAGACGTACTTTTTGTCTGTCGGAGCGCAGCATGGACGGAAAACACAAGCCCAGATCAGATCAATAGAGATGGAATCGCCCTCCACTTACACCTATATACGTGTTGGAACGGGTCTTCTCGGTTAGGGATGACAAAAACAACGCCTTGGGACGAAAGTCCCAAGGCGTTGTCGTATAAGGAAATGATCAATGGTGATGATCCCCAGCCGGCTCATCCGGAATCAAAGCAGCGACAATGACGATCAAAACGGTCACGATCACGCCGAGCAAGGCGCCGGTTGTGAAGTTGTAGCCGATGCCTTGCATCGAGCCCATGACGTACGTCGCCATCTGCACGAGCAAAAACGTCCAGAAAAACGTCCAAAATAAGCGCATCTTTGTTCCTCCTATCTTCGCGTCATTCCTTTTCTTATCTTATCACAATTTGTCGTGTAGGCATATACCCGGACGTTTTTTTCAGCCGCGCATATCGTATACTGTACCATTATGCATTGCCAAACAAGGGTGAATGGAAACGATGGCAGGACAACGGCGGTTTTTTCAACTTGATGAGCAATGGTGCATCGTTCACGTGCCGGAGCGCCCAAATGGGTTTGCCGTTTTTTTAATGGGGGACGGCGATCATTACGTGAACGAACAGACAAGTTTTTGGTTCGAGCATCCGGGGCGGCGGCAATGGTTGGAAGATTGGTTGGAACGCGGGTATACGGTCTTTTCGTCCCATTTGTACGGCCGGCATTGGGGAAGCCCGAAAGCGGTCCGGCTGGCGCGCCAGCTCATTTACTCGGTGTTGAAAAGCGAAATTTTGAACCAGCGCATCTATATCGTTGCCGAAGGAATGGGCGCGCTCGTCGCCTTGCAGCTGCTTGGCGCCATGCCAAGCCAAATCCGCGCCGTCGCCATGATCAACCCTTGCCTTGACGTACGCGCCCAGCTTGACTATGAACAGGAACATCCATTCGTGTACCGGCGGATGGTGAAGGAAATCGCGACTGCCTATGGCTTGAAAGAGGAGGAGGTGCTGGAGGCTGTTCCGTCCCTCTTTCTCAGTCCTCATGACGTTCCGGTGACGATTTGGCAGCTGGCCGGAGTGAGCCCGTATCCATCCGCCTTGCATAGCCGTAAATATGAACAATGGATGAAAACGACAAACACTCGGGTGCGCGTCGTTTACGAGCTGCCGGAGAAACGGCGCCAACTGGCTCAGCAAATCGGGCAATTTTTCTACCAATACAATGAACTCCCATAAACGACAAGGGCAGACGCATCGATCGGTGCGTCTGCTATTTTTTCAATAAGTCGACGAGCGAGGTGATCTTTTTCACGAGCGGTTTTAATTGTTGCAATGAGTCGGCTAGCGTATTGACATTTTCAAACAGCTTCATGAAATCGATGTTCGGCAGTGAAGGCGGCTCTATCCCGTTCCCTTGATCTTTGTGCTCGCCGGTTGCCAGGGAAGGAAAAGATCCGAACATCAGGCGGGAAAAGCGGTCTTGTCGTTCGCGCTGTTGTTCTTGCGCTTCGCCGTTGGCCATGGGCGATCCTCCCTTTCGTGCGATGGTTGTTCGTATTTGTATTGTATGGTAGAAAGGAAAAAACGGTTTGGACAAATGTCTTGGGGGAACGGAAAGTGATGGTTCAACTTTCGTTTTCTATTGCGCATCCACGCTCTTTCGGCTAAAATTAGTACCAAGTAATAATAATTGGTGATGTAGACTGATTGTACATTCAAGTTTGGTTGTCGGCGTGAGCATGTTTCGCCATTTTGGGAAAGAGGAGATGGATGATATGGGAGCAGGAATTATCGGGGTTGGCCGCTACGTGCCGGAAAAGGTGTTGACCAACTTTGATTTGGAAAAAATGATGGATACATCGGATGAATGGATCCGGACGCGCACCGGGATCGAGGAGCGCCGCATCGCCGCAGATGACATTGATACGTCCGATATGGCGTATTTTGCCGCAGAAAAGGCGCTTCAAGATGCCGGCATTGAGGCGAAAGACATTGATCTCATTTTAGTTGCCACCGTCACCCCGGACCGTCCGTTTCCGTCGGTCGCCTGCATGCTGCAAGAGCGGCTTGGGGCTGTCAACGCCGCCGCGATGGATCTCAGTGCTGCCTGCGCCGGATTTATGTATGGGATGGTCACGGCCTCCCAATTTATTGACACCGGTGTCTACAAGTATATATTAGTAGTGGGGGCGGACAAACTATCGAAAATTACCGACTGGACCGATCGCAATACGGCGGTGCTGTTCGGCGACGGCGCCGGAGCGGTCGTCATGGGGCCAGTGTCGCCCGGGCGCGGCATTTTATCTTTTGAGTTGGGAGCTGACGGAACAGGAGGAAAATATTTATACAAAGACGAATATATCGTCATGAACGGCCGTGAAGTGTTCAAATTCGCCGTTCGGCAAATGGGAGAGTCCAGCGTGCGTGTGCTGGAAAAAGCCGGACTCACGAAAGACGATGTCGACTTTCTCATTCCTCATCAGGCGAACATTCGCATCGTCGAAGCGGCCAGACAGCGGCTCGAGCTGCCGGAAGAAAAAATATCGACGACGATCCGCCGATATGGCAACACGTCGGCCGCATCCATTCCGATTTCGATTGTCGAAGAGTTGGAAGCGGGCAAAATCGCTGACGATGATCTCATCGTCATGGTCGGATTCGGCGGCGGGCTGACGTGGGGCGCAATCGCCTTGCGTTGGGGCCGTTAACGGCACATCCATTATTCGAATAAAAGGAGAGACGGAAGCGATGGAAAAAAGACGAGTCGTCGTGACAGGCATAGGCGCCGTCACCCCGCTTGGAAATGACGCAGAAACGACGTGGAAAAACATTATCGCCGGCCAGTCCGGCATCGACATTGTCACCCGCGTCAATCCGGACGACTTTCCGGCGAAAGTGGCGGCGGAAGTGAAAGATTTCGACCCGTCGCTGTTTATGGACCGCCGCGAGGCGCGGAAGATGGACCGATTTACCCAATTCGCCGTCGCGGCAGCGCTCATGGCGGTCAAAGATGCCAATCTCAACATTAATGAAAGCAACGCTGAACGGGTCGGCGTTTGGATCGGTTCTGGCATCGGCGGCATGGAGACGTTTGAACAGCAGTTTGAGATTTTCCAGCAACGCGGTTATCGTCGAGTGAGCCCGTTTTTCGTGCCGATGATGATCCCGGATATGGCCGCTGGGCAAGTATCGATCATCCTTGGCGCGAAAGGGATCAATTCGTGCACAGTGACCGCTTGCGCCACGGGGGCGAATTCAATCGGTGATGCGTTTAAAGTCATTCAGCGCGGCGACGCCGATGTCATGATCACGGGGGGGACGGAAGCGCCGATTACGAAAATGTCGTTCGCCGGCTTTTGCGCCAATACGGCTCTCTCAACCAATCCAGACCCAAAAACGGCGAGCCGTCCGTTTGACAAACATCGCGATGGGTTCGTCATGGGAGAGGGGGCCGGCATCGTCGTTCTTGAGGAACTGGAGCACGCGCTGCGCCGCGGCGCGAAGATTTACGCGGAAATTGTCGGCTACGGCGCGACGGCCGATGCGTATCATATCACCGCGCCCGCGCCGGGCGGCGAAGGCGGCGTACGGGCGATGCGCCAGGCGCTTCAAGACGCCGGCTTGAAGCCCGAGGACATCGATTACATCAATGCCCACGGCACGAGCACGGAATACAATGACAAATATGAGACGGCGGCGATCAAAGAAGTGTTCGGTGATCATGCGTATAGGCTCGCCGTCAGCTCGACGAAGTCGATGACCGGGCATTTGCTCGGGGCGACGGGCGCCGTGGAGGCGATTTTCTCCGTATTGGCGATCCGCGACGGCGTCATTCCGCCGACAATCAACTATGAAACGCCGGATCCGGAATGCGACCTCGACTATGTGCCGAATGAAGCGCGCAAGCAAGACGTGCGTGCGGTCTTAAGCAATTCATTTGGATTTGGCGGCCATAACGCGACATTGATTTTTAAAAAATATGCGTAATGGATGAAAAGGAGAGCCTTGGTTGAGCAAAGCCGAAAACGCGTGACTGACGGCGGATTCGGTTCAGCGCCAGGCTCTCTTTTTTGTTTTGTTCACTGTCTTTTCCCCGCCGGCATACCGTAGGGGTAGGAGGGAAAAGCGATGGGATTGCTGCCGACCGATCGATGGCTTGAAGAGGATGAAGGCGATCCGCTCCGGTTGTGCGCCCGGTTGGCGCCGTTTTTCAACGAGGCGTCGGCGCGGGACATTTCTGCCTATCTGCGGCGGTATGGGATGTACCGCAGCGCCCAGCAGGCGGCGCGCCTGTTGCCAAGGATGAGAGAGCGCCGGCTCTGGGCGCGCGTCGGCCGGCTTTATGAACGGCAGCAGGCGGTGTGGAAAGGCCCGGATGTGCCGGTGTTTTTGCTGCCGGCGGATGACGAAAACCGGAAGCTGAAGCGCGAGTTTCAAGGAAAAGGCGGGGTGGCGTTTGCCGATAAGTTGTTTTTCTTCTTGCTGCCGGATCATCGCGACGAGGAGATCGCCGCGTTGGTGGCGCATGAATACAACCATGTATGCCGTCTCAAGCAGTTGCCGAACGACGGCCAGGATGCGACATTGCTCGATGCCGTCGTCATGGAAGGACTGGCGGAGCATGCCGTCGCCGAAACGGTCGGTGCCGAACAGTGCGCGGGATGGACGAAGTATTACACTGACCGGGAGATGGAACGATTTTGGCGGCGCTATATTGTCCCGAACCAACATTTGCCCGTTTCGCATCCACATACTTCCCGCATTTTGTACGGATTTGGATGGCATCCGAAAATGGGGGGGTATGCCGTTGGGTATGCCATCGTCCGCCGCTGCCTTGAGCGAGGGCATTCGCTCGCCCAACTGATGGCGATGGAAGCCAAAGAAATTGCGGCATTGTCGGGATTTGTCATGGAGTAGCAAAGGGCGCATTGGGCGGCAAACAGGCATGTTGTCCACGAAATCAACATATATGTAGAAACAAGGATGTGGACAAGAAGGAAGGGAAGCCCGATGGTCCGCCTGTTTTTTTATTTGGTCGGTTTCGGCTTTTCGGTTGTCGGCGGCATGATGGTGATTGCCTATTTAAACATCATCACCCCAGAGCGCGGTTTTAGCGAATACGTATCTTATATTTCGACAAGGGTGGAATGTTATTTATTCCCCATCGGCCTCTTGCTGATGTGGGGGAGCTTGACGTTTCCAAGCCGCAACCCCTAGAGGGGAAAAGAGGACGAAATGGAATAAAATTCTCCCCCTCTGCCTATACTGATGGACAAACACGTCTGGAAGTGAGGGGTCTTGCATGCTTTATCTGCACGACATTTGGGTCAACTGGTTTGAAGGAGAAGAGAACGGATACAATGTCTGCCATTTTCACGAATGGCGCAAGGATGATCAAATTGAGCTGCTTGACCAAGTGCCGCTGTTAAAAGTATCCCCGGCCCTGTTTCATTACATTGAAAACAGCTTGTCCGATCTTCCGAAGCCGTTGCTGGAAGATGTGTATCAGAAGGCGTATGTCCGCAAAAACCATGAACGCATTCAGCTGGACTATTGTTTCGTTGTCACGGACGGCGCCGGCGTTTTGGCTGTCGATACAATCGGTTATCAAATCCCGATTCGCAAAAGCCGCCTCATTCCGCGTCAGGAACAACTCGTCTACGAAATGGCGGCCGAAGCGGAGGAACGGGACTATCCGCTGCCGAGGTATGAAAAAGAATACCACATTTTATCCCCGGCACCGGAACTGATGTGCGGTCTCACGCGCAAAGAGCGGCAGTTGAAACAGCTGCTGTTTATGGCGCTTGACCAGCTTTATTCGACAAAAAATACCGCCCAGATGCGCTATTGGTATACGGAATGGGCGCCGGAAAAATACGCCGCTATTCAACAAATGTCTTTTGATGAAGCGTGGGAACAATTGTATAACGAGACGAAATACGGGTGGTCCGAACGGCATGAGCAACTGTGCGAAAACTTGATCAAAGGGCAGCCGTTTTTCGAAAAACTGTGGGAAATGGAGCAAGAACCGAAAGTCAATTAAAAAACGGGCCAAGGCGACAGGCGCCTGCCCGTTTTTTGCATGGCTTTGCTGGATGCGGCTATTTACCGTCGCCGCCCAAGCCCCATGGCTTGCTCCATTTTGCGCACCATTTCCGATGCCACCCGATTTGCTTTTTCCGCCCCTTCATCCAACACGCGGTCAAGCTTCTCGCTTTCCATCCAATGGTGATATCGCTCTTGAATCGGTCGAAGCGTTTCGATGACCACTTGAGCGAGGTCGGCTTTAAAGACGCCGTACCCTTTTCCTTCGTATTGCCGCTCCAACTCCTCGATCGACTGACCGGATAACGTCGAATAAATATTGAGCAAGTTCGAAATGCCTGGTTTTGCTTCTTTGTCGTAGCGGATCGTTCCTTCCGAGTCGGTGACGGCGCTTTTGATTTTCTTCTCGATCGTTTTCGCATCGTCAAGCAGTGTAATGTACGCTTTCGGGTTGGGATCGGATTTGCTCATTTTTTTCGTCGGGTCGACAAGCGACATGATACGGGCGCCGACTTTCGGAATGCGCGCCTCGGGAATGGTGAACAGCTCGCCATACCGTTTGTTGAAGCGCTCGGCTAGATCGCGCGTCAATTCAATATGCTGCTTTTGATCATCGCCGACCGGCACGATGTCGGTGTTATAAAGCAAAATGTCAGCGGCCATCAGCGGCGGGTACGTGAGCAGCCCGGCGCTGACTGCTTCTTTGCCGGCCGATTTTTCTTTAAATTGCGTCATCCGCTCCAGTTCGCCGATATAAACGATGCACTGCAGCATCCAAGCGGCTTGAGCGTGCGCCGGCACTTCAGACTGGATGAACAACGTCGCCTGCGTCGGGTCGATGCCGACGGCTAAATACAAAGCGGCGAGGCGGCGAATGTTTTGCCGCAGTTCGTCGGGGTCTTGCGGAACGGTAATCGCATGTTGGTCAACGATGCAAAAATAGCAGTTATATTCATGCTGCAGCTCGACAAACTGCCGCAGCGCCCCAATGTAGTTGCCAAGTGTGATGACGCCGCTTGGCTGAATGCCAGAAAAAATGGTTTTCATCGATCTTCACTCCCTCAAACAAAAAATAAAAAAGGTCCTGTCATCCCTCTTTCGATAGGGACGGTAGGACCGCGGTGCCACCCTATTTATTGCGCTCATGGCGCAATCACTCAGCCCATGCTTCACGCATGGCCCCCTGTAACGCGGGGAACGTCCTCGCCTACTGCGTCGCCGGTTCGGCGGGAAGCTCGAAAGCCCATTCCATATGGCTAGCCGCTTGTTCGCACCTTCCACAAGCTCTCTGAAGGCATCGCCATATGTACTTTTCTTTCTCATCGCTCGGTTTATTCTAAATTTGCCTTATATTATACGGAAAACATTCAGCTGTTGCAACCTTATTGCACGGCATATCCGGCGGCGATCATCGCGAGAAACAGAAGGAGTCCGGAAAAAAGAAGCGGGTACGTGACGGCAAAGCGCCGCGGACCGAGCGTTTCTGCTGTTTCCTGTTCCGCAGCCGTTTCTTCAAGATACTGCTCCACCTTTGTTCCACTCTTGCGCAATCGGCGGAATCCATACGCAAATCCACTGAAGAACCCGCGTTCATAAACAAACAAAAGCCCGCCGAGCGACAGCGGCAACAGGGAAAGCAAAAACGACACGTTAATAAACGCCACCGTACTCCATGCTCCTTGCCTCGCCACGATGAGTGCGCTCACTGCCAGCATCGCGGCGACGAGCCATCCAGTCCGCACAGCAGTTTGTTTCATATCGTCTGTCCCGCCTTTCCCTTGTCATTGTTTATTTTACCTTGAACGCGATCGCTTGGTTGATGAGCTGCGCTTGTGGTAGATGGGGTACAACCGAAAGCGATAGGTTTTTATGCATGATCTTTCCTCCTATACAAAGGAACGTGTGTTCTATCCCCTCCATTTTATCCCTTTTGTTCTGTGAAGGCAAGAGGAAGAACAATGAAGAAAGACATCAATTCATCCCCACTTAGGTTCACGCGTGAAAGTGGAGGTCTTCTTGGTTCATGATGATCAATCATGTAGGAGGGAAGGTTGTCAAAATTATTAACAAAATTATATTGAAAAATAAGGAAAGAACTTGGAAGTTCAGGAACTATTTGCTTCGAAGCTAAGAGGAAGAGCAAAAAAATTATATTGTAAGCGCTTTCTTTTTTATAGGCAGAAATTTTTTAGTTGCAATGGTGACAAAAGTCAGTACAACACAGATGGAAATGCAAGCCGATCCTCATCCCACTTGTAAGTAGTTTGAAATTTTTTTATTTAAGAAAATAAAAAAATCCTTTTCAAATATACTAACACAGGATATAATAAGCGATGTAAGTGCAATCTTCTGAAATCAAATGGTTCAGAAGATTTGTAATACGCTACATAAATTTTAAGGGGGGTTTTTAGTGAAGAAGCGATTCTCTTTCTTCCTCGTCCTGCTTCTCGCGCTGTCGACGTTTTTAGCGGCGTGCGGAGGAGGCAAGGACAACAACAATGCCCAAGGCGGCCAGGGCGGCGAAAAGCCGGCGGAGAAAAAGGAGCAGGTGCTGAACTTGCTCGAGTCTTCGGAAATTCCATCGCTTGATTCGGCGCTCGCCACAGACCAAGTATCGTTTATCGTCTTGAACAACGTCATGGAAGGCCTGTACCGCTTAGGCAAAGACAACAAACCGGTGCCGGGAGTAGCGGAAAGCTATGAAGTGAGCCAAGACGGCAAAACGTACACGTTCAAGCTTCGCAAAGATGCGAAGTGGTCAAACGGCGATCCGGTGACGGCGCACGACTTCGTGTTTGCTTGGAGACGCGTGCTTGATCCGAAAACGAAAGCCGAATATGCTTACATTATGTATGACATTAAAAACGCGGAAGAAGTCAACACCGGCAAACTTCCGGTTGACCAGTTGGGCGTTAAGGCGCTTGATGACTACACGCTTCAAGTTGAGCTGAAAAACCCGATTCCGTATTTCATCAGCCTGACGGTATTCGGCACGTTCATGCCGCAAAACGAGAAATTTGTGAAAGCGCAAGGCGACAAATACGGTCTCGAAGCCAACACGACGCTGTACAACGGCCCGTTCGTTTTGAGCGAATGGAAGCATGAACAAGGCTGGGTTTACACGAAAAACCCGAACTACTGGGACAAAGATACAGTCAAGCTGGAAAAAATCAATGTCAAAGTCGTGAAAGACACGGCGACAGCGGTCAACTTGTATGAAACGAAACAAGCCGATCGCACTACCTTGACGGCAGAATTTGTCGACAAGTATAAAAACGATAAGAACTTCCATACGGAATTGGAGCCAAGTCTGTTCTGGCTGCGCATGAACACGAAAAAAGAACCGATGAACAACGTCAATGCACGCAAAGCGATTGCGATGGCCATCGACAAAGAGGCGATGGTAAAAACACTGTTGAATAACGGTTCTGTTGTGGCCAACTATGCGGTTCCGAAAGATTTTGTAACCGGTCCGGACGGCAAAGACTTCCGTGATGCCAATGGCGATTTAATGTCCTACAATGTCGATGAAGCGAAAAAATTGTGGGAGCAAGCGAAAAAGGAACTTGGGAAAGACAAATTTACGGTTGAGCTGCTGAACTACGACAGTGATGTTGCCAAAAAAGTCGGTGAATACATTAAAGAGCAACTTGAGAAAAACTTGCCCGGCTTGACGGTCAACATTAAGCAGCAACCGTTCGCACAAAAACTCGAGCTTGAAACCAAAATGCAATATGATTTGTCGTATTCCGGCTGGGGTCCGGACTATCAAGATCCGATGACATTCCTCGATCTGTGGACAACGAACAACCCGCATAACCAAACAGGCTGGTCGAACGCCGAGTATGACAAACTGATTAAAGAAGCCAAAACAACGCTGCTTAGCGATTTGCAAGCTCGTTGGGATGCGATGCTGAAAGCGGAGAAAATCGTTTTTGATGAAATGCCGATCGCTCCGCTGTATCAACGCGGCACAGCCTACTTGCAACGCGAATACGTAAAAGACATTGTTTCGCATCCGTTTGGCGGCGATTACAGCTACAAATGGGCATATATTGAGTAATGGTTCTGCAGAAGTGCCGAGGAGAGTATATGCGAAGGCATATACTCTCCTTTTGCCTGCCAAGGAGAAAAATGTCGAAAAAACTTGAAGATTATGATCGTTAAGACGAAATCGTTAAAATAGAGGAGGTGCACCAATGGCCCGTTATACCATCCAGCGGCTTGTATACATGGTGATTACACTGTGGATTATCGCTACAATGACGTTCTTTTTAATGAAGCTGTTGCCTGGTTCGCCCTTGCAAAACCAGGAAAAGTTGACACCGGAGCAAAAGGCGCTCATTTTAAAAGAGTATGGGCTTGATAAGCCCGTACCGGTTCAGTATGTGCAATATCTAGGAAACTTGTTGCAGGGCGACTTGGGCGTTTCGTTCCAATATGATAACCGCCCGGTGACGGAATTGATTGGCGACCGGATCGGTCCATCGGCTCAGCTGGGATTTCAGGCCATTGTCTTTGGTACTCTTGTCGGTTTAGTGCTCGGGATTTTTGCTGCCATCCGTCACAATAGTTGGGGCGATTACACGGCAACGGTGATTGCGGTTATTGGCATTTCTGTCCCTTCTTTCGTGTTGGCCGGATTTTTGCAATATTTTGTCGGGGTAAAGCTGCAATGGCTGCCGGTCGCGTTTTGGGAAGGGTTTGAATATACGATTATGCCGACATTGGCGTTGTCCGCGGGCGTTATTGCCAATATCGCCCGTTTTATGCGCACAGAAATGCTCGAAGTGTTAAGTTCAGATTATATTTTAACTGCCCGAGCGAAAGGAATCAGCAATGCCGGGGTTATTGTCAAGCACGCCATCCGCAACTCGCTTATCCCGGTGATCACCATTCTTGGCCCGATGGCGGTTAACTTAATGACAGGGACGCTCGTCATTGAGAAAATTTTTGCGGTTCCCGGCCTAGGGGAGCAGTTTGTCCGCTCAATTGAGCTGAATGACTACCCGGTCATCATGGGGACAACCTTGTTTTATTCTGCCTTATTAATTTTTGTCATCTTTCTTGTGGATGTGCTGTATGGAATTGTCGACCCACGCATCCGATTAGCGGGAGGGAAAAAATGATGGCGAAACAACAATACGAACAACTTTCACCGGAATGGTTTCAGCCCGCCCCGCCGAACGTCGGTGAGCAGGAAAAAATCAATCGACCGAGCTTGACGTTTTGGCAGGATGCTTGGCTTCGCCTTCGGGAAAACAAAGCAGCAATCGCTGGGATGATTATGATCATCATTTTGACATTGCTGGCAATTTTTGCGCCTATGGCCAGCGACCGCTCCTATAAAGAGCAAAACTTAAGCCATGCGAAGCTGCCCCCGAAAGTGCCGGTGTTGGAGCACATCAGCTGGCTCAATTTAGATGGAAAGGACGCCAATGGCGTTGATGTGTATAAACAGCGCGGTGTCAAAGAGTATTATTGGTTTGGCACGGATGACTTGGGGCGCGACTTGTGGGTGAGAACGTGGTATGGCACGCGCATCTCGCTTTACATTGGTTTGCTGGCCGCGTTGATCGACTTATTGATCGGGATTGCGTACGGCGGCATTTCCGGCTACTATGGCGGCCGCGTAGACAATGTGATGCAGCGGATTATCGAAATTTTAAACGGCATCCCATATTTAATTATGGTCATTTTGTTCATTTTGATTTTTGAACCTGGAATCATTTCTATCACATTGGCGATGGTCATTACCGGTTGGACGACGATGGCGCGCATTGTGCGCGGGCAAATTTTAAAACTGAAAAATATGGAATATGTGTTGGCGGCGCGTACGCTTGGCGCTTCGAATTCGCGGCTCATTTTTAAACATTTGATTCCGAACGTCATGGGACCCATTATCATCACAACGATGTTCACCATCCCGTCCGCCATTTTTACGGAAGCGTTTTTGAGCTTTATCGGCCTTGGCATCCGTCCGCCGGAAGCGTCGCTCGGTTCGCTTGTCAATGAAGGATATAAATCGATCCAGACCTATCCACATTTGATTATTATTCCTTCAATTGTCATCAGCTTGCTCATTTTGAGTTTCAACTTGGTGGCTGACGGAATTCGCGATGCGTTGGACCCGAAAATGCGCAAATAAGGAACGGAAGGGGTGAAACCGATGGAGAAAATTTTGCAGGTGAACGATTTGCATGTTTCCTTTGACATTCATGCCGGTGAAGTGCAAGCCGTCCGCGGCGTCACGTTCGACTTGTATAAAGGGGAAACGTTGGCGATTGTCGGCGAGTCGGGGTCTGGGAAATCAGTGACATCCAAGGCATTGATGCGCCTGTTGCCAACGCCGCCGAGCCGGATTAAGCAAGGGGAAATTTTATTTGAAGGAAAAGACTTGACCAAGCTGTCGGAGAAAGACATGCAATCAATTCGCGGTGCGAAAATTTCGATGATTTTCCAAGATCCGATGACGTCGCTCAATCCGACGATGACGATCGGAAAGCAAATTATGGAAGCGATTTTAAAGCACCAAAAGCTGTCAAAAGACGAAGCGCGCAAACGGGCGATTGAACTGTTGCAGCTGGTCGGCATTAAAAACGCCGAGCTGCGCATAAAGCAATACCCGCACCAATTTTCCGGCGGGATGCGCCAGCGCGTTGTCATCGCCATCGCCTTGGCGTGCAATCCGAAAATTTTGATCGCCGACGAACCGACGACAGCGCTTGATGTGACGATTCAGGCGCAAATTTTGGAGCTGATGAAAGACATTCAGAAAAAACTCGGCATGTCGATTATTTTCATCACCCACGACTTAGGGGTCGTCGCCAACATGGCGGACCGCGTTGCGGTCATGTATGCCGGGAAAATTGTCGAGATCGGCACAGTGGATGAAATTTTTTACAATCCGAAACATCCGTATACGTGGGGATTGCTCGCCTCGATGCCCAGCCTTGACCATAAAGATACGGAGCTGTATTCGATCCCGGGTTCGCCGCCGGATTTGTTAAATCCGCCTAAAGGCGATGCGTTTGCGCCGCGCAATCCGTATGCGCTCAAAATTGACTATGAGCTTGAGCCGCCGATGTTCCAAGTGTCCGATACGCACTATGCGGCGACATGGCTATTGCATGAGATGGCGCCGAAAGTGGAGCCGCCGGCTATCGTGCGTGAACGGATGAAACAGTTTGCTGACATCGTCGCCCGAAAAGGAGGGAAGCCGCGTGGCTAGACAAAAGCTGCTTGAAGTCAAAAACTTGAAACAGTATTTCCCGGCTGGACGCGGTCAGGTGGTGAAAGCGGTCGACGGCGTCACCTTTGACATTTATAAAGGTGAAACGTTCGGCCTTGTCGGCGAGTCGGGATGCGGCAAGTCGACAACGGGGCGGACGATCATTCGGCTGTATGAGGCGACAGACGGGGAAGTGCTGTTTAACGGCGTCAATGTGCACGGCAAGAAATCAAAAAAAGAGCTGAAAGAGTTAAACCGGAAAATGCAAATGATTTTCCAAGACCCGTACGCCTCGCTCAATCCGCGGATGACGGTTGCCGATATTATCGCTGAGGGCATTGACATCCACGGGTTGGCGAAAACGAAAGAAGAACGGATGCAGCGTGTTTATGAATTGCTTGAGACGGTTGGCTTGAATCGTGAGCACGCGAACCGTTATCCGCACGAGTTTTCCGGCGGTCAACGCCAGCGGATCGGCATCGCCCGGGCGCTGGCTGTCGAGCCGGAGTTCATCATCGCCGATGAGCCGATCTCGGCGCTTGACGTTTCCATTCAGGCGCAAGTCGTGAACTTATTGAAGCGCCTGCAGCGCGAAAAAGGGCTGACATATTTGTTTATCGCCCATGACTTGTCGATGGTGAAATATATCAGCGACCGGATCGGCGTCATGTATTTCGGGAAAATGGTCGAGCTTGCCGAATCAGAAGAGCTGTACCGCAATCCGATCCATCCGTATACAAAGGCGTTGCTCTCCGCGATTCCGCTTCCGGATCCGGAAACGGAGCGCACGCGCAAACGGATCGTCTACGACCCGGCGCAGCATGGCTACAGGGATGGAGAGGAACTTGAATTCCGTGAAATTACGCCTGGCCATTTTGTGCTTTGTTCGGAGGAAGAGTATAAGCGATATCGGGCGATGTATGCCTAGCAGAATCGAAAAAAGCGCCGCTCTTTCACTGCTGCGCGATGCGAACGGTGAAAGAGGCGGCGCCCAACTATGCGCCTGTTTTGGCGCGTTATTTTTTTCCCCCGACGACTTTCCATCCTTGTTGGATGCGGTGAGAGGCCTCGACATGCTTTCCACTTTTATTTCGGCCGAACACTCGCTCTCCGATCGTGTTGCTGATGTTCCCCATCAATGCGGTGAGGACGATGATCAATGCCGAAGCAATGGCAAAGTCGATGAAATACCCGGCCATCGGTTCTTCCTCCCTTTTCCTCTTCTACTTTGATTGTAGAGGATTTTCCTTCACTTTGGAAGGGGAAAGAAAATTGCATTTATCATCGAAAAACTATATCTTTCTTGGCTGATGTATTGTATAATATATCATGTTAAAGTCATTTCAATTTGCAAACGATTGGCAAAGCGGCTGATCGCCAAACTGGCGTTTAGGCCGTGTCGCTATGCTGTCAGACGTCAAACCGGCATAGCGGTGCACGTCCGTTGTCTCGGACGTGGGAAGCAAGGGATTCCTTGTCAAAAGGAGTGATCGAAGTGGTTAAGCTGTACACGTCACCGAGCTGCACGTCATGCCGGAAGGCGAAGGCGTGGCTCGAGAAGCACAATATTCCTTATATCGAGCGCAATATTTTCTCTGAGCCGCTCACTGTCGAGGAGATTAAAGAGATTTTGCGGATGACGGAAACGGGGACGGATGAGATCATTTCCACCCGTTCGAAAGTATTCCAAAAGCTGAACATTAACTTGGAAACTCTGCCGTTGCAAGACTTGTATGAACTCATTCAAAAAAACCCAGGCATTTTGCGCCGGCCGATCATCATTGATGAAAAGCGCCTCCAAGTCGGCTACAATGAAGATGAAATCCGCCGCTTCCTGCCGCGCAAAGTGCGGGCGTATCAGCTTCGCGAAGCGCAACGGCTGGTGAACGGGTAATAAAAAACTTCTACATGGTCTGCCATGTAGAAGTTTTTTATCATTTGCTTTACGCGGCGCGCGACCGGCGGTTGGCCGCAAAACCGAGCAAAACGGCAAGAACGGCCGCCGCCATTGGAAACAGCGTCTCCCCATTCGGGGGGTAAAACGGGTGCAACCGCTCTTCTGCAGCGATCATCTTTCCAGCGGTGTACGCTAAGAGGGCGCCGCCGGCATAAATAAGAACCGGAAACCGTTCCATGGCATAAAGGATGATTTTGCTGCCTACAATGATGATAGGAACGGAACAGAGAAAACCGAACACAACAAGCCCAATATGACCTTGAGCCGCTCCAGCGATGGCAATGACGTTGTCAAGCCCCATGGCGACATCGGCGGCGACGATCGTCTGGATCGCTTTCCAAAGCGACGGTTCGGCTTTGATCATAGCTGGTTTTTCGTCTTTTTGCCCGATCAGCTTCAAGGCGATCCAGAAGAGAATGATGCCGCCAGCAAGCTGCAAAAACGGGATCGTCAACAGCCAAACAACGGCCGCCGTCAAGACAATGCGAACACCGATCGCCAACGCGGTGCCAACAATGATGGCGACATTCCGCTTTTGTTCCGGCAAGTTGCGGCTTGCTAGCGCAATGACAACCGCATTGTCCCCGCCAAGAATGACATCAATGCCGATAATCAGCAAGATGGAAACGATGTATTCATCCACCATAGGCGTCCCTCATTCCGTCCGTGTTCATCATCATTATAGTAGGACATGGCCGGTTTCATAACCAATTTTTAAAAACGCGTTTTTTTATTTCCCTTCTTTCGCTTTTTATCATAAAATAAGAGTACAAGGCATACGTTTATAGTTAACGAGAATGCCGGGGATGCGATCCCTTCCCTTTTTATTTCGTTTTAGAAGGGAGAGTCAAAAGTGGAAATCGAACGCATTAACGAGCATACGGTCAAGTTTTACATTTCGTATGTTGATATAGAGGAGCGCGGATTTGACCGCGAAGAGATTTGGTATAACCGGGAACGGAGCGAAGAATTATTTTGGGAAATGATGGATGAAGTTCATGAGGAAAGCGATTTTTCGCTCGATGGCCCGCTTTGGATCCAAGTGCAAGCGCTTGAAAAAGGGCTTGAAGTCGTCGTGACGAAAGCGCAGTTGTCCAAAGATGGAAGCAAGCTCGAGCTGCCGCTTCCAGAAGAGAAATGGCGCGAGCTTTCGCTGTCCACTGATGAAAAGGTGGAATCGCTGTTCGGCCACCATTTCCACTTTGGTCAAAACGGGGACGCCAAGGAGCGAGAAGAGCAAGATGTCCTTCAATTCATCCTTTCGTTCAAGGATATCGAGGATGTCATTTCCTTGGCCCATCGCGCTGACTTCTCTGAGTTGTCGAACCGCCTGTTCCAATTTGAAGGCCGCTATTACTTGTTCGTCGAGTTTGACGAACGCTACACCGAGCAGGAAGTGGACAATATGCTCAGCCTTCTGTTGGAATACGGAAGCGATTCCCAGATGACGATTTATCGTCTCGAAGAATACGGAACGGAAATTATGGGCGACAATGCGCTCGAAACAATCAAAACATATTTTCCAGCCCCATAATGTTTCCATTTCGCCGATTTCCCCGCCAGAAATCGGCGTTTTCTGTGTTGGCAGAAGAAAAACGGCCATCATGAAGGGCCTGATGGAGGGGTTTTGTTGCGAAACGCATCGAGAGTGGCGATTCTCGTCGTCATCGTCGGCGCACTGTTGGCATTGACGCGCGGTTTTTGGGAAGGGAAGCTGCTTGGCGTTTTGAGTGTGCTCATCTCCTGTTCAGTTGTGTTTATCGCATTTGTCATCTCCCTCGAGAACCGGAAGCCGGCGCAGACGATCGCTTGGCTGGCGGTGTTGGGGAGCTTCCCGATTGTCGGCTTTTTATTTTATTTATTGTTTGGACGCAACTATTGGCAGCAGCGTCGCTATAAAAAGAAAGCTAATTTTGACGAGGCGGTGCTGCTCAAGTTCCAAGAGCCGTCGCCGATTGCCGTCGAGCGGCTGCCGATGGCGCCCCATCAGCGTCCGCTTTTGCGTCTTGCTTATCGTATCGGCCAGCATCCGGTTTCACTCGCGTCGCAAACGGCGGTGTTGACCAACGGCGAGGAGACATTTGCTGCGATTTTTGCTGAGTTGGAAAAGGCGGAACATCATATTCATTTAGAATATTATATCGTCCGCCATGATGACATCGGCCAACAACTGAAGCGTGTTTTAATAGAAAAGGCGCGTCAAGGCGTGCGCGTCCGTTTTTTGTACGACGCCGTTGGCAGCTGGAAATTGTCCAACGCCTATATCGAGGAGCTGCGGGCAGCCGGGGTCGAGATGATTCCGTTTTCGCCCGTGCGTCTGCCGTTTTTAAGCAACCAAATCAATTTCCGCAACCATCGAAAGATCATTGTCATCGATGGAGGCGTCGGCTTTGTCGGCGGGCTGAACATCGGAGATGAGTATTTAGGAAAAAACAAATATTTCGGATTTTGGCGTGATACGCACTTATTGATCCGCGGCGAAGCTGTTCGGACGCTGCAACTGATCTTCTTGCAAGATTGGTACTATATGACGGGAGAGCGGCTGCTGACGCCGGATTACTTGTCGCCGCCGCTCATCGTCGAGGAAGGGCAAGGCGGGGTGCAGCTCATTGCCGGCGGTCCGGACCAAAAGTGGGAAGTGATCAAACAGCTGTATTTTGCCATGATTACGTCGGCGAAACAATCGATTTGGGTGGCCTCGCCGTACTTTGTGCCGGATGAAGACATTTTGACGGCGCTCAAAGTGGCGGCGTTAAGCGGCATCGACGTTCGCCTGCTGGCGCCAAAGCGTCCGGACAAAAAAATTGTCTTTTACGCTTCGCGCTCGTATTTTCCCGAGCTGCTCGAGGCCGGAGTGAAAATTTATGAGTATGAGAAAGGGTTTTTGCACAGCAAAGTCATTGTCGTTGATGGCGAGCTCGCCTCGATCGGCACGGCGAACATGGATATGCGCAGTTTCCATTTAAACTTTGAAGTGAACGCCTTTTTGTATTATACCGACAGCATTCATAAACTCGTCCGCGACTTTTTGGAAGATTTTCGCCACGCTTCTATGATCGACTACGAACAGTTTCAACAGCGCCCGTTCCGGGTGCGTATCGCTGAATCGGTCTCCCGGCTGTTGTCGCCTCTGTTGTAACCAACCGCTTGTAAACGCTAGTCCGCCGAATCGGCGGACTTTTTTCAGCGCAATTTGGCTCAGGGCAGGAAAACCAGCGATGGTCGACGAATAAAAGGGAAGAACCGGACGGTGAAGGGGGAAGCAGAGAACAGCCCAGCTGCTTCCGCCCACAGGCAATCATTTTTCACTGAAAAGGAAGTGATCATGTTGTTTGTTGCTCTCTCCGCTGATGGCAGGACGGTTTCGCTTGTCGGGGCGGAAAGATGGGAACGAGAGGGGCTGATGTGCCTGAAACGACAGGAACCGTTTTTTTGTCCCGCGTGCCGCCAAGAAGTGGTGCTCCGATCGGGCCGCTACCGTTTGCCGCATTTCGCCCATCGAAAAGGGGCGACCTGCCCGGTCGAGCACGAACCGGAGTCGGAGCGTCACTTAACGGGTAAGCGAGACTTGTTCGCATGGCTCATTGGCCAAGGCATCGAGGCGAAGCTCGAGCCGTATTTGCCCGCCATCAGGCAGCGCCCCGACGTGTTGTTCCGCCATGGCCCACACCTTTATGCCCTCGAATACCAATGTTCCACGATCGATGAATCGCTGTTTTGCAAACGAAATGACGGCTACCGTTGCCTCGGCATCCGCCCGTTGTGGGTGCTAGGAGCCCATCACTTGCGGCGTTCACCAAAATATTCGGGGGAAGTGCAGCTCTCCCGGTTTCAATGGTTGTTTGCCCATCGCGCTCCACATTCAGTTGTTCCACATATATGGTACTACAGTCCAGAGGAGAGGCGCTTCATCCGCCTTTTCCGCCCGTTGCCTCTATCGGTGCAGCGAACATTGGCCGCGGTCGATTCGATTCCGCTTTCGTCGTTTTCTTTCCCCAATTGGATGGCCTCCTGCTCGCTGCCGCTTCCTCCCGTGTTTTGGGAACGATGGCTCGAACGAAAAAAACAATGGCGGCGGACGTTTCCTCTGTATCCGAACCAAACCGTGCGCCGCATTTGTGCTGATTTTTACCAGGCGGGCATCGTTCCGTCATTGTTTCCGACTGAAGCAGGCTGGCCGATGCCGCGCGGGTATTTATGGGAGACAGCGCCGTTCATTTGGCAAACGTATGTCCTTTTGTTCCTTCTTGGAAAAACCGGCTGGCCGGCAACGGCAGCGTCTTTATTTCAGTGGCTTGACGGCAAAATCCGCACCGGCCGCCTCGTTCCACGCCGGCTGCCGCTTGTTGACCGGGATACGTATCGTGAGGCCGTCGGTGAGTATTTGCATTGGTTGAGTCTGCTCGGCTATCTCCGCCGTGAGGAGGGCGACCGGCTTCATTTGGTGAAGCCGTTGTCGTTTCCGTCGACTGTTGATCAGGTGATTCATCAAGATGCTGCACTTCTTGAGCAAATTCGTCAAACGCCAGCGCTTAGCCGCTATTGGTCAGCACTTGAGTTTGGGAGAGTGGAAAAAATGAGCAGAAAACAGGAAAAAATGGACGAAATGGTGAATACTAATTCATGTATCGATGATTTGTAAGGAGGAACGATGACCGTGGAGGAAAAGAAAACGAAAAAGTCGCTGCCGTTGCGAAGCGAGATTCCGGTGGAAGAAACGTGGCGGCTTGAGGACATTTTTCCGACCGATGACGCTTGGGAAGAAGAGTTCAGGCAAGTGAAGGAGATGATTCCAAAACTGGGCGAATACAAAGGGCGGCTTGGCGAATCGCCGGAAGTGTTGTATGAAGCATTGCAATACCAAGATGACGTATCAATGCGCCTCGGCAAGCTGTATACATACGCCCATATGCGCTATGACCAAGATACGACCAATTCGTTTTACCAAGGGCTCGACGCACGGGCGAAAAGCTTGTACAGTGAAGCATCGAGCGCGATGGCGTTTATCGTGCCGGAAATTTTGGCGATCGACGAAGCGGTGTTGCGCTCGTTTTTGGAACAATACGAGCCGCTCCGTTTGTATGCACACGCGTTAGACGAGATTACGCGCCAGCGCCCGCACGTGCTGTCGGCGGAAGAAGAGGCGATCTTGGCGCAGGCGGCCGAGGTGATGCAGGCAGCATCCAATACGTTCAGCGCATTAAACAATGCCGACTTGAGATTCCCGACGATCATGGATGAAAACGGGGACGAAGTCGAAGTGACGCACGGCCGATTCATCCGCTTTTTAGAAAGCACAGACCGTCGTGTCCGCCGTGAGGCGTTTTACGCCGTATACCATACGTACGAGAAGTTTCAAAACACGTTCGCCAATACACTTGCCGGCACGGTGAAAAAAGACAACTTTTTCGCCCGCGTCCGCCGTTATCGTTCGGCGCGGGAAGCGGCGTTGGATGCCAACAACATTCCCGAGAGCGTCTATGACAACTTAATTGCCACGATTCATGAACATTTGCCATTGTTGCACCGGTACGTGCGGCTGCGCAAGAAAGTGCTTGGGCTTGATGAGCTGCATATGTACGACTTGTATACGCCGCTTGTGCAAGAAGTGAAAATGGAAATTACGTACGAGCAAGCGAAGCAGTACATGTTGGAAGGGCTTGCGCCTCTTGGCGAGGAATATATAGCGATTGTAAAAGAGGGGCTTGACAACCGCTGGGTTGATGTGCGTGAAAACAAAGGAAAGCGAAGCGGCGCCTATTCGTCGGGAGCATACGGCACCCATCCGTACATTTTGCTCAACTGGCAGGATAATGTCAACAATTTGTTTACACTCGTGCATGAGTTTGGCCATTCGGTGCACAGTTATTATACGCGCAAAACGCAGCCGTATCCGTATGCCCATTATTCGATCTTCGTCGCTGAGGTGGCGTCGACATGCAATGAGGCGCTGTTGAACGACTATTTGCTGAAAACGATCGATGATGAGAAGAAGCGGCTTTATTTGCTCAACCATTATCTTGAGGGGTTCCGCGGCACGGTTTTTCGCCAGACGATGTTCGCGGAGTTTGAACATTTGATCCATCTGAAGGAGCAGCAAGGAGAGGCATTGACGGCCGAGACGTTGACGTCCCTTTATTACGACTTGAATAAAAAGTATTTTGGAGAGGATATTGTCGTGGACAAAGAAATCGGACTCGAGTGGGCGCGCATTCCGCATTTTTATTACAATTACTACGTATACCAGTACGCGACCGGTTTCAGCGCGGCGACTGCATTGAGTAAACAAATTTTGGAAGAAGGAGAACCGGCGGTGAGACGATACATCGACTTTTTGAAAGCCGGCAGCTCTGATTACCCGATTGAAGTGCTGAAAAAAGCCGGCGTCGACATGACGAGCGCCGAGCCGATCCGCCAGGCGTGCCAAGTGTTTGCGGAGAAGCTTGATGAGATGGAGCGGCTGCTTGGGAAATGAAACGAATGCGGCGTTACAGCCGCATTCGTTTGGACGGAAATCCCCGAAACTGGTGGCGGCGGTTCCATGTCGCCACCAACCCGAGCAAGGAAAGGAACAAAAGCGGCATCGTGATCCAAAGCGGGGCGAGCTGCATGAGGCCGAACAAGTTTAGGATAAAGGCGGCAGCAGATGCTGCCGTCCAAAGGGATAAGACGATGCGCTGCTTCATGGTGATGGCCTCCTCTTTCCGTTTGCCTTAATTATATGCTGTTTGTCTGCCTAGGCATGACACAGGGCGAATTATGACAATAATGTGAACAAACGAGCAAACGGGTTGCCAATTTGCTCGTCCGTTTGTTAAGATATAGCTGTAAACGGAAGACAAAACCTGATACCCCTTTGTTTGACCGTGAACAATTTCTCCCATCCCCTTTGTTGTCTTGGCAACACAAGAAAAAGCCCGGCGTCAGCCGGGCTTTTTCTTGTGCCCGTCCCTGCTGCTAGGGACGGGCATCATCGATATAGCGCCAAAATGTTCCGTGTTTGACGGGCACCCGCTCCACTTTTTGCTTTAGCTGCAACTTTTTCATTTCCGTTTCTGCTTCTTGGATCGTCCAGTTGTATACAACGGCAATTTCTTTTGTGGCGACGAATTTAAAATGGCTTAAAAATGATTCCAGCGGAGGGGGAGAGGACGGTTCAGGATGGAAGCCGAGCATTTCGGCGATCAACTCGACGTAGATGTCGTACGGATAGCATCCGGAAATTTTAATGCCTTCGTCTTCAATGTTTTCATTAAACAACACAAGCGTTGGAATTTCGTCGACGTCCATTTCCGAGGTGATTTTTAAATCGCATTGAAACGCTTTCGCCGCTCCCGGCGAGTGCATGTCGCGCAGAAATTCATCGACATCCAAGCCCGCTTCGACGGCGCATTCGGCGAGCACCGACAAATCGGCGACATTTTGCTTTTCGAGAAAAAGTTGTTCTTGCAACTTGCGCAAAAAGCGAAGGCCAGCCCGCTTTCCTTGCATTTCCGCCGCTTTAATGGCGAGCGATGGGGCGAACGGGCTTGAAATCCGGTTTTCGAGCCAAACGCTGCCGTCGCATGACATACCGGTGCGGCACGCCGCCCACTCCCACGCTTTGGCCATGGCCTCCGGCTTCGTTCCTTTGCGAGCGCTCCATGTCGCCCATGTTCCGCTCAATATGTGCCTTAAGGTAAAAAAACGGCCGTATTCGATCGTCAACTTTTTGATGACTGGTTCAAGCCCCCAGCATTCCGGGCATAAAGGATCGATAAACAAATACAGCTCGAGCGGTTTGTTCGTATTGCCTAGCGGCTGGGAAGGGGAGCAGGCGGGCGCCGTCGTCTTCCCAGCAAACTTCTCACCCAAGGGTATGCTCCTTTCTGTCCAGATGATCCGGGGTGTTGACCATATGATGGGCGGTGAGTACAAGCCGGTGATAAAACTGTTCGCGCGCCGGCCCGGACAAGCCGATTTCGTCCATGGCCGCCCGCATGCAGGCAAGCCACGCTTCCGCCCGTTTCGGCGTGATTTCAAAGCGGAGATGGCGCGCCCTCAGCATAGGGTGTCCATGCTCTGCCGTGTAAAGCGGCGGCCCGCCTAAATATTGCGTTAAAAACTGTTTTTGCTTGCGGGCGGTTTCCGTCAAATCGTCAGGGAAAATGGGCCTTAAGTCGGGATGTGCGGCCACGCGCCGGTAAAATGCTTCGACAAGCTTCGCAACCGTCTCCTCTCCGCCGATCGCCTCATAAAGGGTTTGCCATTGTTCACCCATCGCGGATGCTCCTTTTGTTTGAAAATCATTCGTTGTCGTTTGATTGCTATTTTATCAACAGTGCGCATAGATCTCAAACAAAGTGACTCGAGCGCCGCTCGTTTATGTGCGGTAGCTTTTCAATACGCGTTCGATATACGCGCGCGTTTCGGCAAATGGCGGCACGCCCCTATAGCGGTCGACGTGCCCGGGCCCAGCGTTGTAGGCGGCCAAGGCGAGAGTGATATTGCCGTTATACCGGTCAAGGAGCTGGCGCAAATATTTTACGCCGCCATCGATGTTTTGCGCTGGGTCAAGCGGATCGTTGACACCGAGCATTTTCGCTGTGCTTGGCATGAGCTGCATGAGTCCAAGCGCTCCAGCCGGGCTTTTCGCATCAGGACGAAAGTTTGACTCATGACGAATGACGGCGCGGATGAGCTGCGGGTCAACATGATATTTTTCCGCCGCTGCCGCAATCAAGGCATCGATGGAAGAAGACGCTTTGACTGCGGTGCCCGTCTCATGTTTGATCAGGGCGCCGCTATGGTCAGCGGGCGCCGGAGGCTGACCGCTTGAGGAGGCTTGAGGCGCCTCGACAGGTGATTCCTCCCCGCGGTTGAGCGATTCGGCAAGCAAGCTTGAAAACAAAGATGGCACCGGCGATGGCAACAGGCTCGAGCCTCCGGATGAGAACGCATGGAGCGCCTGCCATTCAACGAGCAGCTTTAATGGTGAAACGTTCATCGTCCTTCCTCCATTTCCTTCATGCGGGCGTAAAAGCGGGCGATTTTGTTTGGCGCCGGGCGGCGCGGAATGCCGAGCATCTCAAGGAGGCGCAAAAACCGCTTTTCACCCGTTTCCGCGTGATTCACTTCATATTCAAGTTCGTAATCTTCGCTTTGTAAATAACGGTTATGGTCAAGGCATAACGTGCCGCCTTCATGAGGCCATTCGGCGCGATCGGTGACAAGGGAGCCGAAGCAGCGCACCTCGTGTGGCTGGATGCCCAGCTCTGCAAGCAACTCGGCGATCGCCCCGCGCGGCGCCGCGATCCCGGCAATCAACGCTTCCGCTTCAGACAACGAAAGCGGCTCATGGGTTTCCAAAATGGTCCCGTTCGCCTGCGTTTGTTTCAGCGTCAAGGTCAGGCGCCCCTCTTTCGCTCGAATGCGCAGCGCTGCCGCTCGTTCTTTCAGGGCGAATGACGGGGTGTCAAAGTAATGGTTTTCCTGGCGGCGGAAAGCGCCATCATCGAGGCGGAAGGCGGCGCGGACGGCCGCAAACTCCGCTGCCGTTAACAAGTTTTTTAATTCGATTTCGATTTCTTGATGCATCGTGAATCTCCTTCAAAAAGGATAGTCGTCTCCTTCTATTATCAGCTGTTTTCCGGCGAATATCAATTCATTTCGTCTGCATAGGGTGAATATGGTAAAATAAAGGATGGATGGTTGACTGATGTGGAAGGAGAGAAAACATGAACGAAAAATGGATCGTTCAACGGGCAGAGCGAAAGGATGGCCGGCTTTGGCTGTATGTCGATGATGCCGTTGGTTCGCTTGCCCATGTTTCGCCGAAACGCCATATGCTTGTTGACTCGGATGCGTTGGCGTTTGCGTACATTTTGGAAACCGATGACCACTTTCTATATGTCATGGTTCCGAAGCCGTGGTGGCCTGAGCTAAAGGCGGCGCTTGACGCCGAGGAGCCGGTCTGGCTTCGATGTGGGGAAAAAACGCTCGAGCTTGAACAGTTTCACGATGAACTGTCTTATTTGCTTGAAAATATTCGCGGCAACGCCAACTATGGCGAGGCGCTTGAACAGGCGGTGCAAGACGTGTTTTTTGAGCAATAAGCCGGTGGGTTTCCTTTCCAGCGCGTTCGAACAGGGAGCGGCCCGATGAATTCGCATCGAGCAGCAAGGCAGAGGCGCGGTTGTGCTCTCTTGACTGAAAGCCGCGGGAGATTGAAAACATGTAGGCAGGTGGTACGATGGTAAACCATTGGGATTTGTTTTTAGCCCCGTATAAGCAGGCGGTTGAGGAGTTGAAAGTGAAGCTAAGGGGCATTCGCGCCCAATTCGAGATGATTGAAGCGCACTCGCCCATTGAGTTTGTCACCGGGCGGGTGAAGCCGGTTGCCAGCATTTTGGATAAGGCGCAAAAGAAAAACATCCCGCTCGACCGTCTCGAGGAAGAGATGCAAGATATTGCGGGGCTGCGCATCATGTGCCAATTTGTCGATGACATCAAGACGGTCGTTGAGCTGTTGCGCCAGCGCAACGATTTTACGATTGTCGAGGAACGCGATTACATCACACAAAAAAAAGAGAGCGGCTACCGCTCGTATCATCTTGTCATCCGCTACCCGGTGCAGACGATCCGCGGCGAAAAAAACATTTTAGCAGAGATTCAAATCCGGACGTTGGCGATGAACTTTTGGGCGACGATTGAACATTCGCTGAACTATAAATACAGCGGGCGTTTCCCTGAAGACATCAAAGTTCGGCTGCAGCGAGCCGCGGAGGCGGCCTATCGCCTCGATGAGGAGATGTCGAAAATCCGCTTTGAAATTCAAGAAGCGCAGGCTGCTTTTTCCCGAAAACAAGAAGCAAAAGGAGAAGGGCAATGAAACCGACGGACGCGCCGCTTGCATTCGCTATTACGTCCAAAGGGGATGACACATCGAACGCTCTGGCGCAAAAAATGAAAACGTATTTGCTTGATTTTGACTTGCGTTACGATGAAGAGAAACCTGATCTCGTCATTTCGGTTGGCGGCGATGGAACGCTGTTGTACGCGTTCCATCGCTATTGCCATCGGTTGGACAAGACTGCGTTTGTCGGCGTCCATACTGGCCATCTGGGCTTTTACGCCGACTGGGTGCCGGAAGAACTCGAAAAGCTTGTGATTGCCATCGCCAAGACGCCATACCAGGTCGTGGAATATCCGCTTCTTGAGGTGACGATCCGCTATTTGAATGGAGGCAGCGAGGCGAAGTATTTGGCGCTCAATGAATGCACGGTCAAATGCGTCAGCGGGACGCTTGTGATGGATGTTGAGATTCGCGGCGACTTGTTTGAGCGGTTCCGCGGCGACGGGTTGTGCATTTCGACGCCGACCGGAAGCACAGCTTACAATAAAGCGCTCGGCGGCGCGATTTTGCATCCGTCGCTCGAGGCGATTCAAGTAACCGAGATGGCGTCCATCAACAACCGCGTGTTTCGGACAATCGGTTCGCCCCTCGTGCTGCCGGCGCACCATACGTGTTTACTTAAACCGGTCAATCACGTCGATTTTCAAATTACGATCGACCATTTATCGTTGCTGCATAAGGAAGTCAAGTCCATTCAATGCCGGGTGGCCGACGAAAAAGTGAGGTTCGCCCGTTTTCGACCGTTTCCGTTTTGGCGGCGGGTGCGCGACTCCTTTATCGCTGATTGAGGGAAATGGTTTCGCGGGACTTCCGTGTGGATGCGTGTTCTGTTCCGACGCTCAAGAAAAGATGCAGGAAGGAGATTGTGATGCAGAAAGGTGACAGCCATTGCCACCGTTTACGTTAACGTTTTCCATCGATGAGCGGCAAGATGGAAAACTGCTGCGCCAGTTTTTGAAAGAAAACGGCATTTCGCGGACGGCGCTCACCGATATTAAATTTCACGGCGGCGCGCTGTTAGTGGATGGGCGGCCTGTCACCGTCCGCCATGTGCTGCGCGCCGGCGAGACGCTGTCGGTCGTCTTTCCGTCGGAGCGGACAAGCGATTGGATGGACGCCGAACCGATGCCGCTTGACATTGTGTATGAGGATGATTACGTTCTTGTTGTCAACAAACCAGCTGGATTGGCGACGATTCCGTCGCGCCATCACCCAGGCGGGACGCTCGCCAACGGCTTGCTCCACCATTATCGCCAACAGCAGCTCGACTCGACCGTCCATATCGTCACCCGGCTTGACCGCGACACGTCCGGGCTCGTGCTCGTCGCCAAGCACCGCCACGTTCATCATTTGTTGTCGGCATTGCAACAAAAAGGGCACGTTGTGCGCACGTATGAAGCCATTTGCCATGGCGTCATCGTCAAGGATGAAGGGACGATTGACGCCCCCATCGGCCGCCAAAGCGGCAGCATCATCGCTCGCGAGGTGCGGGAAGACGGAAAGCCGGCGGTCACTCATTTTCGTGTGCTGGAGCGTTTGTGCGGCTATACGTATGTTTCGCTCCGGCTCGAGACGGGGCGCACGCACCAAATCCGCGTTCATTTCGCTTATCTCGGCCACCCGCTCGCCGGCGATGAGCTCTACGGCGGAAGCCGGGAGATGATCGGCCGCCAGGCGCTTCACAGCCGGCAGCTGTCGTTTTTTCACCCGTTTGCCGGGCGCTGGTATACATTTTCCGTCCCGCTGCCTGACGATATGGCGAACTTGATCGAAGCAGCGCGCGGACGAAGCGTAGATTAGGAGAACGTGCGGAATTTTTCCGGAACAAACGGCATTGAGGAAGGAACAGAGACTGTTTCCATTTCTGGATATCGCAAGGCGGTCAGAGCACCGCCAAATACGCAGCCGGTGTCGATGTTGACCGTCCGTCCGACAAACCGCGGTTTTTCGACTGGCGTATGGCCATACACAACCCATGCGCTGCCGCGATACCGTTTCGCCCAGTCGCGGCGCACCGGCGTCCCGTCCGGGTTCGTTTCGCCGGTGATGTCCCCATACAGGACGAACGTCTTGACTTTTTTGTCCGTCCGCCCGATATAGTCGTGGCGGATGCCCGCATGGGCGATGACAAGGCGCCCCTCATCGAGCACTGCATACAGCGGCGCCTGTTCATACAGGCGGATGAACTTGCGGCGGATCATCTCTTGTTCGCTTGGAGGCAAGGCGCGATATTCTGCGACCGTCGTCTCAAGCCCGTGGGCGATTTGCACGTTTCGTCCTAAAAAAAAAGCGGTACAGCTTATTGCAATGGTTGCCGGGGACGTAGTAAGCCAAATTTCGCTCAACAAGGGCCGAGACGATCTCGATCATGTTCAGCGATTCAGGGCCGCGGTCTGTCAAGTCGCCGACAAAGCCGAGTTTTCGCCCGTCCGGATGAATCGGCACCCCTTCGTCCCAATGGTAGCCGAGCGTCGCCGTCAATGCGGCGAATTCACGGAAGCAGCCATGAATGTCGCCGATGATATCCACTTGCATCGAATGTGCTCCTTTCTCGCCATAATGGTTGTACTACCAGTATGTCCGTTCAGTCAGGAAAAGAAAAGATGCGGCGGTTTTGCCCGTCTCATCGCGGCTTTTGCGGGGGCAACGCCCAAACGGCGGAGCCCGCGGCCAGGAAACAAAGAAGTGGAGTTGAGCTTGATGGCGACAAAAAACGCCGCCTGCTCACAGAACAAGCGGCTTATTCATCGCTCGCGAACATAAACTTCCGCGTCCGCGAATGAACGTTTAAGACAAGTCCGATCGCCAGCATGTAAGTCGCCAGCGAGCTTCCTCCATAGCTGATGAACGGCAGCGGCAGTCCAGTGATCGGCAAAAGTCCAATCGTCATGCCAATGTTTTGGAACACTTGGAACGTGATCATGCCTGCGACGCCGGCGCATAAATAGCTGCCGTACAAATCGTTGCTCTCTAAGGCAATATGGATCATGCGATAAATGAGCAGGAAAAAGAGAGACACGACGATGCTTGAGCCGACAAATCCGAACTGCTCGGAGATGACGCCAAATACGAAGTCGGTATGCGCCTCGGGCAAATACACTTGCAAATGGCCCAGCCCTTTTCCATACAGTTCCCCTGACCCGATGGCCATAAGCGAACGGATGAGCTGAAAGCCTTGTTCGTTGGAATATTCATATGGAGCCAGCCAACCGTAAAAGCGGTTTAGCTGGTAGTCTTCTTTAATGATGTATTGATGGAAGAAATCTGGAAAATAAAAGTAAATGAAAACAACGATCGCCACTGCCGTTACGCCGGAAAAGACGATGCCGAAAATGATGCGCCAGCGGATGCCGGAAACGAGCACCAAAGTGGCGGTGATGGCGATAAACACCATCGACATGCCCATGTCTGGCTGCTTGGCGAGCAAAATGAGCGGCGGCAACACGGTGAGGGCGATTTTCCCGAGCAGCTTAAAATCGTCCTGGATCGTTGGGTCGGGATGTTTTTCCCGATGGTTGACGATGATGCGGCTTAGGACGATGATCATAAAAATTTTCATCAGCTCGGATGGTTGGAAATTCCCCCCAGGTAGATGGTACCAGCTCGTCGCCCCTTTAATCGTCACCGATCCCGGGACATTCAATTCCAGCCCAAGCAGCAGCAGCATCCCGAATCCATACAAATACCAAGCGATTTGAAACAGCCGATCATAGTCAATGATCATCGTCAAGGCGATGACGACAGCGCCGATGGCATACCATTGCAACTGTTTGGAAGCAAAGTTGACGTTTTGCAGCTTCTCAGGCAGCATCGACTCGGCGCTATGGATGGCGATGGCGCTGATGACAGCCATCAAGAATAAAAGGAACAACATATGGTAATCAAGCTTCGATTGGGAAAAGCGATCATGGTTCATGGAACAATCCTCTCCATTCGAATGTGCCATATACCATATTAACGAATCGCTCCCGTTTTGCAAAGTGGAAAACTGCCGCCGACAAAGGGAAAATAAAGGGAGCGGTGAAAGGCGCTCATTTACATTGTCAGTTATGTATCATATAATGAAATTAACACCTGGTGTTAAGAATAAATGACAATTAGGAGGATGAGCGAATGGTTCTATCATTGGAAGGACGTACATATGTCGTGATGGGGGTGGCGAACAAGCGGAGCATCGCCTGGGGCATCGCCCGTTCGCTTCATGCTGCCGGCGCCCGCCTTGTGTTTACGTATGCCGGAGAACGGTTTGAAAAAGAGGTGCGGTCGCTTGTCGATACGCTCGGAGACGAACGTTCGCTTCTATTGCCGTGCGATGTGGCCAAAGATGAAGACATCGTTCAATGTTTCGCGCAAATCAAAGAACAAGTCGGCGTCATCCACGGCGTCGCTCATTGCATCGCCTACGCCAATAAAGAAGATTTGAGCGGGGAATATATGAACGTCAGCCGCGAAGGCTTTTTGCTCGCCCACAATATCAGCGCGTATTCGCTCACCGCGGTGGCGCGCGAGGCGAAAGAGCTGATGACCGAAGGCGGCAGCATCGTCACCCTCACGTACTTAGGCGGCGAGCGCGTCGTGCAAAATTATAACATCATGGGCGTGGCGAAAGCGTCGTTGGATGCGAGCGTGAAATATTTGGCGAACGATTTAGGCAAATACGGCATCCGCGTCAATGCCATTTCCGCCGGACCGATTCGCACGCTGTCGGCCAAAGGCGTGAGCGATTTCAATTCGATTTTAAAGCAAATCGAAGAACGCGCCCCGCTCCGCCGGACGACGACCCAAGAAGAGGTCGGCGATGCGGCGCTGTTTTTGTTCAGCGACTTGTCGCGCGGCATCACCGGGGAAATTATTCACGTCGACTCTGGATACCATATTTTAGGATATTAACATGAATGAGCAGCCACTCCTGTCGATGGAGCGGCTGTTTTTTGTTTGACTTGGGCAATTATCGGAATCATGGGCATACATATATAAAGTAAGGCAAGCATGGAAAGGGGGATCGACGTGCGGAAACAAAACGTTGTAGAGACGGAGCCGTTGCTTTACATTGTGCAGCCAAAAGCGATGCGGGCGGCGGCGCATATGCAAGAAACGTTTATGTGGAGCAGTCGGTTGGACGAAGAGCAAAAAAACAACGCCGACGATGAGCAGGACGGAGAAGGGGAATTGACAACGCTTTTCGCCAACAAGGAGTTCCAGTTGATGACGCTGGATGAGCAGTTGGCCTTTTTGGTGGAGCTGCCCGACCATTTGCCGCCGCTGAAATGCCAATTTGTGATGAAAGATAAGAGCTATGAAGGCATATTAAAGAAGTATACGGCGACCGAGTTGACGATCGCCGATGAACGAGGAAACGAAACGGTCATCGGGCGCGCGCAGCTTCTTGCGGTGACGATGATCGGGTTTGTGCAGTAACGCATTTCCCTCCCTGCGTTGAAACTTATCTTTGTCTGAACGCATTGCGGCGCCGGGAAAGGGATGATGAGGGTTTGTTTCGCCCATTTGCTGTAGAAGTGTATGCTTATTTTATTTTGGACGTCCGTCATTTTCTACGTTGGCGATTTTCGCTTCTTGTTAGTGTGAACTGGCAATCGTAAAATGTTTGGTATCATGTTTCGCTTGAGCTTGATTGCGGTTCAAATGCGTTTTGGCCGACGCGTCCAGCGTTTGCTGGCTGCCGCTTGTAATCGTAAAAGGTTTTATGTGGCCGCCGGTCGGAGTCCGTTTAGGAGATGGAGCGCTTTTCGCGGGTTCTGTTTGCTTTGCCGCAGCTTCTTTTCGTTTGGCTGTTTGTTGAGTGTCTTCCATTGATGTGGCACGCTCTTTTTTGGCTTTTCCCTTTTTTGTTTTGTCGGATGACGCTGCCGGGTTCTTTTTCGAGTGGACTTTTTCTTTTGCATCCGCTCTGGGGGCTGGCAGGCTCCGTTGTTCTGTTGCCTTTTCTTTCAGCGGTTCTATTGTCATGCCGGCTGCTTGTTCTTCATTTGCTACAGCTTGTTCTGTGCTCTCTGCCTGCTTCCAAACGTCCAATAACTCGGAAGCGACTCGTTCCCAATGATAGATCGAAATGGCAAGCTGCCGGCCTTTTTCTCCCATTCTTTTCATCAAGGATGGGTCCGATAATATTTGGGCAATCTTGTCGGCAAAATCACTTGGGTCTTCCGGATTTTCGACGATAAGGCCGTTTTCATTGGCGAAAATGACTTCCGGATTGCCGCCTCTCGCGGTCGTTACAATCGGAAGTCCTGCTGCCATAGCCTCGTAGTGGACGCGCGCCAACGGTTCCTGCCATTGCGAGGTGCATACAAACAAATCGGCTGCCGCAAACCAATTTTGGATTTCATTCGGTGCGACAAACCCTGTCGTGACAACGGGGACAGGCATTCGTTTTGCCAACGCTCTTACATAGGCGACATAATCAGTAATGTCATTTTCACTAAACCAGTTGCTCCCGACAATCACCAGGGCTAAGTTTTTAAATTTTTTTGCCAGCTCCGGCAATGCTAGAATGAGTTTATCGACTCCCTTATTGCGCGACAGCCTTCCGGCGAACAAGATGACCGTTTTGTTTTCCAACCCATGCGCCCGCCGAATGTCGTTGCGTATTTTCTGCATTTTTGGATGATTTCCCGGCAAAAATCGTTCGCTGTCTACCCCTGAATAAATGGTGCGCAATTTTGGCGCTGCCTGCGGATATAGGCTGCGGATGACATTGCCAATATAATCGCTCACAGTTACGATGTAGGCCACTTCTGCGATGGCCGCTGCTGCTTCTTCCGGATCGATTTTTTCAGGTTGAAACATATCATTGTGCATACTTAACGTAATTTTGGCGGCGGGTGCTGCCTGTCGGACCGGAAGGACAAGACGGGGCCGGTTAAAGATGTGGATGAGATCGAACTGGTTCGCTTCCACATAACGAACAACGTTTTCCCGGTATATTTCAAATACTTTTCCCGGTACGCGCACGTAGTGAACGCCTTCGATCGTTTCTTGCTCGGGAAGCGACGAATCGCTGATGCCCAAAACGGTAATATCATGGAATTGGCTTACATGTGGAAGAATGCCGGAAATATACGTTTGAATGGCCCCGCCTAATAAAGGGGGAACGGGGAGTTTTTCTGTACAAACCATCAAAATTCTCATGTTTATCCCATTCCTTTCCAGTCATTTTCGATTTCTGCCAGTACAGGCCACTTCGACTGGTCGGTTTCGAGAATCGTTTGAATTAACTGTGCTGTTTGTTCATTGAGAAAGATTTCCGGTTCATAGACGACTTCTTTTATATTTTTGTAAAATTCGTTTGGCATGGCCAAATCAATCATCAAAAGCTCATATAATTCAGGCGTTATGGGATTGGCTTCATGGTATGCTAGAATCATTTCCCGCACCCATGTTGCATCCCATTTGTATAAATCCGCCATGGTGCCGCTAATGAGTTTTCGTAAATCACGAATCGGAAGGTCAAAGGCAACTCCGTCGAGATCAATAATCCACATTCCGTCCGCTCCCATTTGGCCGTTGGACCAACCGTAGTCTTGGTGAACCAACCCCCAATGAGCCGTTCCTTGCTTGACGAATTCGACATAGCTGGATTGCAGGAATCGTTCCATGCCTTTTCGCGCCTGTTCTTCAAATCGGTCAACTACCTCTAATAACGGAGGGCTTGCCGGCATTTCAGGGTAGTATTTGGCAATGTTCCGAAACCAGCTCATTTTCGTGATCATTTTTTCATAGTTTTTTGGCCACTTGTGCAGTCGCGAGGCCATTTCCGCCTGCTTCGGGGGGACGTATCCTTTGCTTAGGCGATGGAATTCGCCAAGGGCATAACAAAGCTTTCTTGCTCCTTCCAAATCCTTTGTAACTGGCGTCAACGGTTCAATCCATTCCGCCACAAACCATAGTTTTCCTCCTGCCTCGACATAACTTTTTCCATCCTTTGTTTTTACAATTGGCGGCACTCTTGCCTTGCGCACTTCCACTAAATATTCTTGTGCTCCTAGGCTGAATAGGCTCCTTGTCGGCCTCCTGTGCAGCAGCTTCAAACTTTTCGGGCCCGATTTCGTTTCGAGCTTCCAAATCGCTCCTCCCTTGTCCGGTTTTGTCGTAACGATTTGCATGTTTTGAACGGATAAATCGTAGTTTTTCAGCACTTCCTCTGCCAGCTGGATAATATACTCAGGGACAAAAAATTCATGGGTCGTTTCATCGACGAGCCATGGTTCAATAATGATGTCTTTCATGCTATCCCTCCTGTCGGGTATTGGGGAATGGACGAAGCGAAATATGTGTGATTGCTACTAGGATATGTATTGAGAACGAATTTGGACTGGGTAAGCTCATTAACTTATTAGGATCTTTCTCTATGCCCCTGAAGCTGCTGATGGCGTTCGATGCGGAGGAAGCATACTTACAGGGATGCAATGGCAAAGAAGTGGAATGGTTGGTTTCAGAGAGACAAAGAGAAAAAGGCTGTCCCGAAAAAATTTCTCTCCTTGGACAGCCCTTATTGGTCTGGGGAAAGGGAGGAACATGCTTCGATGTAAACCGTTTCAAAGCGCTTAGCCACATGGTGGAATTGAAATTGCTGTTCAACGAGCGCTCTTGCGTTTTTCGCCATGGTTTCCGCTTCATGTTTGTTCACAAGCATGTAATCAATTGCTTCAAAAAAAGCGTGCGGGTTTTGGTAGTCATCGATGACAAAGCCGGTCTCGCCGTGGCGGACGATTTCGGCATTGCCGCCGCGGTTGGTCGTCACGACCGGAATGCCAGCGGCCATCGCCTCATAATGGACGCGGGCGAGCGGCTCGTGCCATTGCGAGCTGCATACAAACACATCGGCGATTAAAAGCAGTTTTGGAATATGGTTGTGCGGGACGTAGTTTGTAAAGATGATACGATCGGCCATTGGCGATGCCAATTCATGAAGCCAATCGATGTATTCGCTCCGGCTGTTGTCGCTGAACCATTTTCCACCGGCAATAACCAGCGCTGCCTCGGGATGGCGGGTTAAAAGGGAGGGCAGGCATTGAATCAGCAAATGCGGTCCTTTTGTTTTGCTGAGTCGGCCGAGAAAGAGAACGACTTTTTTATCGGTGAGTCCGTACGCTTCACGTTCCGCCTGGCGGATGCGCCTGCCTTCTTCCGTCCAGACGGGGATGTACTGGGCAAGGTCGACTCCCGAATAAATGACTTTGATTTTTTTCGGGTCCACCAAGTACCGGTCAGTCACCGTCTGTTTGATGTATTCACTGACGGCGGTCAGCAAGGTGCAGGCGTCTAGCGCTCGCTTCGCCTGCTCTGCTGTCATTTTCAACGGTGAAAACATGTCGTTATGAAGGCTTAGCACAAAAGCGCTTTGTGGAGACGCCGCTTGGTAATCGATGAGTGGAACAGGACGGTTGAAGACGTGGACGACATCAAATTTGGATGCGGCCAGCGCACGTGCCACATCCATTTCATATGTCGGCTTCGGAAAACGGATGTAGCGGATGTTTCCGTCTATCTCTTCAGACGGCAACAGCGGGTCAGTGATGGAAAAAATGGTCAGCTCGTGGCGGCGGGCGATCAAGGGAGCAATCCCATCGATCATCATTTGAACGGCCCCGCCCCGTACTGCCGGAGCGGGCAGCTTTTCCGTGCAGACATAGGCGATTTTCATGAATGCTCACCCTCATACAGCGAACGGATGTATTCGATCTCTTTTTGTAGGCCGTCCTCAAGCGTGACAACTGGCTTGTACCCAAGCAGCCGCTCCGCTTTTGTCAAGTCGGCCCACGTTTGTTTCGGCTCTCCGCGGGCGGCGGGGGTATACTGAATGTTTGCATGTTTTCCCGTCAACTTTTCAAGCAGCCGGATCACCTCATTGACTGATGCTCGTTCTTTTCCGCCGATATTGATCGTTTCTCCAATGATGTCATCCCGCTCGAGTGCGGCGATCGTTCCAGCAACGCAGTCAGAAATATAGGTGAAATCACGCGATTGTGTTCCGTCGCCGAACACGGTGAGCGGTTGTCCAGCGAGCAGCTGACGGATGAAGCGGTGAAACGACATGTCCGGGCGTTGACGCGGACCGTAGACGGTGAAATAGCGCAACATGACGACCGGTACGGCGAACTCACGAAAATAAACGCGGCATAAATGTTCGCCGGTGAGCTTTGTAATGCCATATGGGGAGAGCGGAACCGGTTCAAGTGTTTCCGACAACGGTCCACTTCGTTCGCCATAGACGGAGGAGGTCGAAGCGTAGATGAATCGTTTGAGCGGCCGGTCTTTGCACGCCTCAAGCAGCCGTTGGGTGGCGGAAATGTTGTGGGCAGCATAGGCGGCAAACTCCGTCCCCCAGCTCGTTCGCACGCCGGGCATGCCGGCTAAGTGGTAGACCGCTTCGACGTTTTGCAGCAAGGACGGCAAATCAACTGTCAACAAATCCAGCTCAAGGAAGGTAAACCGTGGATGAGACTGCAAATGGGCAATGTTGTTCGCTTTTAGCGGCGCCGGCGTCGGTCCGAGAAACCCGTCGACGCCGATTACACGATGCTCGTCGTTTTCGAGCAGTTTTTCGCATAAATGGGAGCCGATAAATCCAGCCGCACCGGTGACGAGAATGTTCATGGACAGCCCACCCCCATGTAGCGCAAACCGCCTTGTTCGACTGCATGGCGGTCCAAACAGTTTCGACCGTCAAACACGAGCGTCCCACTCATCGCCGCTTTCACTTGCCCCCAGTCAAGCGTCCGGAATTCGTCCCAATCGGTGGCGATGACCAAGCCATCCGCCCCTTGGATCGCTTCGCGCACCGACTGAACTTGTGTGACGCGGGCGAGCGGCTCCGAGAGCGTGGCCTTCGGGTCGTAGGCGGCGACCGTGCAGCCGTTTTCGCTCAATCGGCGGATGAGTGCTTCAGCAGGGGAAACACGCGTATCGTCCGTATTCGGCTTAAAGGAGATGCCAAGCACGGCGATCTTTTTGTCCGTCAATGGGGCAAGCTGTTCATTGAGTTTTTGAAAGCAAAAGTCAAGCTGGGTGGCGTTGACGGTCTGCACCGCCTTCAGCAAATGCGTCTCCACTTGGCGCGAGCGCGCCGCATATTCGAGCGCCTTGACGTCTTTTGGAAAACAGGAGCCACCATAGCCGAGGCCGGCCCGCAAAAAGTGCGGGCCGATGCGCGGGTCGAGGCCGATCCCGCGGGCGATGTCATTGACATCGACGGCAAACGCGTCACAAATGCGCGCCATTTCATTAATAAAGGAAATTTTAGTCGCCAAAAACGCGTTGGCGGCGTATTTGATTAGTTCCGCACCAGTCAGGCTCGTTGTGAGGTAAGGGGCATGGATGCCGGTATACACCGCCTGCATGACGGCAAGCGATTGGTCATCATCCGGTTCGAGTCCGACGACGATTTTGTCTGGGTGAAACATATCGTAAACAGCCGACCCTTCGCGCAAAAACTCCGGGTTGGATACGATGCGGAACAAATGCGGTTTCACTCCCTTGCGGATGAGCTCGGCGCGCATCCATTCATTTGTTCCTGGAGGGACAGTACTTTTCGTGACGATCGTTTTGTACGATTCGATCATGGTCGCCAAACGGTCGAGCACCGCTTCGATATAGCGCAAGTCGGTGCCGCCATCGGGCCGCGGCGGGGTGCCAACACAAATGACAACGACGGCCGCCCGTTTGATATCATCCCAGCGGCCGCTGAACGTCAAAGAATTATCATTTTTGGCAATCAATTCTTCAAGCCCTGGCTCATAAAACGGAACTTCCCCGTTATTGAGCAGGCGGATTTTCCGTTCATCATGATCGATGCAATGCACTTCATGCCCAAGTTCAGCAAGGACGGCAGCGGTGGTTAGTCCGACGTAGCCAGCGCCAATGATGCAGATGTTCATGCTAATAGGCCTCCTTCGTGAAATCTCCGGCTTTTATAGCGTATTAACGGACAAGCGTGGTTTGCTACATGGCAAGCGCCTAAAACGCTGGAAATGGGGCGGCCTGTTTTCGTCGGACAACCTTCCCCGTCATTCGACAGCGAATACGAGAAAGATATAAAAAAGACAAGGGAGAAAGAGGGGGGCAAAAAAGCGATTATCCCTGCGGCTGAATATGGGACAAGAAGCTTGCCGGTGACAAAAGGAATTCCGAAAGAAATGTTTCCTGTTGGTACAAAGCCGGCTATCCAGTACGTTGTCGGGGAAGCGTTCGCGTCGGGAATTGAGGAGCTGCTTATGATCGTTTCAAACTAACAACCTTTAGGAGGCCGGTGATTTAAGGGGAAATACTGCTCTCCAACAATGTTTCTCAAACTAAAAAACCTTGCAACGTCATCATTTCATTCCTTGTGATTTCTCACCAATCGAGAGAATCTGTTGTTTTTCACCGGCCTTCTAGAGGAAAGAGGAAGAATTGAGCATCAAAAAAACCAGGTGACAGTTACCTGGTTTTTTTGATGAATTCATCATACAGCCGCTCCTGCACCTTGATTTGTTTCGTGATATCAAACGACTGTTCAATCACTTTGCGCGCTTTTTTAGTGAAGGATGGAATTCGTTCCGGATGTTCCAAAAAAAAGCGAATGCCGTTCGCCAGCTCGAGGTCGTCTCTTTCTGGTGCCAGATAGCCGGTGCGTTTGTGTTCGATCAATTCGGGGATGCCGGCGTGATTTGTTGAGACGACCGGCAGCCCGCTTGCCATCGCTTCTTTCAATACATTGGGGATGCCTTCAATGTCTCCGTCTGAAGCGGTCTCGCTCGCCAAGCAAAATAGATGGGCGCGTTCCATTTCGCGGGCGATCGAAGCGGCATCCATGGCACCCAGCAGGTCGACAAACGGATCGAGCTTCAGCTTGCTGACAAGCCGGCGGATGTTTTCTTCCTCTTTGCCGCTGCCGATGATGCGGAGGCGGCAGCGCGGATGAACTGCATGCACGCGCTGAAAGGCGCGCACGAGCGTTAAAAACCCTTTTTTCTCGACGAGCCGGCCGATCGAGAGAATGATGATGTCTCCGTTTTCAGGAATCGTCCGTTCCCGGTACGGAAATAAATCGAGCTCGATGCCGCCGTAGAGAACTTGAATTTTTTCCGGCGGAAAGCCTAGCGTGATCAGTTCATTGGCAAGGTAGCGGCAGACAGGAAGAAAGAGGGCCCCATGCTGTTTGAGCAAATGGTACCGTTTTTGATTGCGCCGCAAACTTTGATGCTTCGCCGATCCATCGCGGCCGCGGATGCTGACGACAAGCGGAATGCGGTGGGCGATGCAAAACGGGAGGATTTCGACGGCATGCTTTCCATGGTGAGCGTGAATAGCGACAATATTTTGTTCTTTGGCGAAGCGGCCGAAATCGTCGATGTCGTTGAGGCGATAATAGTTAATGAGAGGAAACGGATGGCTGCCGTCATCGGCGAATGACCCGATCATGATCGGGCGGTATTTTTTTAAATGAACCATTTGGTTGTAAATAAAACGTTGATTGATTTTCATTTTTTCATGAAGAAAGTGGGCGATCGTTTGTTTCATTTTTCTCTATCCCTCGCTTTTGAGAAAATCGGACAAGAATGCGAATTTTTTTGTTTCCTGTTCGGCGAGGCGGGTGAGCAAGTCCAAGGACGATGGGCTGTGTAACGCTTGCTTTTGTTTTTCCCGGCCGACCGCTTCGCTGTAAAACACGTGAGGAAACATAGCATCAGCGACATAGACGCTCTTGTACGGAGCGTACAGCGGGCAAATGGAGAAATAAAGGTCAAATAGCAGCTTCGTTCGCTTTACAGCGTCGTTTTTCGGGTTTTTCATCAATGAAACAAGCAGAAAGCGAAAATCATCAAGCGGGAGGCCATAGTAGGCGCGGTCAAAGTCAATCATCATGACTTCGTGGTTTTCCGCCAATAAAAGGTTGTTGCTGTTGTAATCCCCATGGCAAATGGCCTTTCGTTCTTTCGCTGTGCGGCAAAAATCAGGTAGATTGCTTTTTTCAAGCCATGCATAACTTTGATTAGCGATCCGGGCCATCTGTTCCATTATATGAGAAAGAGTGTCACCATGATCGAAGGCCGTTGCCAGCTCCCCTAACTGTGCTGCTTTTTGCCGATGTGCACTCAGCACGTCTTTTGGCTCCGGAAACGATGAAGGGCGGGGGCCGATCCAATCGGCAAACAGACTGTGAGCGTGAAAGCGGGCGAGCCCTTCGATCCGTTGTTGGAAAGAGGGCGTCGTTCCGCTTGGGATGATGTAGTCCATCAAATAGTAGTAATGGCCTTTTCGGTGGATGTAATATTGATTTGTTTTCGTTTGGACGATTTTTGGGACATGAAATCCTTCCTGGTACAGCTTTGAATGGAGCAAAATCGGAAAATTCGTTTTGTCTTCGTTCAGCCGTTTCAGCACGTACTGTTCCTTCGTTTTTTTGTTTCGCACAAGCCATACTTTGTCGTTTTTCAGTTCCTTCAAGATGTCGATTTCAGTTCCGGTCAGGTCGTAACTGCTTAAAATGTCAAACAACAGACGAGAGCGTTTCGAAGCCAAGATCAGTTCCTCCTAGCATCTATTGTCGATTAGTAAAAGTGTATGTAATACGAGAAGCGAATGTGTAGACAAGCGCACTAGTCAGCGAGAAAACGGCGCCGCCAAAAAATAAGCGCCGGCCGCGCTGGTCGGCGTCGGCCGGCTGTGCCTTCTTTTCTAGCTATTCTTCCTCTTCATCTGTGTCGGCGGATGGAGTTGGCCTCATGGAGGCAGGGAGATCGATTGAGGTGATCGTGGCAGCATCGATCGTAAGCGAGCGCCCCCCCTCTTTATAAAAGCGGTCAACCAATAGCGAGACGCTGTTCGTCCGCGGCTCGAAGCCAAGAAAAAGTGCATTGTAATGCGTCTCGTTGGTGGTGTGCACGTTGATTTCAACGTTGGGCGGAAGCGCAGTCAACTGTTCGTAAAGCGCGTGTGAAAGGCGGGGGTGGGTTGGGCGCCGGTCGAAAAAGACATGGTACATCGCGTCGCCTCCTTTCTAGTCTCTTGTGTTAAAAACCTATACTCCATCATATGATTGGCGTAGGAGAGCGTTTGGGTAAACGTCTGTACCAAAGAGAATTCGCTAGCTGCCAAGTGGGAACGACAGAAGGCAATCGGTTTTTTGCGGTCATAATCATGGAAAGGGGAGGGGAGCATGGACGATCCGTTTTCATTTGTCCTTCTTTGTTTAGCCAGCTTTCGCCTGACACGGCTCATCGTATATGACGCGATCACCGCCTGGATTCGCCGTCCCTTTCACGAATGGACGGAGCAGGAGCTTCCGGACGGAAGCAAACAAGTGTTTCTTTCTCTAAAAGGGAGCGGTGTGCGGCGATGGATTGGTGAACTATTGAGTTGCTATTGGTGCACAGGGATCTGGTGCGCCGCGTTTTGTTACCTTGGTCTGGTGTTGTGGCCGGCCGTTTTCGAGCCGCTCATCGTCCTTTTGGCCATTGCCGGCGGGGCGGCGATCATTGAGACAATCGTCAGCAGAGCAAATGGGTGACGTCTACGTCAGCGAACGATTGACGTAGACGTCGGCAAATGGCTGTCATAAGGAGAAAGGCGGCTATTGCAGTCATGGCACAGCCAATGAGGGATGCCGGCGGGCGTCGTTTTGATCAAAAGCATGGACAGCGAATCGCTGTTGCTGGTTGGGCAACGTTCGCTGAAGGGATGGGCGGCGGTGTGGATGGAAGCCGTCGGCAGCCGGTGATGCGGAAACAGCCGCGCAGTTTGTCGGGATGACGTTGATGGAAGAAAACGCCCAGCCGCTATTGTCTGAAATCATGGAGCCGGCCCAAAACGGCCGGCCAAAACAGCAGGTGCAGCCTCCAGGCAGCATGAAGGTGCAAAACGAGCGGGTCACCACTGAAGGGCAATATGGTTGGCGGCAGGAACACCCTTGGGCAGTTCCGCGCAATACACGAATCCATCAACGGTCAACGAACGGATATTGCCTGACGGGCGAACGGTGATTTCAAACTGGGAAAAGCGCCGCTCCTCGCCTGGTTCGAGCGGGGCGTCATAAAGTGGAGTGAGCCAATATTCGCCGTTTTGCCGCACTCTTTCACGCCAGTTTTCTTGGGTGAACGTCCAGCTTTCCGCGCTATTGGAGATCAGCGCTTCCTGCTCGGCCCGTCCGCTGTTTGGCAAAACAATTTTCCCGCTGAGCACCGCCGTTTTTGGAGGTGAAAGGCGGAGACAGACAATCAAATGGTGAAGCGGCGCTGTTCCGTGATTGCGAATGATGAAATCGCCGATGATGGTCAGCTCCTCCTCATCAAGATGCGTCGGAACGACGACAGAATAGTGAAACAGCGCTGACACAGCAGCAGCTCGTTCAAACGCTGGCGTCTTTGTCTCTTTTGAGGTGTTATATCGCGTTTCTTCCAGTGCAATTTCACACAACAGAAGCTGGCGTTCCAAGGCGGCGATTTTTTTCTTGTACGTTTCCACGTTGGTTGTTTCTGCTTCACGCAGCTTCTCTTTCAAATAGGCGCTGCGCATTTTTTCCTTGGCCAACTCAGCCTCCAGCTGTTGCACTTGTTGCCGGTATGAAGCCGCTTCTGACCGGTAGTGGATGATTTGTTGCTGCAGACGGAGATGTTGGTCGTTTTTGTTTTTCATACGGTTTCCACCCCTTCCATTCTCATCTTATGTATCCGTTGCGGGCGCATGCCATATAAAAAAGGCTGTTGTTGGAACAACAGCCTGAATGGTGCAGGACGCTACATGGCCGGGAATACGTCCGGGCATTGCGGCGGGAATTTGGTTGTCGGGCAAAGCACGGCTTCGGCCAGTTCTTCGCGCGGTTGGCAGAAACGAGCTTCGACTTCGATTTTGACATCAGCTTCCACTTGGACTTCAAGGCACAAGGTGATGGAAACATCAAGTTGTGCAAAGTTGTCTGTGCAGACTAGGCTCGTGTCGCATTCGAAGAACGAAATATGGCAGTTGAGCTGTGTGCCTTCTGGGGCGCACAAGATGAACGTTTGTGCGGTAGCGAACGGAATTGGCTTCGATTGGCAAATAACCGTGCCGGTTGGGCTGACAATTTGCACGACGACATGCCCTTTGACGAGCGCTTTGACTTTTTGCAGTGTCACAGTATCTCCGGAAGGAAGAGTGACGTTGACGGACTGCCGGCCGTTTGGCTGCGTAATTTCCTGGCAAATCAATGCGTCCTGGTCAACGACTGAGTCGATCGGATTGCCTTCAGCGTCTGTCAGGAAGCAGCGGATTGTCAAATTTTGCGGGTTTGTATGTTGCGCTCCCAAAAAATCGCAAATCGTTCCTTCCCGATGGCAGTGATCCATCGGGAAAATCGCTTCCAAATCCTCGCCGCTGAAGCTTCGCAATGGCACATCGATTTGGCGCGTCACCCAGTCGTAAATTTTGCGCGTTCTGATGCATACTCTTTCTGTATCGCGACGGTGATGATGACCCATTTTTCTTCGTTCCTCCTATCGTTCAGTTGTTCCCCAACGCCTGGTGGTTTGGGACTACTGTATACTATGGAACGGCTTAGGTAAATGTGTTGGGACAGATGCGGATTTTTTGTTGGTGGGCGCAGCCAGCGATGAATCAAAGGGGGAGATGTCGAATGGTGAAAGACAAACATGGGGCGATGAACGAAGAGAGAAGGGGGGCGGGTGAACAGCGGCTTGCTGAGCGAATTGCTGAACTGGAGCGCCGTCTGAAAGAGGTGGAAGCCGAAAACATTGTGTTAAAGGAGCTGGCTTACCAAAGCGCCAAACGCTACGAGCAGCTCAAACAGTTGGCGAAGGAAAATGACGAGCTCCGCCGCCAGCTGCTGCTATCGCCATGGATCGAAGAAGCGGGCAAGGCGGATGAGGACGAACGGCCGGACAGCTGGTTTTTCCGCACGCTGAAGCAAGAAAATGCCATCATGCCCCGCCCGGAGCAAACCAAAGAAAAATGAGAGGCACCTTTGGCTCACCAAGCCATACAATAGCAGTAGCCGCTCATTTTTCCTCTTGCCGTTGAACATCGTTTGTTTTCTATGCCGCTCCAACTAGAGACGAGTCGTACGAAAATGGACTTGAACATAAATTGGTTGATCGGCGAGGGCTACACTTTTTCGGGATGGAGGGATGAGGAATGAAGAAACCAACTCCGTCGAAACCGGTGACAAGGGTTCTTTCTTCGACAACGCAGCCTGTTCGGCGTCCGAGTGGATGCGGCTGCGGTCGGCCAGCCGTCATCAAGAAATAACTAAAATCCGTGAAAGATGCCTATACTTCGCTTCGCCTCCTTGCATAGTCTAACAGTGCCACTAGGCGAAAGGAAGGGGGGAAGGGCATGTCGGATCGGAAAAAAGCGAAGGTCATTCACGTCGATAAATTGATCATTCATGCTGATGACATCGTCATTATGCCGCGCGGCCGCATTCGTGATCCATGGCTGTTCCCGCATCGGATCGACGATGAGGTTAAAGCGGCAGAAGAGGTGCAGCATCAAGACGGGCATGATGAAGGAGAACATGACCGGGACGAAGGAGAAAGGAGACCGTTCTCGTGGATTTAGCCATAAAGCAAATGGGGGACGCAAACGGTGGAGCGTTTTAAAAATTACGGGCTTTGGCTCGGGATCGGATCGTTTGTTGTACTGGCGCTGGAGACGTTTGGCGTCGACATCGACCTTGGCAAGTATGAACAGTTGTATCATGCGTTGTTAAGCATTTTGGTGATGGCCGGTATTTTAAACAACCCGTCGCTCGGCCGCGGTTATTCCGACAAAGTTAATGACAAGTCGTAAACGGTATGGGCGCCTGCAGAAGGCGCCCTTTTTGTGCTTGGAAAAGCTGGAAAGGAGGCAGAACGTTTTTCATAAAATGACAATTATAATTTGACGGCAAAAAAACATTCTAAACATTGTCACCAGCCATCTTACACCATAAAGGAGGACATCCATCATGACGGTTGCTACACAAGTGAAACAAACATTAGCCGGGTTAAAAACCGCCCAAGCGAGCTTCGAAACGTTTGCTTTGCAAACCGAAAACCAAGCCGCGAAGCAGCTTTACCAACAAGCTGCTCAACAAACGCAGGCGGTCATTGATTTGGTGAACTCGCGCATGCAAGAAATTCAAAACGAAGAGCCACAATATAAACAACAATAACCTTCGCTGAAGCGAATGGGATGGTTCAGGCGGAAAGGTTGGCACAGCACGCCAACCTTTCCCGACTTGGCGGAAATACATAAAAACGAATGGGTTGATGAAGATGAAAAAATGGTGGTTGACGGCCGTCGTTGTGATGATCGCGGTCGGCGGCTGCGCCAAAGAAGAAACGGAACAAAAACAATCGCTGCAAGGGGCCAACTTGCTGAAAACTCAAACGTCCGGGACGGCGAAACATGCGGAGCTGAACCAAGGTCCGGCCGAGCGGGCGGCCCGCTATTTGCGCGGGCGCGACGACGTTCGGGACGTGGTGGCAGTCAACAGCGGGGATCGGCTGCTCGTCGCGTATCAAATTCCCCATATGAAACGGTGGAGTCGAAAACAAATCGAGAAAGATATTGATCAAAAACTGCGCGGCATGTTTCCCGGCTACAATGTCGTTTCCTCGAGCGATTTGAAAATTTTTTGGAAGACGAAACAGCTGAAAGCCAATATGGATCACCGGCGCTGGGATGAACGAAGAGTCAACCGGGAAATGGGGCGCATTGAAAAGCTAAGTAAAGAGCAAACATAAGAGGTGTCATTATGGCGAATGAAAAACGAAAAAAATTGACTCCGGTCCAACAAGAATACCATTTATTTGAAAAAGAACGGGAAACGAAGCGCCCGATTGTCCGCAACTGCGCCTGCGCGTTTCTCGTCGGCGGGACCATTTGTGCGATCGGACAGGCGATCTCTTATTTTTACATGTATTTTTTTGACTTTACCGAGCAGACGGCCGGCAATCCGACAGTGGCGACAATGGTGTTCATATCCATGATTTTAACCGGTCTTGGCGTCTACGACCGGATCGCCCAGTTCGCTGGGGCGGGAAGCGCCGTGCCGGTGACGGGGTTTGGCAACGCCGTCATTTCCGCCGCCATCGAGCACCGCACGGAAGGGTTTGTGTTGGGGGTTGGATCGAACATGTTTAAGCTTGCCGGCTCTGTCATTTTGTTTGGTACGTTTTCCGCTTTTGTCATCGCCCTTGTCAAAACGATTGCGACCCAGTGGGGGGGATTGTAATGCTGAAAGGGCACCGCACATGGGTGTTTGCGAACAAGCCGGCGATCATCGCGACGGCGGCCGTCGGCGGGCCGTTTGAGGCGAACGGCCGCCTCGCCGATGACTTTGATCTTCTTCACGAAGATTTATGGCTCGGAGAGGAGTCGTACGAGAAGGCGCATCGAGTGCTCATGGAAGAAGCAGCGTTTCAGGCGATGGAAAAAGCCGGCCTGGAGAAAGAAAAAGTGCAATTTCTCATCGCCGGCGACTTGATCAACCAAATGACCCCGACGAACTTCGCCGCGCGGACGCTCGGCATGCCGTATCTCGGCATTTTTGGCGCCTGCTCCACTTCGATGGAAGGGCTGGCGCTCAGCGCTTTTATTACGAACTACGGAGGGGCAGATTATATATTAACCGGAGCCTCAAGCCACAACACTGCCGTCGAAAAGCAGTTTCGCTACCCGACGGAATACGGCGGGCAAAAGCCACCGACGGCGCAGTGGACAGTGACGGGAGCTGGCGTGGCGATCGTCAGTCCGAAAGGGGACGGGCCGCGCGTGACCGCGGCGACGATCGGCCGAGTTGTAGATATGGGTCTTGCTGATCCGTTCAACATGGGTGGAGCGATGGCGCCGGCGGCGGTCGATACGATTGAGGCGCACTTGCGCGATCGGCAAATCGACGCATCATATTACGATTTGATTGTCACCGGCGATTTAGGGCGGATCGGCCGCCAAGTCTCCCTTGACTTGCTGCGTCAGCACGGCATTGACATCGATGAAGAGCGTTACCAAGATTGCGGACTGCTCATTTACCGCGATGGGCAACCGATCTTGTCCGGAGCGAGCGGGGCGGCTTGTTCCGCCGTCGTCGTTTACGGGCATCTCATCAACCGGATGCGTCGCGGCGAGCTGAAGCGCATTTTGGTAGTGGCGACGGGGGCGCTCTTGTCGCCGTTATCGTTCCAGCAAAACGAGACGATTCCATGCATCGCTCACGCGGTGGCGATCGAGTATGGAGGTGAGGCGTAGCGTGCTGGCTATGTTTTTTTGGGCGTTTGTTGTCGGCGGGCTGATTTGTTTGATCGGGCAAATTTTGATGGACGTGTTTAAACTGACACCTGCGCATACGTTGACGATTCTCGTCGTCATCGGGGCGATTTTGGATGGATTCGGTTTGTATGAGCCACTCATCGATTTTGCCGGCGCCGGGGCGACGATTCCGATTACGAGCTTTGGAAACGCACTCGTTCATGGTGCGATGCAAGAGGCGGAAAAACACGGCATTATCGGCGTATTGACCGGCATGTTTGAGGTGACGAGCGCTGGCATCTCCGCAGCGATCATCTTTGGGTTTATCGGGGCGCTCTTGTTCCGCCCGAAAGGATAGGAGGGATCGTTCATGACCGTTGCTTCGCAAGTGAAACAAACGTTGGCGAGCCTAAAAGGCATTCACGCTGGGCTGCAACAGCTGGCGCTCACTTCTCAGGACGAAACGGCGCAGCGGACGTTTCATGAAGCGATGCTTGTGACAGAGGAGATCATCGCGGACATCAAAGACCGGATCGGCCGGCTCGAGTTCGAAGAGCCGCAATACCACGGAAAGTAAGGAGCATGATCGATGCCTATATGGTTAGAAACCGCCATTCGTTCGATTTGCATTTTAATCGGGTTGTTCGTTATTACCCGCATTCTCGGCAAAAAGCAATTATCAAAATTGTCGTTTTTTGAATACATCGTCGGCATTACCGTCGGCGATATCGCCGGAACGATGTCGGTCGATTTAGGGATTTCGTTGCAAGAAGGCATTACCAGCATTTTGATTTGGTCGCTGTTTCCAGTCATTGTCGCTCGTCTCTCGCTGCGCAATAAGAAATTTCGTGATTTTGTCGAGGGCAATTCCACGGTTTTTATTAAAAACGGCAAAATTTTAGAAGAAAATTTGAAGCGGGAAAAATATACGGTGGATGAGCTGCTTGAGCAGCTGCGCAAAAAAGATGTGTTTCGCGTCGCCGACGTCGAGTTTGCGGTGCTGGAGCCCAACGGTGACTTGAACGTGTTGCTGAAGCGGGAAAAGCAACCGCTCACCGTCGGCGATGTGTTCCCAAACCCACCGCGGGAAAAAGAGCCACAAACGGTCATTATGGACGGCATGATTTTGGATGAGCCGCTCGCGACGATGGGGCTTGGCCGCGGCTGGCTGAAGGAACAGCTTGACAAGCAGGGAGTGGCGATTGAAAATGTGTTTCTCGCCCAAGTCGATTCATATGGGCAGCTGACGATCGATTTGTATGATGACAAGATTCAAATTGCCGAGCCGCAGGAGAAAAAGCTGCTCTTGGCCGCAATGAAAAAAGTGCAGGCTGATCTGGAGCTGTATGCGCTGCAGACGAATGCGGAAGAGGCGAAGGAGCTGTATGAACGAAATGCCACAAAAATGGCAGAGCTTGTGCAAAAAGTTGAACCACTCTTGCAAAACTGATGACATAGGAGGAAACAACGATGGAAGACAAACGAACGAAAACGACCGATGAGGAAATTCAAATCCAATTGAAGCCAAATGAAGGCTCCGAGCGGGCGCGGACGACGGATGAGGAAATGTCGATTGAATTGATGTTCGACAGCCCGCAGCTGACGCGCCAGCCGAAAGACTACGACGAAATCGAATATTGACGGCTTCCGTTTCCCCAATCGGTGTTCCATAGGGGGCTGTCTATTCATTCGCATGGCTGTCCGAGAAGGAAAAAATTCCTTTCCCGGACAGCCTCTTTTTGTTGCCCTTCGTCTCTGGCGAGGCAAGGATGCCGCCCCGCTTTACTCCGGCAGAGACTGCAAAAAGGCGCGCACCTCTTCCGGCGTTTTGGCGTCAGCGCTGTGCAGATGAGCAATTTTTTCTCCGTTGCGGAAGACAAGCAGGCTCGGGATGCCAAGTACCTGGTATTTCTCGCCAAGTTCCGGAAACTGATCGCGATCGATTTCCCACCAATCATATTGATTGTGGTCGCGGACGATGTCATCGATGAACATGTTCAGTCGCACGCAGTCCGGACACCAAGTTGTGTAAAACTTGATGATCGTTGGTTGATCGCCGGAAATGACCGCCTCGAATTGCTCCACTGTTTCAATGCGTTTCACATTCGTTCCCTCCCTTTCATGTTGCCGTTCATCTTTACTTTATCATATGGCAAGGCAAAAAAAGAACGGTGACGCCTTCACCCTGTGCAGCCGTTTTGGCATACAACAGTAAGAAAGGGGGGAAAAGGGTGAGCAAAGAGTTGGAAAAAGCGCTCGAAAATTGGGTGGCGTCGCGCAAAGAAGGGCATGAAACGTTCATCCGCCTGTTTGAACAATGGGGAAAGGACTTTAACAAACAGCTGCAAGAAATCGAAAAACTGAACAACGGGTTTCTCAAAAGTGTGCAAGGCCACTTGGACTACATCGAGCAATGGTTTGCGAAGAAGGAGCGGGAATTTGCCGAGCTGTTCCGCCGATTTGGATGACAAAATGGCCTTTGCGCCCATACGTCCTGATGCACGGATGAATACGATACAGTAAACGGAGAAGGAGGTGCATCCGAATGGGCTTCTGCGGTTACGGCTTTCCGTATTACGGCTACGGCTATGGCGGTGGCTATGGCGGTGGCTTTGTGTTGATTGTTGTGTTGTTCATTTTGTTGATTATTGTCGGCGCGGCATTTGTCGCTTAACAGACGCGCGGATTCGATACGGGCCGTTTCGGCGCCACGGAGCGGCTCGTATTTTTCTTTCCTTGATTGATGCACGCTGCGGCGGGGGCATCATACGATATAGAAGGGAGAAGGAGGCGGAACGATGGATCAGCAATTTTTTAAAAACATCGAAAAGAAAACCGGGGTCAATATGAAAGACGTCTTTGAGCTCGCCAACTCGCTGCAAAACGCGAATTTCAGCGACGAGAAAACGGTGCGCCAAGTCGTGAAGCGGGTGGCGCAAATCGCCAATCGAAAAGTGCCCAAGGAGCTTGAAGACCAAATCGTCAAGGCCATCGTCCATAACGGCAAGCAAATTGATTTCAATACGATCGCCAATATGCTGAACAACAAAAAATAAGCGAAAGGGAGCTTGCGTGTGCACAGCTCCCTTTTTTATCCTCTCTGCCCAAGCAAAAGAACAGGTGTCTAGAGATCTCCCAGCACTTGATGCAAGGTAGGCGAGGAACGCTCAAGCAGCTGGTTATTCGAGCGATTTCACCATCGTGACATGTGGGATGCCGGCGTCCATAAAGACACCGGAGACGGTCGTGTAGCCGAGCTTTTTGTAAAACGGTTCTGCGTGTGTCTGAGCGTTCAGTTTCGCCGTTTTCGCCCCTTGTGTTTTCGCCAGCTGTTCGATCGCTTCCATTACCATTCGCCCGGCGCCGCGGCCGCGGTAGGACGGCAGGATGCAAATGCGCTCGATTTTGCCGACGCCTTCGTCAATGAAACGGAGTCGTCCAGCGCCGATCGGTGTTTGGCCATCATACAGGACGAGATGGAACGATTCGTGCTCGAACGAATCCATCTCCTCTTCTTCCGGCACGTTTTGCTCTTCGATGAACACCATCCGGCGGACGCGCAAGGCGTCTTCGTACAAAGTGCGATCCTTCGTTGTTCCAATAGCGATGTTCATCTTTAGATCGTTTCCTTTCCCCCGACGACAAACGTTTCATAGACGGTCCATGATCCGTTTTCAAGTTGGTAGAGAAGATGGAAGCGGTCGACCGTCTCTTCAAAGTGCACTTCCTGCAGCTTCAATTGACTGTAGACATCGGCATATTCCGCCCCCGGCAAATCGCGGCCGATCGTAATGTGCGGCACGAACACAAACTCCGGCTTTCCAGCGAACAAGCCGCTGTGCAGTTGTTCATGAAGGCGCTCGAGCACATCGTTGGGCTCCACTTTCAAATAAATGATGTTGCTTGTCGGGTAAAACGAGCTGAATTTCGTCACTTTGATCGGAATGGGAGGTGTTTCCGCCGCAATGCGGCGCAGCTCTTTTGTCATTTCCTTCAGTTGTTCCTCATTCGCCTCGAACGGATACTTCAGTGTAATATGCGGCGGGATGAGGGCATAATGGCTGTCGTACCGTTTCCGGTACGAGTTGGCGAAGTCTTGAATCGGTTTTGGCGGAAAGATGACAATGCCGTACTTCATTTTGTTTTCCCTCCTTGAACCAGTTCTTTTTCCACGCGCAGGCAGCGTATGGAATGGATGTGGCGGCTCGACATCTTTGAAGTTGCCCTGTTTTGGCCTATAACGATAAAACAGCGGCTACGGCCCGGGGGACATCCGGCTGCCAATACGTCCACGCATGACCGCCTTCGAACTCATGGTACGTATAAGCAAACCGTTTTTCCATAAACAAGTCCCGCGCCATTCGATTCGGGGTGATAAAATCGCGCACATGGCCATCCGTCGTTTTCACCGCTGTTTCCTCTGTGCCAACAGAATGGTAAAGCGAAAGGAGCGATGGATCGCGGAATGAGCGGATGCGCGCCAATACCGATTCATCGATATAGGGGGACTGCATGGCGATTTTCCCAAATGTATGCGGATACAACAACCCGGCTAGAAGCGACACCGTTCCGCCGAGCGAATCGCCGATCAGCGCCCGGCCTTTGCCCATTTGATATGTCGGTAGTTCGCGGTCCAAAAACGGGGCGAGTTCATGGGCTAAAAAACGAAGGTATGCTTCGTGCTTTCGGCCTTCCGGATGGTATTTCTCGTAGCGATCGTTGACGTTCCGATACGGGATGCCGACGACGATCGTCCGGTCGATTGTTCCTTCTTTCATCAGCGTTTCGATGACGTTTTTCATTTTTCCATACATAAAATAATCTTTGCCGTCTTGCGCGATTAATAAAGAATATTTGTAAAGCGGCGAAAAATTGCTTGGCAAGTAGACGAGCAGTTCGATTTCTTCTTGCAGCTCTCCGCTGTACAACTTGTAGTCGCGCATCGTTCCTGTTGCTGTCGCCATGACCATCCTCCATGAAAGCGTAAGTTCATCTGTTATTGTAACATATTTGCGCCCAAAGATGTTAATGCAAGGGCTCGAATTTTTCGCGAATTTGCCGAATCGCACCGCTGACAAAAAAAGCTTGCAAAAACGGGGGGAATGCGTTACATTTTTATTAAATTTAAAAAAATTGAATACGCGTCCCATTCTTATCAAGAGAAGCGGAGGGAACTGGCCCAATGAAGCTTCAGCAACCAGCCGCCCGGCGGCCAGGTGCTAAATCCAGCGAATTGAGCATTCAATTCGGCAGATAAGAAGAAGCATGACCATGTGTATGGAAAAGTCTTCTTCTTAGAAGACTTTTTTTATTTATTCAAGCGGCCGCTTCCATCAACCGCGAGGCGGTTTAGGACGAAGGCGCTTGGCCGCTGCCCAACGGACAGCGGTGCTTCGTTGGGCGTCAAGCAGTCGGCCGTTGATCCATGATGGAATTTTCAGCAGAGGGAGAGAGATGAGATGGAGAAACTGGAGACGTTGTTAGCGCAAATTGGCAACCGGAGCGAAACCGTGACAGGAACGGTCAACCCGCCGGTTTATTTTTCCACCGCTTACCGCCATGCCGGCATCGGAGAGTCGACTGGGTTTGACTACATCCGCACCGGCAACCCGACGCGCAAAATCGTCGAAGAAGCAATCGCGAGACTGGAAGGCGGCGACCAAGGCTATGCGTTCAGCTCCGGCATGGCCGCCATTCAGACGGTGCTCGCCTTGTTTGAGAGCGGAGATGAGTTTCTCGTATCGGCCGACCTTTACGGCGGCACGTACCGTTTGTTTGAGCGCGGCTGGCGCAAGTACGGTCTTGGATTCCATTATGTCGATTTTACCGATCTCGATGCGGTGGAAGCGTGTATCACCGAAAAAACGAAGGCAATTTTCTTGGAAACGCCGACGAATCCACTGATGCAGGAGACAGATATTGCCGCTGTCTCTGAACTCGCCAAGCGGCACGGACTGCTGTTGATCGTGGACAACACGTTTTACACGCCGGTGCTCCAGCGCCCGATCGAACAAGGAGCCGATATCGTCATCCACAGCGCGACGAAATATTTAGGCGGCCATAACGATGTGTTGGCCGGCTTGGTCGTCGCCAAGGGAGAAGAGCTTTGTCAACGCTTGGCTGAGTATCAGAACGCCATCGGCGCCGTCTTGTCGCCGTTTGACTCCTGGCTGTTGATCCGCGGGATGAAGACGTTGGCTCTAAGGATGCGCCAGCATGAAGAAAACGCCAAGCGCATCAGCGCCTTTTTGCGCGAACATGAAGATGTCACCGACGTCTTATATCCAGGAAGAGGCGGGATGCTGTCGTTCCGGATTGCCGATGAAAAGTGGGTGAACGGATTTTTAAAAAGCTTGCGCCTTATTACGTTCGCAGAAAGCCTGGGCGGAGTCGAAAGCTTCATCACGTACCCAGCGACGCAGACGCACGCGGATATTCCGGAAGACATTCGCATCCGAAACGGCGTCTGCAACCGGCTGCTCCGCTTCTCGGTCGGCATTGAGCACGCCGATGATTTGATCGCCGACTTGGCGCAGGCGTTCAAAACCATGAAAGAGGTGTGAGCGATGGAACGGGAATGGTCGTTTTCGACAAAACTGCTCCATAACGAATGGAAAGTCGATCGCCACACGGGAGCGGTGAGCGTGCCGATCCAACACGCCTCCACGTTCCATCAGTTCGATTTCGACTCGTTCGGCAAATACGACTACAGCCGCTCCGGCAACCCGACGCGCGAGGCGCTTGAGGAAACGATCGCCGCCTTAGAAGGCGGTGTGCGCGGGTTCGCGTTCGCCTCCGGCATGGCCGCCATCTCCACGGCGTTTTTGCTCCTGTCCAAAGGCGACCATGTGCTTGTAACGGAAGACGTCTACGGCGGCACGTATCGGATCGTCACCGAAGTGCTGAGCCGGTTCGGCATTGACTATACGTTCGTCGATATGACCGATCTCAAGGCGGTGGCGGAAAACATCCGGCCGAACACGAAAGTCATTTATATGGAAACGCCGTCCAACCCGCTGTTAAAAGTGACCGACATTCGCGCTGTCGTCGAGCTGGCGAAAGCGCACGGCTGTTTGACGTTTTTGGACAATACGTTTATGACCCCGGCGCTGCAGCGGCCGTTGGATCTCGGCGTCGACGTTGTCCTCCACAGCGCGACGAAGTTTTTAGCCGGCCATAGCGACGTCGTCGCCGGACTGGCGGTCGTAAAAGACGAGGAGCTCGGCAAACAGCTGTACAAATGGCAAAACGCCTTTGGCGCCGTCCTTGGCGTCCAAGACGCGTGGCTTGTGCTTCGGGGGCTAAAAACGCTTCACGTTCGGCTGAAACAGTCGTCCGAATCGGCCATGGCCATCGCTGAGTATTTGCTGCGCCATCCGAAAGTGGAAGAGGTGTATTATCCGGGATTGGAGAACCATCCAGGCCATGACATTCAACGCAGCCAAGCGGCGGGGTTTGGCGCCGTGCTGTCGTTCCGTTTGGCCGATGAAGAAGCGGCCCGGACGTTCGTCCGCCACGTCCGCCTGCCGGTGTTCGCCGTCAGCCTTGGGGCGGTCGAATCGATTTTGTCGCACCCGGCGAAAATGTCGCACGCTGCCATGCCGAAGGAAGAGCGGCTGCGGCGCGGCATTACCGACGGCTTGCTACGGCTGAGCGTCGGGCTTGAGGATGTCAACGATCTGATCGCCGATGTTGAGCAGGCGCTGTCGTTTGTGAAAGAACGGCCGTCGATTTCGGCGCGCTAAAAGGCGGAGAACGAAAGCTTCGTTGTCGTGGGGGAAGTGATGGACATGGTCATCACGCAAATCTATCCCTGCGCCAGTGCCAACGCCGGCCGCGCCCGGAAGTGGTGAACATGGTCATCACACAAAGCGCGAAAAGACGGTGAACCAAAGCCCCGTCGGCGCCGTGCCGCCGTTTTTCCGCCGACCGATGCCGAGGGCGCTCCAATCGTTCAACGTTGTCATCGCAAAACGGAGGGGGGAACCACTGCGTACAGCGCAGCGGTTGACGCCCATTCCCCCTCAGCACAGAACCGCCATGGAGCGCCTTCAATCGGCCGTAACCCCACCCCCGCGCCTCCCGGCAAAACGGCAGCCTTCGCCGAAGAACAGCACCGCCGCGCCACTGGGCAATACGAAACCATCCAGCGCCGTTGCCCCCGCTCTTGCTTGAACCGTTCCGCCACCGATTGTTTGTTTAGGGGGCCGGTGATTTACTCGCCCAACCGCTTCTTCGGATCGTTTCTCAAGTAGAAAAAACTTGCTGCATCAGCCTCTATGTTCACGCGTTCCATCGCCGATCAAGGCAAACAGCGGGTTTTCACCAACCTTTTAGGGGAAGGCCGCTTTCCCTTTCTTAAACTGAACAGCAATTTTTTTAAAAAGTTGTTGACAACGCATATGCTCGTCTATATAATTAAAAATGTGTTCGATAGCGGACAACAATATATGATTCCGTAGCTCAGCTGGGAGAGCGCCACCTTGACAGGGTGGAGGTCGCTGGTTCGAGCCCAGTCGGAATCATCGAAAAACCCCTTACGAGTCAAGGGGTTCTTTATTTATCAATACACATAAAAGTGAAAAGAAAAGGTAGTTGGGGACAAATTGGGGACAGTCGTAATGACTGTCCCTTTTAATGGTTTTTCTTAAGCTCCAAATTGATTGTCGAAACACTCGGCAGCGGATCTATCTGCTTCCTTTGTTCTGTGAACATAAAAGTCGAACGTAATGCGTGTGCTCGAGTGACCCAAACGTTCACTTACTGTTTTATAGTTCACTCCGTTGTTCAGCATAATTGTTGCTGAAGTATGACGTAAATCATGTGGTCGAATATAACGAAGATTGTTTCGTTTTAGAAAACGTTCCCATTTGGTACGAGGGTAAGAGTGATGATGTGGTTTTCCATTCCATGTGGCAAAAACGAAGTTGTAATTTCCGCCTTCCCACTCATCTTGCAGTTTCTCTTTTTCTCGCAATCTCACATTTTTGTATTTTTTTAATAGAGGTAGTACGAAAGATGGGATAGCAATTTCACGTTTAGATTTTTTTGACTTCGGTTCTTTTAGAAAAAAACCTTTTTCTTTTGTATACGACAACGAATGTCTTACATATAAAGTGCCAGACTCAAGATCAATATCTTCCCACTGTAACGCCAAAAGCTCGCCTTTTCGCAGTCCGCAAGTGAGTGCAAGTGTAAAATATAGTCTCCATTTTAGATCCTCTTTCTCGAGGCATTTTAATAGTAATCTTGTTTCATTTTCATCGTAAACATCTCCTTTTCCAATATCCTCTTTCTCCTTTGGGAGTTTTTCTGCGGGATTTACTTGTAAGAATTTCCATTCCACAGCACGACTAAAGATGTTCTTGAGTATACGGCGATAGTAGTTAATCGTAGCTTCACTTAAACTACTTTTTTTTCCATCTAATCTAGTTCCATCTTTCTTTAAATTATTGAGAAATCGAATAAGGTGGATAGGCTTTATATCTGCAAGTTGTAGATGTCCTAGCTGGGGAATAATTCTTGTGTTGATATAGTTGTTATAAGTTTCGAAGGTTTTTGGGGAAAGTTGCTTTTCAGCGTAATTATCTCTCCATAGTTGAATGAAGTCAGAAAGAGACATTTTAGCAGGCTTTATATACTCACCTGCTTCTATTTCAGCAATAAACTTTGCCAATTCTTTTTCAGCTTCTTTCTTCGTTTTGACATGCACAGTTTTTGTCCGTTTAATTCTTTTGCCATTCGCATCAAATCCCATGCTGTATACAAGTCTGTAGCTGTTTTTTCCACGTTTTTCGATACTTCCTGCCATTTTCTCCACCTCTTGTTGCAATTTGATCTTGATTCTTGAAAAGAACTACTGTTTATTTCATCCCGCTTTCTTCTTGTGAATTAGATTCGGTTATTTTTTCTTTTTGTCTTTGTCTTCTTTTACGAACTCGGTAAGTGTTTTCGCAAGTACTTCTCTTGCGACCGAACCTTGGTGCGCAAAACTTTTGTGATTCATGTACGACCTCAAAAATGGAGTTACATTCTTTGCATCTTCTAAGAGGTTTCTTATTTAATACAGCATTCATAAGTTGAAAGTATGCCACTTCGAACAGATTTTTAAAGCGAATGCATAATGATATTTTTTCGCCATACGACTCTATGCTTTCAGTCCAACTACGTTTACTATTCAGTACAGTTGCGATTATCTGCTTAGGATCTTTTGTTTCAGTAGATACTACTTTTCCGTCAACAATAAAGGAAAAGTTGCGTTGTATTGGTTCATTGTTTAAGATGTAATACCATAATGAAAGCAAATCGCTAAATTGAGCCAATTCCTCAAAAAAATCTAATGTGTCCATCTCAGTTATGGTTATCAATTCTTCCATACAATTAGTAGAAGTTGACTTACTTATTCCTAGAGGTAATCCGTAAATTTCGATGAATTTCATTAGGTCTTTCTCATTTTGTATTTTGGCTAATTCAACGTACAGATTAGGAGTATGGAGTAAAGGATTGAATGAAGAAAATTGATGCAGAGATATGTTTGTGTCCTTTACACGAATCATAACTGTGTCGAATGGCGAATAGAGAACAGGTTCAGACTGAAGACGATCCAACTCCTCGGTCGTAAGTTGTTTAAGTGACAGTGCTTCATACATTTTAGGAAGAACAGCAAACTTTGTTAAACATACAACATTTTGCATACAGAATCTCCTTTCGTATGTGGACAATCAGAAAAAGGGATTGTCAAATAATTTTTTGTTTGCTATGATAATTACATAATAACAATTGTACTCCACAAAATCAATATTTTATGGAGTATATATTATATTTACGGAAGGAGTTGATTCTGATGGCGTTAAACAAACCACTAACTGTAAAAGATGTTGCGGAGCTATTGGGGGTGTCCACTGACGTTGTGTACGATATGGTACGAAAAAAGAAGATCCCACATTTCAAAGTAGGGAATAGGTTAATCCGTTTTCAGGCTTCTTCAATTCAGCAGTGGATGAATGAACAAGAGCAAAAAAGCTATCATGCCTCTTAAAACACCTCGAAATAATTCCTCCATTAAAACAACATCCACAATTGTTCAATTCAACTTTTATAATTCCCAAACTATTACAAAAGTAAAGCGTTAAACCTACAATAGATTTACCGCTGTATGAAATTGTTGTTTAAAACTTTCATAATTTCTTTACAGCCATCTATGATATAAAAGTTCAAAAATTCATCGCATTATAGCAACGGGCTTTCAATGCGAATTGTAGATAAATAAATATAATGGGGCTGGGAACAAAAAATTGAAGTGAAGCATTTGTCGTGTAAAGAAAAATCTGTTCCCAGGTCCCAATGTTAAAGAAGGGGAGATATAGGTATGATTCACACATTTAAAGTGTATTTTCCACTTGATTATGAAGAGGTACGAGATTTGCAAAAACGATTTAATATTTCGTACAAGGATGTAAATAAACTATTTGAGGGAAAATTTAGAGGAGTCACGATTGCTATTAGCAATAGAGGAAACGGAAAATGGAAGTTATACATGGTTGTAGATGCTATAAAACTGTTAAACAAAACAGATTTAACAGATAGCGATTATCCGCAATTAGAAAAACAGATAAGATTTATTCTGTGGAATATCCTTGGGCATTCGTCTTGCTATAAGGAACACGTGTTACTGAGGATCGATTATCGTTATGATGTTGTTGTACCCAATGAACATACACGGCAATTGTTGTTAGACCTTTACAAAAAATTGACAAGATGCTATCGTTTTCAAAAAAAGCACTTGGGATTTCTTGATGATAAAGGGGCATATCACCCTTATAAGACAACGGTTTATCATTCGTCAAATTCCGTTGAATCAATTGTATACTTGAAAGATGAAGAGAGAAAAGCAAAAAACGAAGAACCAGAATGGTATGAAAAAAATGTAATTAGATTCGAAGTACGTTTGCTGGAGGGTCATCTCAATTATATGTCAAATAAAAGTATCAATCCCCGTCCTAAAAAAATTGCAGAGTATTTTAAAATTGACTTATATAAAGAATACTTTGGGAAGTATCTTTTTTCCATTTATCCCCAAGAGGATTTTTATAAACTAGATGAGTCAAGAAAAATCATTAGAAACTCCCCTCTTTCCCCAAAAAATAAAGAAAAACTCATTGATTTCCTCAAAAAGGTTTCTTCATTTGATATAGATACCCCGCTCAAATATATGTCAAAGGGCACATACAAAAAGCGTTTAAAGTCTTTAAAGAAATTGGGTATTAATCCTATTCCTATCCCCAAAAATTACCCTAGTGCTCCTAGTGTCGTTAAAAATCCCCTCAGTCGATTTCCACTGTAGAACAAGTAAATGCTGTGTAAAAACATAAAAGGAGACTATATGGTCAAACTATTCGACCACATAGTCTCCTCTTTTTGGAAAATAATAAGGTGTAAATCTTTTCCCAATTGGGATATATACTTTCTTGAATCGTTTATCTATATCAGACTGTAATTGTATTTTTGCAATTCTTCTTAATCGGTTGGCGGAAATTCCTTTATATTTTTCGTCTTGTTTCAAACCATCATAACGTGTTTGGAGTTCGCTTTTTTGTAAATTACTAACTATTTGTTTATACTCTTTCTTTGTTACATATCTTTTTTCTACATTGTCGTAGTATTCGTATTTCCCATTTTTTATAGCTAACTTCTTCCCTGTTGTATTGTATATCTTACCATCTATTGTATTAAAATAAAGCGTTTTTCCCTCCTCATCAGTAGCATAGTGATACCAATCTTCTGGTTTTAGAGGAAATAACTTTTCTACTGGATAATTAAGTACATAAGCAATTTTTAAAGCTTTATCAATACTTGGATTTGATTCACCATATATGATTTCATTCAAATTTTGTTTTGAAATACCAGTGATCTTTTGTAAATCCGATACATTTATGCCAACTTGTCTTATTAAGAGTTGGAGATTATTTTCTTTTACTTTGCTTTCCACCAAAAAATAATCTCGTTCTTTAAAAAATTCTTCAATGTTTTCTATCCAAAGTCCTTCGTCATAAGGATTATTCAAGATAAACATAACGACCTCCTAAGATGTTAGTGACAATCAGGAAATGTACAGTTTGACAATTAGGTATATGCATCTATTTTTCGTATAGATGTGGAATAGCGGTCATGATGGGGCATGATAGGCTATCTTGCTTGCAAAATGATACAGCTTGCTCTTTTGCGTAGGATCATGCCCCCTAAGACTTCCGTCCAAGTAACCGTGATGTATGAGTTACGGATACTCTACGTTTTTTAATGTCGAAAACACCAAAGATAAGATATGTTTTTTACTTCTCTGCTTCTTTGATTGTGTTATTATTCTGCATGATCATAATGAAATTTTTTTCCAACCATTTATCTAATGCATTGTTGTTATAGGCTTCAATAAAGGTTTTAAAATCTTCTGGAATATCATTGTCATGCGGATATAAACGTTCAGCACCAAAATCCAAGAAAAATTCTTTATAAAAAATTTCATATCTTTCAAATATATTAAGGCGCATTGCATAGAAAACGATGGATAATTTATTTCTAAGATGTTGCAAAAGTTTTTCTTTTTGTGTGCAGTGTGCCTCAGTTACACGTATTATTGGGATGCAATATTTTACTTGGAATTTCCATTTAATATACTCATTTATCCTGATAAGTCGAGTTATCCGATTATCCACAGTACGATGAAATTTAGCACGCTCATTTGGGAAAGCAAAGTGATGTTTTTCTTCCGCTTCGATTAATGCTATTGGATTACTACGTTCCAAAACAGCATAATCAAACTGAAGCACATTAATATTCCTGCAATTTTGGTTTGTATAGCATGCTCTAATTGTGACATCACCATAAGGGTGGACAATTTCTTGAAGTATTTCTCCTACAATATATTCCAATCTCTTGTTCATAGCTGTTACCTCCTTCAGATATTTTTGTGTTACCCATATTTCCCCTTAAATCGCATTCTTATACTATATTTTTAAAAATTTACGTATAAAGTTCAGAAGTGTAGTCAATAATAATGAGTTTGTTGACTATAGACAACAAATTTATTTATTGACCATTAAGTAACAAGTATCCATATTTAAAGAAGTCTTTAGCGAAGATGGAAAGAAAATAAATTAGGTGTTGGGTAGTCGTTAGGTTTTGCTTAGCTAACGAGTGCGATGCTTAAATAATGAATCACTTTGGCAGAACAAAGGATGGTATGCAAATCTACCAAGTAAAAGATGATGACACAAGACTGATCATGCAAGGCTTTATGTTTCCACCAGAAGTTTACGGAAAAATTGATAGCTGTAATCGTTAGTTAAAAATAAACCAGACAAAAAAAGAATGACCACTAATTACGGAGATCATTAAAAAAAATCGACATTAAACATTAACAGAGCCAATTTAATAGGCTCTCAGTTTAAATTACTTTTGGAAAAAGCTCGTTTTTAATTGAATATTTCTGCTAAATACCTCCCAAGGATGTACTTCATAATTGAATTTATCTCCAATACGGCAGGGTCATTTTTTGCAATTTCTACAACTTCTTCAACACTTTTAACTTCAACAATCACCATACCGCCCGTATGGTCCATAATGGTCCTGCTGCAACAACTTTTCTTTCTAATTTATTCTCTAAATATTTTCGATGTGGTAGTAAAAGTCCCTGCTCCTAATGTGGTTTACCGTCTTTCCACGCTTTTCCCTTTGAATAAATTATTACAACTTTCAAAATATCTTCTTCTATTTGTGAAGTAATTCACATATATTTTATCGAAATATTTAATATGTGTGATTAAAATAAAAATCGACCAAATATTCCATTTATCCCATTCAATAAGAAAATCAACAACATTCTTTAACAGAACCTAAACTTAAAATAAATCAAAAATTTACAAAATCATGTTTGGAAGTAAAATATGAAATGGGGTAGTAAGTCGTTGGATATGGAGGCTATAATGGTCACAAAGCATCATAGTTAGCGTGCTAATAAACGGGATACTCGATCGTTTCAGTTGAAAAAACTACAAGGAAACAGGGGGGGATGCCAATGAAAGAGGAAATTATGTTGTTAAAAATACATAATGCTCTTTAAAGAAGGAAAGGATTTGTATGAAGCTGTTCGTGGAATTTGGAAAATGGACAAAAGATGACTTGATTATATTTAATATGTGGCTGGGATTAAGTGTGTGTGTTCCATCCTTCCAAAATGGGGTATTATAGAGGATGGTAAAAAGGAAGAAAATATTTTGAAGGCATGGAAGCTCCAGAAGAAATGTTACTAAAATTGCAACGTGCCGAAGAATAATTACTGAAAAAGTTTGGACGTGGAAGTGCAGTTGTGTATATCTCTCTCTGAATTGGATAATGTTCTATAATCAACTATTACTCAAAAAGATGAATTGATAAAAATAACCAGCATATGAAAAAAGACATTTATTGTTTATGAAATAATAAGTTGTATATAGTCAAAGGAGGAAATAGAGTGTACGAAAGTTACGAGAAGCTTAAGTCTATATTAAAAGAAATGTTTCAACTTGATCAATCTGATTTGGATTTTGGTATATACAGAATTATGAATTACAAAAGACAAGAAATTGAAAAATTTTTAAATGAGGACTTATTACCTCAAGTAAGAACAGAACTCGAAAAATATATTTCTGTTGAGCAAAAGCGTATAGAAAAAGAATTAGAAGAACTTATAAAAAGGTTAGAAGAAGACGGTGTTCCGTTAGAAAGTAGTACTAAATATGTCGCTCTAAAATCTAAGCTTGATAATGGATTAAATATTGCTGCAGCAGAAAATGAAGTCTATTCCCATCTTGCAAATTTCTTTAAGCGCTATTACAATAACGGAGATTTTATTGCTTTAAGACGTTACAAAAAAGATGTATATGCCCTTCCTTATGAGGGAGAAGAAGTTAAGTTACATTGGGCAAATGCCGATCAATATTATATAAAAACTACTGAGTATTTCAGAGATTATAGTTTTACTACTCCTGATGGAAAAAAAGTTCATTTTAAATTGGTAGAAGCTGAAACAGAAAGAGATAATAATAAAGCTTATCGAGGAAAAGAAAGAAGGTTTATTATTTATAAGGATGAACCATTGGTTGAAAAAAATGGGGAGCTTATTATTAAATTTATTTATACAATTAGTGAAAAGAAACAAAAAGATCTAGTGAATGAAGCTATTAAAATTATTTACGAAAGAATCAATAACAATGTTAATCTTAGTCAGTATCAAAGTTTGTTTTCACTACAACCGTCTGAGAAAAATCCTAAGAGAACCTTACTTGAAAAATATTTAAATGATTATACTTCTAGAAATACATTTGATTATTTTATACATAAAAATTTAGGAGATTTTCTGAGAAGAGAGTTAGATTTTTATATTAAGAATGAAGTTATGTTTTTAGATAACTTAGATACTGAAAATGAATTAAAAGTCGAACAATATTTAACCAAAATTAAAGTTATAAAAAAAATAGGAGAAAAAATAATTACTTTTCTTGAACAGATAGAAAATTTTCAGAAGAAGTTATGGCTAAAAAAGAAGTTTGTAACAGAAACTAATTATTGTATTACATTGGATAAAATTCCAGTTGAATTTTATCCAGAGATTATTAAAAATAAAGCGCAGATTGAAGAATGGAAAAAGTTATTCTTCATAGATGAAATTCTTGGTGATTCAGAGTTATTGTCTGTTGAGTTTCTCAAGAAGAATCCTTATTTGGTGTTAGATACAAAATTTTTTGATGATAGTTTCAAGGAAAAAGTTATAGGAAGTATAGAGAACTTAGATGAAAAATTGAATGGAATTTTAATTCATAGTGAAAACTTCCAAGCTTTAAATTTTCTACAGGAAAAGTACAGAGAACAAATAAAATGTTGTTATATTGACCCTCCATATAACACAAATGCAAGTAAAATAATCTATAAAAATGGCTATGAACATTCGAGTTGGATATCTTTGCTGCATGATAGATTGAGATTAGCGAAAAATTTATTGACTAACAACGGAATAATAGAGGTTGCTATTGATGACTATGAATTTAGACATTTAAATATGTTGATGGATCATGTTTTTGGATCACATAACTTTATTTCTAACATTGCAATTTTAACTAATCCTAAAGGAAGAGACCAAGAACACATTGCACAAGCACATGATTACACTGTTATTTATGCAAAGGATAAAAGATTTGCCGAAACTTATAAATTTACTCTCTCAGATGAAGAATTGAACAAAAAGTACTCCTTAGGTGAGGGAGAAGAAACATATAGAGAACTACCATTAAAGAGAACGGGCAGTGGAAAATGGCGTGAGGATAGACCTTATATGTTTTTCCCGTTTCTATACAATTTAACTAATGGCACCCTTGAAGTTTTACCTAAAAATGAATATGTAAAGTTGTATGATAAAACTACTAACACATTTGATGATGAGTATTTATATGCTCTGAAGGAAAAGTATGAAAAGAAAAACTATGTATTTATTCTACCTACAGATGAACATGGGAATTTTTTACGGTGGAGATGGGGATATGATAGCTGCGTAAAGGGTATACAAGAAGGAAGTATATATGTAAAAGCAACCAAAAAAGGAACATATAATATTTATGAAAAAAACTTAGCGGATAAATATGTCACGCCTAAATCCTTATGGATCGGTGAAAGATATGATGCATCAAGCAAAGGAACGAATTTATTAAATGATATTTTGCCTGATAATGTTTTTGATTACCCGAAAAGTTTATTTACAGTAATAGATAGTCTTAAAATTGGGGCTAATAAAGATGCTTTGATTATCGATTTCTTTGCAGGTTCTGGAACAACTGGTCATGCAGTTATCGAATTGAATAGGTCTGATGGTGGTAATCGCAAGTACATTTTAGTTGAAATGGGAGAGTATTTCGATACAGTCACAAAACCAAGAATCCAAAAAGTTATTTATTCAAAGGACTGGAAAGATGGTAAGCCTGTTTCAAGAAAAGGTTCAAGCCATATATTCAAATATATTCGACTCGAGTCGTACGAGGATACATTAAACAACCTTGAAATAAAAAGAACAGAAGAACAATTATCTTTGCTAGAGCAGTATCCAGAGATAAGAGAGCAATATATGCTTTCCTATATGCTAAACTACGAGACAGAGAATAGCATGTCTTTACTTAATATTGATATGTTTAAAAATCCATTCGAATATAAGCTCAAAACTGCAAAGGGATTAGAAACAAAATTAACAACGATTGATTTAGTTGAGACTTTTAATTATCTATTAGGACTTGAAGTTGTAAGAAATAAGGAAAAAGAACGGTATAATGCTGTCGAAGATAAGGATAGTGATATTCCTGGAGCAGTTAAATTAAATTCTGCAGATGATGGAGAGTATATTTTTAAACAAATTGAAGGAAGAACATTGTCTGGAGAAAAAGTTCTCGTGATTTGGAGAACTTTAACAGATGATATTGTGAAAGACAATGCGGTGCTAGATGCTTACTTCTTAAAGATAAGACAGCATAAAAAAGATTTTGAATTCGACAAAATTTATGTAAATGGAGATAACAACCTTCAAAATCTAAAACTAGATAATGAAAAATGGAAGGTATTTCTTATTGAAGAAGAATTTAAGAAACTCATGTTTGATGTACAAGATGTGTAAAGGGGGTGTAGTAATGGGAAAGACAACAGATAAAACATCTCAATTGAAATTTAATAAACGCTTAGTTTTGAATCAATATTTCTTGAGGCTATTGGGAGTAAATAAGTTTGAGGAAATTGCAAAAGAAATGAAGAATCCCAAATATGAGGGGCTTGCTGAAGATAACAATACAAACTTTTATCATTTCCTTATAAATGAATGGAGAGACAAGTGTAAAATTAGTGAAAATAAGCTTCTCCAATACGATAATAATATAGTCGCTCACACACAGCGTATCACCGAAAAAAGAGAGTGGGGGTTTACATGGAAGTATTTCCAGTACCTCTCTCTCCTTTTTACAGAGATTTACTTAGATAAGTATACACATGAACCTGAGAAGTTACTTGCAGAACTCAATAGTTATGTGGAACAGTTTAATGCGGATAAAGAAGATGTTGATAAGATAGATTTGTATCAACTCGATGATTTAAAGAAATTGGCTTTTTGGAACGCCACGGGTTCGGGGAAAACTCTTATCATGCATGTTAATATCCTTCAATATCTTCACTACATGAGGTTATTGGGAAGAGAGAACGAAATTAATAAAATAATACTCTTAACGCCAAACGAAGGGCTTTCTAATCAGCATCTTGAAGAATTTAAACTGTCTGGACTAAAAGCCGAATTATTTGATAAAAATGAAGGCGGATTACTAAGGTTAGCCGAGAGAACAATTGAGATTATTGATATTTATAAGATTGAAGAGGAAGAAGGAGAAAAAACCGTTGCTATTGATTCTTTTGAAGGTAACAATCTTGTTTTGATCGATGAGGGGCACAGAGGTACATCTGGTACAGATTGGTTGAGAAAAAGGGACAGATTGTGTGAAAATGGCTTTTCGTTTGAATATTCTGCTACTTTTGGACAAGCTATAAAAGCCTCGGGGAAAGATGACTTAATACAACAATATGCTAAATGTATCCTGTTCGATTATTCATATAGATACTTTCATATGGATGGGTACGGAAAAGATTATCACATATTAAATCTTAAAGATGATAGCAATGAAGATATACGTCAACTTTATCTTACTGCTTGTTTACTCACATTTTATCAACAAAAAAGGTTATTTGAAGATCATAAAAAGGAATTCTCTGCTTTCATGTTGGATAATCCATTGCTTGTTTTTGTTGGAGCAAGTGTCTTGAAAGGAAAACGGAATACAGAGGCTTCTGATGTGGTCGATATTTTAAAATTCTTTTCTGATTTTGTCAAAAATGAAAAGAAAAGCATAGAAAGAATAGAAAGGTTACTTGGAGGAAGTCCAGGATTACTTGATAATAAAGGAAGAGAAATATTTAGGGATGCGTTTAGATACTTAATAAATCGTAGTAAAAATATTAATTATACAGAAGTATATAGAGATGTCTTAAAAATGGTATTTAACTCAAACACTCCTGGGGCAGAACTTCATGTAGAGAACTTAAAAGGTGTAACTGGGGAAATTGGTATCAGAGTAGGAGAAAATGATTATTTTGGGGTCATTAATGTTGGAAATGATAAAAAGCTCCTTAAACTTTGTGACGAAAATGGTTTAATAACTAGTGAAAGAGAATTTTCTGATTCATTGTTTGAAAAGATTAATAAAAATGATTCAATGGTGAATGTGCTTATAGGCTCAAAGAAGTTTGCTGAGGGTTGGAGTAGCTGGCGTGTTAGCACGATGGGGTTAATGAACGTGGGACAATCAGAAGGATCTGAAATTATTCAACTTTTTGGAAGAGGTGTTAGACTTAAAGGATATCAATTTAGTTTAAAACGTAGCAAATTCATAAAAAAAGAAAATCCAGAATTAGAAATTCCAAAGTATTTAGATATTCTTGAAACACTTAATATTTTTGGCATAAAAGCAGATTATATGAAGCAGTTTGAAGAATATCTCAAAGAGGAAGAAATTGATACTGAAAATGAATCTTTATATATTGAACTTCCAGTTGAACCGAATAAAAATGTGAATTTGCGAAAGCTAAGAACAATCAAAGTTAAGAAAGGATTAGATTTTAAAAAACAAGGACCTAAACTAAAGTTATCTTTAATAAATGGAGAGGCAGCTAACAATAAAATTGTAGTTGATTGGTATCCTAAAGTCCAAGTTCAAACATCTTTAGTAAGCAATAACAATACTAGTTCTTTAGATATAGGGAAATTAAGCAAAGAACATCTTGCGTTTATAAATATGGATGATGTTTTCTTTCAAATCCAGCAATATAAAAACCAGAAGGGTTGGTACAATCTTATTATTACCAAGGAGAGCTTGGAAGAGCTACTTTTAAATCCTAGTTGGTACACATTATATATTCCAAATGCAGAGCTTAAATTCAATGATTTTAAGAACTTTAAGAAATGGCAAGAGATTGCTATTGTACTACTTAAAAAGTATTGTGATTTCTTTTATAAGTACAAAAAATCCGAATGGGAATTTCCACATCTTCAATATGAAGAGCTTAAAGAAGATGATGCAAATTTTATAAAAGAAGGTAAGTATATATTTACTATCAACAGACCAGAAGAAAATGATTCGTTAATTAGTAAATTAACTCAATTAAAAGAAATGATTGAATCAGGGCAACTGAAGGATATAGAATTTAAGAATTTCTCATATGGAAATTTTGAACCATTGGAATTTGAGAAGCATCTGTACAACCCTTTAATCTATATTAAAAAGAATGCAACTGAGATAGAAGTTACTCCTATCAACTTAAATGAAGGGGAACGTAACTTTGTTCTTGATTTAAAAGCTTTTTATGAGGCAAATCCCTCTTTCTTTAGCGATAAAGAACTTTATCTCCTAAGAAATAAAAGCAAAGGTGGAATTGGCTTTTTTGAAGCCAATAATTTCTATCCAGACTTTATTATGTGGCTTATTTATGGAGATAAACAATATATTACGTTTATTGATCCCAAAGGTATTAGAAATTTACGAGGTAAAACCGATGCCAAGATTCAATTATCAAGAACTATTAAAGATATTCAAAACAATCTGAGAGAACAAGACGAAAACATCATTCTTAACTCATTTATCATTTCTGGTACTCCCTATAGTGAAATATCACATTGGGGAAGCAAGGAAGAGTTAGAAGCTCTTAATGTTTTGTTTCAAAAAGAAGATGATGCTTATATTGAGAAGATATTTACAAATATCTTAAGTGAATAAGTTTCATTGAACTTCCGAGAAAATACCAGCAGTTTTCAATTATTTTGAAATAAGGTAAAAAAGTAGAATGAACAAATAAAAATTTTATGGGATGAGAAGCTAATTAATTTAGGGAGAATAAGTAGTGGGAACATTATAAAGAAAAGATTATTCAACTTCTGCAAGAACATAGTGGTTTGACCGATAGAGAAATTACCATTCGAATATTCGGAGAAAAAAGCCGCAGCAAGCAGTCAATCAGACGTGTAGGTCATTAGAGGTAAAAGGATTGCTGAAGAGAGCGAAAAGGCAAGATGGTCTTATCGGAAACTATTTCGTCACAGAACAGAATGTAGTGGATTATTCCCATAACAAGGACAAGAAGAATCTTGATAAGGATAGGGAAGTCTTTTCTGAAGGTAATATCAAAAAGACGATTATTCATATCTTCATGCAGACGGTTGGAGCATTCTAGTAGCATGGGGGAAACCCGTGGAATTGATATAGATGCAAAAAAAGAAGACAAACGACAGCGACATACCTGTTTATATGATGGATGTTGTTACGATAAAGGGAATAATAGTCTCGAAAAAAGCAGTTCCTTTATTTGCTATATGCAAACAAAGGGACTGCTTTTTTGTTTAAATGAGCATGTTATGAATAACGATTTACAAAGTTAAAAATTAATTGGGAAAGAATATCTTGTATCTTCAGGTGGGGGAATTTCTGTTGACATACTTTAACGAACTGATTGTACAGATCATCGGAAATTCGAAAATTTTTTGTTGAAATTTTTGAAGATGTGTCGAAAATACGTTTATCGATAAAGAAATCCTCTCTATTTTCGTATTGTTCAATTAACGACTTTAGTGTATGAAAGTGATCCTTAATATAGGTGAGTTCGTCATTGTCAGCGCTGATCGAATTAGGAGAAATTTGGCTTTCGTCCCTTATAAATTTGTAGTATTGATTTTCACGCTTGATATAGACGTAATCATCTTCCTGCATCAATTTCGTAAAAGTAGAGTAGTTTATATTGAAGTAATCTGCAACTTTTTGTAAATCAAAACCTTCCTTTTTGAGTAGTTCGTTGACGATTTTTACACGTTCTTTGCTACTCATTGCTAATAAGTCGTCTTTGTTCATGTATACGCCTCCTTTCTTTTTGTGTTGCTATATTATAGATTTTTATTTTATGTTTATAACTCTATTAGTGTTATATAATCGACTTATTTTTTGGTGAAAAAATAATTGACAAGCACTGTTTAAAGAGTCAAAACAAAATATTCAATTTGCAGTAATAATACAAGAAAAAAACGGAAACCTTGACGGAACGCTTTTGGTTGTATTCGTAATGTGGAGTAGTCTAATCAAAGATATTCAGAGTAGAAAATTGTATTAACAGTAGAGACTTATTTATTTAGGATTATTCATAAATTAACATGGATGAATTAATTTTTAATCGTTTCGAATATAACTACGTTATGATGAGTTTCTTTTTTGTGCTTTTTGCAAAATAAAAGTGGTTCTTACGTTCTTTTGGTGAAAAATCGAGATAATTGAGAATAAGAAAGCTAAAAAATCCTAATTTGACCCCTATTACCAAGATTGCATAAGAGCTAAAATTGTTTTGTTGAAACATTCAGGTCATGAATAAATACATTCATGACCTTTTAATTTTTGAATTTTTCGTCGTAATGACGAAGAGATAATTTGGAAGGATGGTATAATAATAATTGGTTTATTTTTTATATATGGGCATAGGAGGTGTTATTTGTGTATATTTCCAAATTATATATTAAAAACTTTAAGTGCTTTAGGGAGTTTGAGATAGAATTTAATGAAGGTTTAAATGTCATTATTGGTAGCAACAATTCGGGAAAAACAACCATAATAAAAGCAATTGAATACATTTTCAACAGATCTGTATCGAAGACACCATCTATTGACGATTTTAATAAAGAACTTGACGATTTAGACAATCCACCTGAAATTATTATATCTGCTACCTTAAGATCCTCGCATAATGACACCTTAGAAGATAAAGCGATTGTAGCAAGTTGGCTTACAAAATTAGAATCACCTTGGGAAGCAACCCTTACTTATAAATATTTTCTACCAGAATCCAATTGGAAAGAATATAAAGATGCCATAAAAAAGGCGCAAAATGATAAAGAAAGATGGGGTATACTTGAGAATTTCTTAAAGAAGTATGTATCCAGAATTTATGGTGGAAAAATTGAAAATAAAATAAGGGCTGAAACGGAGTATTTAGAAAAAATTCATTGCGAGACTTTAGATGCACTAAGAGATGTAGAGAGCAAGATGTTTACAGGACGAAATTCACTTCTTAAACAGCTTTTAACACATTTTATAGATAATGAACCTAACAATGAAAAGAGTTCTGATTCTCTACTAAGTTCTAAACAAGAGTTCCAAAAACACTCTAACAAAATTGTTGAAAATATAGTTGGTCGTCTGAACAGAAAAGAAATTCTGCGCTTTGCCCAAAATACTGGTGCATCAATTGGAGGAGAACCAGACATCGATGGTCGATTAGAAGAAGCTGATGTACTTTCAATTCTACGTCTAATTATCCGAAATGAAACAGGTATTGAAATTCCTATCATTAACAACGGTTTGGGTTATAATAACCTCATTTATATGTCATTAATTTTGGCGAAATTCAAAATGATTACATCTGAGGAATATGGTGAGAACGCAAAAACATTTCCGATATTGTTAATAGAAGAGCCAGAAGCACATTTACATCCCGCTTTACAATATAATTTTCTAAAGTTCTTAAAAGAAGAAACTGACAAACAGACGTTAAGTCGTCAAATTTTTATTACCACTCATTCAACTCAAATAACATCAGCAGTCGGATTAGATCCAATTATTTGTCTTGAGAGAGATAATGAGCAAAGAGTGCAAGCAAAATATCCGAGTAGAGTGTTTTCAGACAGTCCAGACGACCAAAAGTCTAAAGGATATGTAGAGCGTTTTCTTGACGCTACCAAGTCGGCTATGCTGTTTGCAAGGTCTGTTTTACTTGTTGAAGGTATGGCAGAGCTGATTTTGTTTCCTGTATTAGCAGAATCGGTGGGGTGTGATTTAGAAAGGAGTCATGTAGCCATTGTTCGTGCAGATGCTTTGACATTTTCCCATTTCATAAAAATGTTTGGTGCAGGAATTAGTCCAGAGCGTAAGAAATATGCGTTACAAAAGAGAGTAGCCTGTGTAATTGATACTGATCCATGCAAAAAGCCAAAGAAGACAGAGGGAGGTAAAAAAAGGACTTGGAAGTCCTGCTATCCGTTTGAATTGAATCAAGACCATGATAATTATGAATACAAACCTCTTTCTGGAGCTCTTGAAAATCTTAAAGAAATAGCGGAAAATTGTGCTAATGTTGAGATTTTTTATAATAAAACAGGTAAAGGAAAAACATTTGAATATGATTTAGCTTGGGAAAACTATTTGAATCCAATTTTGTTTCAGGACATTAAGTTGGAAGATTTTGAGCCTTTAGAGAATAGCAATTGGTTACCAGAAGAAAAAGAGAGAGCAAGATATGCCGCATCATATTTAAAGTATGCAGATGGAAGGAAAGGGGAGTTAGCTCTTGAAATAGCTCATAGATTGAAAAATGATAAATCTGCTAAGTTAATTCTGCCAAGTCATATTAAGTCTGCTTTTAATTGGGTATGTTATAAGGAATGAGGGGATTTACTATGTTTCAAAGTGATACTACTACCATTGATTCTGAATTTTTAATGGACAAGAAGGACTTACATAAACATTTTAAAATAATTGCAGGTCCAGGAGCTGGAAAGACTCATTGGCTTGTAAAACATATTAGAAATGTTTTGCAAAACTCTGAGCGACTTGGAAAGGTGTCAAAAATTGCATGTATTACATATACTACAGTTGGTTCTGAAGAGATTATCGAGAGATTAGGAACGGATATTCAAAGAGTTGAGGTTTCAACTATTCATAGTTTTCTGTATAAAAATATCGTAAAACCTTACTGCTACTTATTACGTAATTCAGACGGGACTACATTAGTAAATGTAGCCGAGATGGATGGACATGAGGAGAATAAAGTGTCCAATGGGAGGCTAATGGAATGGAAAAGAGCCAATAACCTTTTCTACATGAAAGATGACAGACAAATTAAAGAATGTTTAGAGGCGCTGGAATGGTATTTGAAGGAAGATGAAATCATCTTACGAGTTCGCAGAAATGTTAATAAAAAAATAGATGGATATTATATTAGCAAGGATCATTTACTTTCTTATAAGAAGTTGTGCTGGAAAAGAGGAATTATCCATCACGAAGATGTTCTTTGTTTTTCTTATAAAATATTAAAAGAGTTCCCTATCATATTAGATTGTTTATCTGCTAAATATCCGTTCATATTCTTGGATGAATTTCAGGATACCAATCCAATTCAAACGGAGATTATTAAGTGGTTAGCGTATAAAGGTTCTGTAGTAGGGGTAATAGGAGATCCAGCTCAATCAATATTTAAATTCCAAGGAGCATCCAGAAATGATTTTATAGCTTTTTCGCTTCCGAACCAACTAAACTTTAAAATTACGCAAAATAGAAGAAGTAGCCCAAGTATCGTTAAAATACTTAACTTTATACGAAAACATGATTCTTTACAACAAACGCCCATTAGGGAAGGGAAAAGTTATCCTGTTATGTTTATGGAATATAATGATGACAATATTATGGAGTTAATAACAATTTTCCATAGAGAAAGAAAAAACAAAAAGCTCAACAATGATTATTGTGTGTTAGCCAGATATAATGATTCGGTAAAAATTTTAAGAGATGTAAAAACATTGAATGTATGGGATACTTTTTCAGAAACAGATTCGTCAATGAGAGATAGGTTCATGAGAAATATTATATCGGCAAGACAGTTTGCAAAAGAAGGGCGTTATGAAGTGGCTGTAAAACAAATGATGAAAGTTTTTACAACTGATCGGAATAGATCATTAAAATCTCCTTTCCGTCCTGGGCAAACCATAACGTCTATGCAAAAAAGAAGCCTGGCGGTTAGTTTGTTGGAGTATGTAATGAATTATCCAAATAGCATTGAGAATATTTCACTATATAACTACTATAATGACTTATCCTTATTCTTAAGTAAAGCAGGTTATAAAATAACGAATTATGGAAGAGGAAAGGCTAAAGACTTTGCTGAAACAACAATGATGTCAGATTTAATTAATGACCTTAAAATGCCTGAAGAAAAAACAAGCACAATCAGAACTATTCATAAGGCAAAAGGGGCAGAGTTTGAGTCAGTTCTTGTATTCTTAGATAAAATCGAATTATTAGAATTATTGCTTAATCCAGATATTAACAGTAATGAAGATGACATCAGAATATTGTATGTTGCTTTAAGTCGTGCCGAGGACTTTTTATTTATTGCTACTCCGCCTTTGACACCAAGACAAAGGAGTCGACTTATTGAGTTGGGAATAGAGATGGTATCAAACATGGTACGTGAGGAACAAAAGGTTTAGAGGACAAATAGACGATCCTTTTTATTAAAGTAAAGGAACGTAAAGAGATACACTTTAGGTGAAGAGGGAGTTCAACGGAGTAGGAAACAGTTTAATGAAGAGGTCACTTATATTCATTAATCCTTATTCCTCTTACCTACTATGTAGTTCGAAAATAAACATTTGTGATTGAAAATAAAGTTTTGCGCAAAAAATCGAATTAGAAAATGCAAGGATTGTAGCTATGAAGATTTCTTGTTCAATTATTTACCGTACTTGGTTTTTAAATTAAAAATTTTTTAACCAAATTAAGATTAACTTATTGTACAATTAATAAAAGTAAAAAGTACATAAAAATAACCAATTCTGGGAGGGAACAAAAATGAGCTATAATGAACAAATTGAACAATTGAAATTTGACAATGTTCAAGTAATTTTTCAAACGGATGATGGCGGCGAATACACATTAATCGATAGTGTATCATGGGTTGAATATGATGATGGTACAAAAAAGAAATAAAAAGTTTTAAAGATGTAAAAAAGTTTTGGGAAGAAGAACTAAAAAAAAGAAATGAAATTACATTGAATGATCGATATAGTGAAAGGCTTTACGATGTATCGACCAACAAAATTAGAAGCATTATCGTCGTATAAAAGGGGGATTAGGTTAATTTCTTTTTATTCAAAAAAGAGACTGATGTTAGTCTAAAAAGTGGACACAGAGAACAGAGAGATTATAATAAACTCTTAATGCGGAAAGAAGCGAAACAAATGATTTTCGAGTATATTGAATGCTTTTACAACCGAAAGAGAATTCATTCAGCCCTTGTATCGTCATGTAAATTTGAAGCTGCTTACTACGCTAATCAGGGAAAAGTAGCTGCGTAGGTTCAGCTATTCTCTCTGTTTAACGTGTCCGTTTTCTTGACATAACACCATTTATCAGTTGGGGACACATTGGGGACACAATCTTACATTTTATCTCTGAATTGTTCAAGTTACATCTTAAATCAAAAAAGCAAGTGCTTGATATATAAAGGTTTTTCCGACTGCTTCAATCTAAGCTTAAAATACTATCGCACCTTGACAGGGTGGAGGTCGCTGGTTCGAGCCCAGTCGGAATCATCAAGTGAAATCCCTTGAGCCACAAGGCTTCAAGGGATTTTTTATTTCTGTTGTCATTCGTTATTTTTGGTGTTTTTGGTGACTTGGTGTGATTTTTGGAGTGATTGATTTAAAACTTTATTCCTCCTCAAACAATTGCTCGAATTTTTCGGCTGCTGTTTCTTGTATGCTTGGAAGCAAATGAGAGTAAGTATCCATTGTCATTTTGATACTCGCATGTCCTAACCGTTCCGAAACGACCTTCATATGAACATTTTGTTGTAACAGCAAAGTTGCATGTGTATGCCTTAATGAGTGCAATGTAATATCCTTTTCTAATTTCATCTTTTTATAAGTATTTCGGAATGCCCGTGTTAAGTTATCTACATACACACTTGTTCCGTTTACTGTGCAAATAACTAAGTTGTTGTCCTCATAGTTTTCGTTCTCTGCTTTTTCAATTTCTTGTATTTGTTTATGTTTTTTCAATTCCTCCACAAGATAGTTGCTAATAGCAATGACTCTTGTAGATTGCTTCGTTTTTGTAGAGTGTTGAATCGTTCGTTGATGTTTAAGAAGTGTTTTATTTATTCTGATTGTTTTTCTTTCAAAATCAATATCGTCCCACGTTAAAGCGAGCAATTCTCCCCGTCGCATTCCGGTATGAGCCAGAATTTTAAAGGCAATGGCATAGCGAGTTGTCTTTTCCGCTATCTTAATAAATTCTTTTAATTCTTCAACTGTAAATACCTCAATTGGTTTTTCTCTCTGTTCACGCGGTTTTTCAATCTGATCGGCGACATTTCGTCGAATCAATTCCAAATTAACAGCATCATTTAATCCTTTCCGTAGTATGCTGTAAATTCTTTTTACATAACCGCTGGAATATCTCTGATGAAGGCTATCAATAAACCGTTGAACCATTAAAGGAGTAACATCGTTTAGTTGTACATTTTCAAAAAAATTTAAATGATTGTTAAGAAAGGTTTTATAAAGTTTTTTCGTATTTTGAGAAAGATTATGCCTTCTGCTCAACCACTCTTTAAAGTAGTCTTTTACAGTAATTTTTGATTCTTGAATGGATATTCCTTGCTGCAATTCGTATCTTTTCTGTCTCTCCGCTGCTTCTGCATCAGTTTTTCTAGCAAAGCCTCTTTTTTTGTATCTTTTTTTCTTATAAATAAATTCATAATACCAACTTTCTCTTTTCTTTATGGAGTGATCTTTATACACTGGCATAACAAAACCCCCTTAAAGCGTATAGAATTATTTTAGCAGAAAAAGGTAGAGGTATGGAGGGGACTTTTTATCAACCATTGGCATTCTCAGAGAGTATATGAGATGCTCATATTTTTGTTTGAAATTTCCTGAAATTAGGTATTAGGTTATAATTAAAGTATGAACTCAACATATTTTTAAACTTTTTGTTAGTAGGGGGGATAGGATGATTGAAACCGTATGGGAACGAATCAAGGGATGTGAAGGGCAAGTTTTTAAGCAAATCCGTGGAGGAGAGTTTACGTACAAAGTTAAGGCAAATACTATTGAGTTGAGCAGAACTAATCGCTCAATATCAAAAAACACCTTTAAAGAAGCGCTGAAATATGTACCATTAGAAAATACTGTACCTGTACAGCACTTGCAGGCTCCGTCCTATTTGTTTGCAATATTGATGGATAAGAGAATAAGACAAAATGACTGGTAACAATATCACAAAGGATAGTTCAGTGGGGTGAAAAATAAGATGAATCCAGTTTTAGAAAATATAAAATTCAAATTGAGTAATAGAGCCAATAGTGTGTTATATGCACGGGAAGAAAATTTCTATTCAGAAATTAAGATTTTTCTAGATTTTATAAAATCCAATTCTTTACTTAGTGCCATTATTCATGAGATAGAAAAACTAAATTTTGACATTGAATCCTATTTAAAAGGTGACGAAAGAAGACATAGACGCTTTATAGAGTATCCGAACGACTATATTCAAAAAATTGCTTTATGTTACTCGTTAATGAAACTTTTTTCAGAAAATAAGTTAAGTGTTTTAGACACCCTTTTCTTAAATATCACACCAAGCAGAAGTATTGATGATCGTTGTCGCGTGATTGCACAACAATATTTCAAACCTTTATATGAATATATCTGTGAACAAATTGAAGATGGTAGTACAATTTTATACTTATTATTAAGGTATAAGCACCGTACTGAATGGTTTCATAAAGATAGACTTTTCTCTATTTATGAAAGTGATACAAAACGCGGTGAAGAAAATTTAACCTTAGACCCGAGTTCGACAGTTTGAGGGGCATTTTAGGCAAATGAAAATGACCGAAATGCTGTTATATCAAGGATTTCACCACGCCTTCCCTAGAAAAAAACGCCGAATTTCATAGGCACACGATTTATTAAT